>JAAYUQ010000078.1 GCA_012517575.1 Bacteroidales bacterium | reverse complement strand
ATACTATATTTGCACCTCATTAAAAAAATGTCAACATTAATTTTATAAATCTTCTCAAATGCAAAACAAAGGACTTATCAAGATTATACTTGGTGTGCTGGTTATTGTGTCTTTATATTACCTGTCTTTCTCATTTGTTTCCAACAGGTATAGCTCAAAAGCTAAAGCATACGCCGGCGGGGATAAAGAAAAAGAATATCGTTATCTGGATTCATTGGCAAACGAAAAAGTTTGGCTGGGATATACGCTGAAAGAATGCAGAGAACGTGAGCTGGGTTTGGGACTCGACTTGAAAGGCGGAATGAATGTTATTCTCGAAGTGTCTGTGCCCGATATTCTTCGTGCACTTTCCAATTACAACACAACTCCCAATTTCACAAAGGCCCTGCAAATTGCCTCCGAGCGTCAAAAGTCAAGCAGCCAGGCTACTTATCTGGATCTTTTTGTTCAGGCTTATAAGGAACTCGATCCAAATGCTAAACTTGCCTCCATTTTCAGCACATACGAATTAAAGGATAAAATTTCTTTGACATCTACAAACGAAGAAGTCGTAAAAGTACTTCGTCAGGAAATCGATGATGCCATCAGCAATTCATTCAACGTATTGCGTACACGTATCGACCGTTTTGGCGTTGTACAGCCAAATATTCAGAAAATTGGTAGTTCGGGAAGAATTTTAATAGAGTTACCGGGTATAAAAGAACCGGAACGCGTACGAAAACTTTTACAGGGTTCGGCCAATCTTGAATTTTGGGAAACTTACGATTTAAGCGAAATATTTAATAATTTGGTTGAAGCCAACCGCATTTTGGCTTCGATGAGCAACATTGACAGTCTGAATGTAGCTCAGAAAAAAGATTCATTAACTGCTCAGACACAAACACAACCTTCAACTCCTGCACAAAAAAGTGCTCAAAAAGTTTCTTCGGTTGACAGCCTGAAAGCAGCTTTGGAAAAAAAGAACGAGTCAGCAGGCGATTCACTGAAACTTATGGAAAAACAAAAAAAGGAAAATCCTTTGTTTTCGCTTATTCAGTTGAATGTAATGGATGGAAAGATTGGACGCGGCCCACTTATCGGACTGGTTCACAGCAAAGACACGTCTTTGGTCAATTCGTACTTTAAGATGAAACAAGTGAGAGAAGTTCTGCCACGCGATTTGGGACTGAGATGGAGTGTAAAATCCCGTGATGAAAATGGTGAATGGTTTGAACTGATAGCTCTGAAAGTGAATACGCGAGATGGACGAGCACCGCTTGGTGGTGATGTAATTACAGATGCACGCGCCGATTTTGACCAAACTTCTGCTTATGCCAATGTCAGCATGAGTATGAACGCTGAAGGTGCCAAAACATGGGCACGAATGACACGCGACAACATTGGTAAATCTATTGCCATAGTTTTGGATGGATATGTATATTCCTATCCCACTGTCCAGAACGAAATTACAGGTGGCAATTCCCAGATTACGGGAAATTTCACTGTCGAAGAAGCAAAAGACTTGGCAAATGTGCTAAAGTCGGGAAAAATGCCGGCTCCTGCCCGTATTGTTCAGGAAGATGTAGTTGGCCCAACGTTGGGTAAGGAAGCAATTCAGGCGGGTTTGATTTCATTCATAATTGCATTCATCCTGATTTTGCTCTATATGCAGGTAAATTACGGATTGATTCCCGGTTTGGTAGTTGATTTTGCATTATTACTGAATGTTTTTCTGATGCTCGGAATCATGGCTTCATTTCAAGCTGTGCTCACACTACCTGGTATGGCCGGTATTGTACTGACTTTGGGAATGGCGGTGGATGCGAACGTGTTGATTTATGAACGTATCAAGGAAGAACTTCGAGCGGGTAAAAACATGAAAAAAGCCCTCGTCAGCGGGTATCAAAATGCTTTGTCAGCAATTATCGATGGTAATGTTACCACACTGTTGACCGGAATTATTTTGTATATTTTTGGAACAGGACCTATTCGCGGATTTGCCACAACGTTAATTATTGGGTTAATTACTTCGGTATTTACTAGCGTTTTTGTAACCAGAATAATCTATGAATCGTTCCATGCAAAAGACAAATGGCTCGATTTGAAGTTCCACACCAATTTGACAAAGAGTTTGCTCCTCCATCCAAAAATCGATTTTATTGGAAAGCGAAAATACGGCTACATTTTTTCAGGAACTATTTTAACTCTGTTTGTTATTGCACTGTTCACAAAAGGGTTGACTCCCGGAGTCGATTTCTCAGGGGGAAGAAACTATATTGTGCGTTTTGAACAACCGGTAAGAACCGACGAAATAAAAAACAGTTTGGAAGATTATTTCCAAAATGCTTCTTTGTCGGTAATTACAATTGGCAACGACAAACAAGTGCGTATCAACACGAATTACAAAATTGATGATGACAAAGCAGCTGTCGATGACGAAATCAGCGATTTACTGTACAACGGTCTGAAAGAATATCTACCGGCCGGAACGACAAAAGAGCAGTTTGTTCACGAGAATATTATCAATTCTCAAAAAGTGGGGCCATCTATTGCGGATGATGTAAAAACTTCTGCATACATTGCAGTATTCATAGCTATCATAGTTATCGGTCTATACATCTTGATGCGATTTAGAAATGTAGCTTTCAGCGTTGGAACCATTGCCGCTCTTTTCCACGATGTGCTCTTTATCATTGGATGCTATTGCGTCTTCAGTGGGTTGGTACCATTTTCGTTGGAAGTCGACCAGAACTTTGTTGCAGCCTTGTTGACCATTATTGGATATTCGGTTAACGATACGGTGGTTATCTTCGACCGTATTCGTGAAAATCTGAAATATTATCCCAAACGCAACAAGAAGCGATTGATGAATGAAGCGCTCAATCAGACCCTAGTTCGTACCTTCAGTACATCTTTGACGGTATTTATCACCATTGGAACCATCTTCCTGTTTGGCGGTGAAACCATTCGAGGATTCTCTTTCGCCATGTTGATAGGTACCATCATTGGCGTATATTCGACATTGTTTATTGCCTGCCCTATCGCTTATGAAATTCAAAAGAGGCAACTGAAAATTGTTGATGACGACTATGATGATGAAAAACCTCTGTCTAAGAAGCCTGAAATTAAAGGCAAAGCCGACAACAAACAAATAGAAAAATAATTGTTAATACAAGTTTTATAAAAGCCGAAAAAGCCCTTATTGATATGCTTTCAATAAGGGTTTTTTATTGAACATCGCTAAAAAAATTCAATGCATTCAATTGGTTCAATTAAAAAACATTATAAATATTTGTTCTATCTTTGTATGCATGACTTTTTGGAAGTTTTTTACAAGTTGGTTAGTAAAAAAATTCATATCAAGAAATCCCTTTTCAAAAATATTTTTTTAACGATGGACTATTCTAAAATACCTTCTCCGTGCTACATTTTGGATGAAGTTGCTTTTCGAAAAAATCTGGAATTAATCCGTAACGTCAAGGAAAAATCGGGTGCTGAGATTATTTTGGCTTTCAAGGCATTTGCTTTGTGGAAAGTTTTCCCGATTTTAAAAGAATACGATTTGAATCACGCTGCTGCAAGTTCGCTGGCAGAATCCAAACTGGCGTTCGAAGAAATGGGAAATAAGGCTCATACTTATTCTCCGGCTTTTACCGAAAAAGAATTCTCAGAAATATCTTCCTACAGCAACTACATTACTTTCAATTCTTTACGACAGTTTGAGCAATTTCATCCTCAGGCAGCAAAAAAAGGAATTTCATGTGGTTTGCGCATTAATCCGGAATATTCGCAAGTGGAAACAGCCTTGTACAATCCGTGTTCTGCAGGTTCGAGATTGGGCATAACGGCCGATTCGCTGGGCGACAAACTCCCTGAAGGTGTGGAAGGTTTGCATTTTCATACCTTGTGTGAATCAACTTCTTATGAACTGGAAAAAACGCTTGAAGTGGTGATACAAAAATTCGGAAAATTTTTTCCGCAGATTAAATGGATAAATATGGGAGGCGGTCATTTAATGACAAAAAAAGGATACAATACAGAGCATCTGATTTCACTTATTCGGTCGTTTAAATCTGCCTATCCGCATTTAGAGGTGATTTTGGAACCAGGAAGTGCTTTTGCATGGCAAACCGGTGTACTGGTTTCTTCCGTTATAGATATAGTTGAAAATAACGGAATTAAAACTGCCATGTTGGATGTTTCGTTTTCGTGCCACATGCCCGACTGCCTCGAGATGCCTTATAAACCCGTAATTACAAATGCTTGCGACGAACAAGCAGGAAAACCAACCTATCGCATGGGAGGAAACAGCTGTCTGGCAGGAGATTTTATGGGTAACTGGTCGTTCGATAAGGAATTGAAAATTGGAGATCGTATTATTTTTGAAGACATGATTCATTATACAATGGTTAAAACTACCATGTTCAATGGCGTTAGCCATCCGGCTATAGGGATCTGGAGCAAAGACAACGAATTCAAATTGATCAGACAATTTGGATACGAAGATTATAAAAATCGTTTATCCTGAAATTTTTAAAAAAATCTATCAAAAGTATATTATTATGAAGTGGTTAGGAAATTTATTATGGTTAATTTTTGGTGGTCTCCTCATTTCCATCGAATATTTGATAGCCAGTATTTTGCTTATGATTACCATTATCGGCATTCCTTTTGGTCTGCAAACACTCAAATTGGCTGTATTGGCCTTGTGGCCATTCGGCAGCGAAGTTAAAGCTGGTAAATCGGAAGGTAACTTGCTTTCAGTAATCATGAATGTTTTTTGGATTTTGGTTGGCGGTTTTTGGATTGCCATCACGCATCTGATTTTTGGAGCATTGTTGGCAATAACCATTATCGGACTGCCATTTGCCATGCAGCATTTTAAACTTGCCGCCTTATCCCTTACGCCTTTCGGAAAAGAAATTTCTAACGTTTAAAAATAACTGAAAAAAATCGATTTTTCTCAGAAATAATAATTATTTTGACAAAGAAAAGAGTTGTCCACAAATAAGTGTTCTTTCTCCGAAAATAATTTCAACAATCTGCAGTAATCCTTTAGTACATTTGGCAACATTAATTTGGAAATTTATTAATTATCTGAAAATCAATATATAAAATTAATAAATCAATTTTTTTAAAATATTTCATACTATTTTTTGTAAACATCAGTTAATTATAACGTTTTTCGATTATTGAAGTGTATTTTGTTTTTCGCAATCTTTCGGAAAAGAAAAAATTCTAATTTTTTAAAATCTAAAACTTGTTTAGGTTACGTTTTTTGACATAGCAAATTTTAAATTAATTCGAGATAATCAATTAATTTACCGATATAATCTGAATATTTTCATTTTAAACCAAATTTTTTAATAAAACTCTTAATTATTTTATCATGCAAGAAATCAAATTTTACAAAGGCGAAAACATCCCCCTGGAATTACACAAAGTCAGAATAGTGCAGAAATTACATCTTGTGCCCATTGAAAGGCGTTTGGAAGCTTTGCAGGAAGGTGGCTACAATACTTTCAGGCTAAGTACCAAAGACGTTTTTCTGGATATGCTGACCGATAGTGGAACTAATGCCATGAGCGACAATCAGATGGCTGCCATGATGCAGGCTGATGACGCTTATGCCGGCTCGCAGAGTTTTTACAGACTGCTCAAAGCTGTTCAGGACGTATTGGATAAAAAATATTATTTGCCTGTCCATCAAGGACGTGCTGCAGAAAATATTATTTCTTACGCTTATGTAAAAAAAGGAAGTATCATACCAATGAATTACCATTTTACGACAGCCATGGCACATATAACCCAATATGGTGGAAAAATTGCCGAACTCCTATACGATGAAGCTTATGTGATAAATTCTTCTCATCCTTTCAAAGGAAATATGAACCTCGAAAAACTGGAAGAAACGATTCAGATATACGGCGCTGAAAACATACCCTTCATAAGGATGGAAGCATCTACCAATCTGATTGGTGGACAACCTTTTTCGGTACAAAACTTGCGTGATGTAAGAGCTATTGCCGACAAATATAACATTCGTCTGGTACTCGATGCCAGCCTGATCGGTGAAAATGCTTATCTGGTTAAATTGCGGGAAGAAGAATTTAAGGACACTTCATTGGGCGAAATACTGAAAACCATGACCGGTTTAGCCGATTTGGTGTATTTTTCTGCCCGCAAACTCAGCTCGTCTCGTGGAGGCGGAATTTGTACGAATAGTGATAAAATTTATCATGAATTGGAAGCGCTGGTTCCTCTTTTTGAAGGTTTTCTCACCTATGGCGGTATGTCGGTACGCGAAATGGAAGCTATGGCCGTTGGTTTATACGAGACATTGGATGAAACAATGATTTGCCAAAGCCCAAATTTTATTGAATATCTTGTGAATGCTCTCGACACCAAAGGCATTCCCGTTATAAAACCAGCCGGTGTGTTGGGCGTTCATCTGGATGCCATGCAAATTTGCGCACATATTCCTCAAAAAGAATATCCTGCGGGAGCACTTGCCGCAGCACTGTTTCTGATTTCCGGTATTCGGGGAATGGAAAGAGGTTCCATTTCAAATCAACGCGACGAATACGGAAACGAAACTTACGCCGATATGGAATTGTTGCGTTTAGCTGTTCCACGTCGTGTGTTCACGTTGTCGCAAATAAAATATGTAGAAGACCGTGTAAATTGGTTGTACGATAACCGCCAGCTCATCGGCGGACTTCGATTTGTTTATGAACCGCCTGTACTGCGCTTTTTTATGGGAGGCCTGGAGCCGGTTAGCGATTGGCCGCAAAAACTTATGGCGAAATTTAAAGAAGATTTTGGAGATAGTTTATAATTAATTTCAAAATAAAAGGGGGATTTTCTCCTCCTTTTTTTGTTATCAATAACTTATAACCACAAGTTCTGAAATCCAACAAATACTGTAGAAAATTCTACTCACCAGTTATAAAGCTTTTATCCATCAACGATTTACCACCAAACAAAAAATATCTTTTTTATTGACTATCAGTATTTTATAAAAAAATCATACAAAATGTTTAAAGACAAGTAATGAATTACTTTATAAAACAGTTGATGCTGCTACTTCTGATGTTCCCTCTTTATGCGCTGGAAGCACAGAATACGGCAGAAAGTAGCATCGGAAGATATGCGATTTCGGGAGTGGTGGTTGATTCGGTTGATCAAAGCAAATTGGAACTGGTTACGGTTTCGCTGATCGGCAATCGAAGCGATTCGCTGGTTGTGGGCACTACCACGAATCAGGCTGGGCAATTCGAATTGAAAAATGTTGCGCAAGGCAAATACAAATTACGATTGAGTTACATCGGATATAAGCCGGTGGAAAAAGTGGTTGATCTCGCGCCTGCATCCTCTGCAAGCGTTAATCTGGGTAACATTCTGCTTTCGCCATCCGAAGTGAAGCTCAACGAAATTACCATTGTTGCCCAAGTTCCCGAAATGCAGGTGCGCGAAGACACTGTCGAATACAACGCTGCGGCATTTAAAGTGCCGGAAGGGGCTGTAGTGGAAGATCTACTGAAACGTCTTCCGGGTGTGGAAGTCGACAACGAGGGAAAAATAACTACTTCCGCCGGTAAAACCGTAAGAAGAGTGTTTGTGGACGGAAAGGAGTTTTTCGGAAACGACCCGAAAATGGCAACCAAAAACCTTAATGCCGACATGGTGGACAAGATTCAGGTTGTTGAAAAACAATCGGATCTGGCAATTCTTACCGGCGTGGAAGACGACGATCCGGAGACCATTATCAATATCACGATTAAGAAAGGCATGAAGCAGGGTTGGATTGGAAATGTGAATGGTGGAATCGGAAATATGACCCGAAACCCATCGGCCGATCAGTCGAGATATACGCTGAATGGAAATGCCAATCGGTTTTCGGACAATGATCAGCTATCGTTGATTGCCAATGCCAACAATATCAACGAACGAGGTTCGACTAATCGACAAAATGCGGTGCGCATGAGTCGAGGTAGCGGCGATAGCGGAGGTGGAATCACCAGCTCGAACGTATTTGGCATAAATACGGCCGACGTTATCGGCGATAAATTGAAAATTGGTGGGAATGCCTCCTACAACTATGGCGACAATAATATCATTAGGAAAGACCATCGTACCAACTTTTTCGAAAACGACAGTACGACTTATCGATTTTCCAATTCTTCGTCGCGCGATTTCAACAACAATT
Organism: Bacteroidales bacterium; assembly: GCA_012517575.1. Taxonomy (GTDB): domain Bacteria; phylum Bacteroidota; class Bacteroidia; order Bacteroidales; family Paludibacteraceae; genus MVYY01. Next base: position 5,911 of record JAAYUQ010000078.1, on the reverse strand, counting down.
TTTCTTTCTCAGCCAAACTGGAATATAATCCCGATACCCTCACAACGATTCTCGTTACGCCTGCGTTTTCGCGCAACTGGTCTTTGTCGCGACAATCTTCGGCGCAGCAAACGCATATCAATGCCGAAGACGGAGAATTGGCCAATGAGAGTGCTTCGAACAACCGGTTGAATTCCGACGGAACCGATTTGGGTCTGCAAGTGGATATTTCACGCAAACTTTCGAAGAAAGGACGTCGCATCAGTTTTAGCGGATCGTTCAACACCAGTAAAAATACGGGATCGGGCAACAATATTTCCGAAACCGATATTTATGCTCCGACGGTGAGGATAACACGTCTCAACCAGCTATCGAACTCCGAAGCCGATCGCAATTCGGCCAATTTCAGATTCACCTATGTAGAACCCATTGCGAAAAATTATTTTCTCAATTTTGCCTATAATGTACAGCGTAACACCACTGAAAATCTGAGAAGAACTTTCGATTACGATTCCACGCTGCTCGATTATACCCGTCTGAATCCGGAATACAGCAAAAGCTCCGAAAATCTGACAACATCACAGAATATTCGGTTAAACTTTCGTGCACAATTACCGAAATATTCCTATAATATCGGCATCAATATTGCGCCATTGTATATCAACAGCAAAAGTTTTATCGACAATTGGTTCCAAAACGGAACAGATTCCGTCGTGTTCGATCCTCAACCGAGAAAAGCCGTGAATTATGCTCCTCAGCTTGAGTTTAATTATCGTATGGGAGATAAGGCTATCCGAAAGAATTTTCGGTTTCGCTACAATGGCAGTACTCGACAGCCTTCAATCAATCAACTTGATCCTACACCCAATACAACCAATCCATTGAATATTCGGACTGGCAATCCCGATTTGCTTGCCTCGTTCAACCACAACGGTTCGTTGGAATATAATTACAACCATCGGGAAAAACAACGTTCGTTGACGGCTACCTGGAATTATAGTTACGTCCAAAATGATATTGTGAATTTCACTTCCTACGAAAACGGCATTCAGCATACCATGCCGATAAATGTGAGTGGATCATGGAACACCAACGGAACGTTGCTCTATGCTGGTGCGCTTGACAAGAAAATGAAGTTGAAATTTACGACGCATACCAATGTCGGATACCGAAATCAAATCGGCTATACGCGCGTAAGCAGGGAAAGCCAAAAGAATATCTCCAAAACTTCCAGTCTGTCTGAATCCTTGACTTTGAGTTATAGCAACGACTGGTATTACGGTCAATTTCGGGGAACCGTCAATTATTCCAATACGGATTATTCCCTCGAACATCTAAATTCGCAACATTCCTATCGATATAATCTTTCGTACAATACCCAACTCACACTGCCCAAATCGTTTTCGATTTCGAGCGATATTCGCTGGACGGCTAATCGAGGACTTTCTGCCGGATACAACAAGGACGAGATCATCTGGAATGCACAAATCAGTAAATTGTTCCTGAAAGGAAATAGGGGACAGTTGCGTCTGATCATCAACGACATTCTGCAACAACGTCTGAATATCAGTCGTAATGTCGGCTCCAACTACTTATCCGATTCCGAAACCAACGCATTGACGAGTTATTTCATGTTGAGTTTCTCTTATCGCATGCGAGCCCTGAACGGTGGAGGTCGTGGAAGAATGGAACGATTCGACCGAAATATGGAAAACACTTTGTGATTTGCTTTCAAAATTTATAATTCCCTCGCCAGCAATGATTTTCATCCATCCATTATCAAATTAGCTTACTCCCTTTTATATGTCCAAATCTTTTCTTTTACGCTTGTTTTATTTGTGAATAATTGTTTATCTTTGCTTATTGTGATATTATTTTTCACAAAATAAAAAAGTAAAAAAGCATAACAGGGATGCTGGTCGCCCATAAAATCGGAGATGAAAGGCTATGCAATACGATAGGTTGTAAAATTGAATCGGGAAATCGGATATCACTACCTTAGTAAGTAATTGCCCCTTCCCAATTGTGTTCGAATGATGAAAATTCATTGCTATCATTTTGGTTAACAAATAAAATAGTCGAAGTGTTGGACGATGAGAAAGAGTTAGCAGAGAAAAAAAATAAATTATTACACAAAAATCTATTAAAAATGTCAAAATTACCCGAAAGAATATTATCTATTATTGAAGAATTAATAGACCAATACCAGGAGGTCGACCGCTATAATCGTCCTTGGATAATTGGTTTTAGCGGAGGAAAAGATTCTACTGTATTGCTTACTTTGGTCTGGCTTGCCCTTCTGAGAATCAAAGAAGACAATCCACATGCAACTCTTAAGCGACACGTTTATGTTGTTTGCAATGATACAATGGTAGAAAATCCTGTAATTGAAGAATATGTTAGTAATGTTTTACAAATCATTCAGAAAGCCGCAAAAGAACAGCAATTACCAATTACAGTAAAAACTACCACACCACAAATTGAAGATACATTTTGGTGTTGCGTAATTGGCAAGGGTTATCCTGTGCCAAATAATTCATTCCGTTTCTGTACGGAAAAAATGAAGATTAAACCGACCTCAACATTAATAACTCATCAAGTTGCTGCAGACGGCGAAGCAATAATTCTAATCGGAACACGACTTGCAGAAAGTCAGCAGCGGGCAAAATCAATCCAAAAACACAATATAAAAGGGCACCGACTTTCAAAGCACCCGCTAAACCCAAACACTTACACTTATGCACCAATTAAAGAATTGATGTTAGAAGAAGTATGGTGGATTATCAATGCAATTCCTTCGCCTTGGGGCTTTGACAATCAGATTCTTTATAAAATCTATATGGACGCTTCAGCAGACGATTACGAATGTCCTACTATTGTAACCAATGATTCCCACCGTAGCTGTGGACAAAGTCGCTTTGGTTGTTGGGTTTGTACGGTTGTAAAAGAAGACAAATCAATGTCGTCACTAATAAAAAACGGTGTTGAGTGGATGCAGTCCTTACTTGATTTTCGTAACAAATTGGTTGAAAATCGCAATGTTTCCGAAAACCGCAGTGAAACCCGGCGAAACGGACAAGCCGCCGTTGATGTAACAGGGCATAATATGGGCAACTACACAATGGAATACCGCATACAACTTTTACGGGAACTGCTCACAATCCAAAAAGACACACAGCAGTACCGTTCAAGCTTTGACTTGATTACAAGCCAAGAACTGATTGCAATTCAAGTGATGTGGTACAGGGACGGCAATTTTTCAACAACCGTAAATGATATTTACAACGAGGTCTATGGTTACGATTTGCAAAACGATAATATCAGTTTACAGGAACGGCTTCTGCTCGAAAAATCATGCAACAATCCCGCTCATTATTCGCTCATTCAGGAGTTGCTTGCTTTGCAAAAGAACAAGGTACTCCTAATGAAAAAGTATGGACTTCAAACTGATTTAGAAGCTCGATTGGATAATTTTATAAAGGGGTAGCCGTATGAAAATAAAGACCATAGAACTAAATAATTACCGCCTCTATAAAGGGATTAATAAAATTGTTTTTCCGAATGGAAACAACAAAAATTTATACTTGATTTCTGGAGAAAACGGCTTTGGTAAAACTACATTTTTGCATTCTCTATTATGGTGCTTATATGGTCGTTTGATGATAGATATTGATGAAACATTTCGTAAAGAAATGTCGAATGGAGGATACAACAATATGGTTATCAATAATTTAAATCAAATTTGCAGACAAAAATTGCATACTGAAGTTACCCAAAGTACTCTTACACGCATAAAAAAAGAAGGTTATTCTGCTGATACTGAATTCATAAAAGAATGGTCTCAATATTATGTTACTTTGGAATTTACAGATATACTTATTCCGTCAATTCCGTGTCAATCGTTGAAAATTACTCGTTCGTACGATATTCTTTTAGATAAAGAAAATGTTGAAATTCTAATTGATGGTTCAATAAACGAATTGGCAAGCGAAATTGGAAATGAGGTTTTTATTAATGATTTTATTCTCAATAAAGATATTGCTCGCTTCTTCTTTTTCGATTCAGAAAAAATTGTATCACTTGCCGAAACTAATACCATAGATGAAAAGCGCAAACTTTGTTCGGCTTACAATGAGGTTTTGGGAGTGAAAAAATACGAGGACTTGAAGAAAAACCTTGAGAATATGCGCTTACGTTTCCGTCGTAAATCTGATGATGTTGATAGCCGAAACAAATTGAACAGTTTACTTTCAAAACAAAAATCTCTGAATGAAACCATTGCTGAACAAGACCAACAAACTGCCGACCTCGACCGCCAACTGATATTGTTAAGAAAGGAAGATGAGAACCTGCAAATACTACTTTTGCGAGAGGGCAATGATACAACTCTTGAAGAACTCAATAAGCAGAAAGCACTTTTGGAAACTACTCGAAAAAAAGATGCCGAATACAAACAGCAACTCAAACTGTTTTTGGAATACGCACCTTTTGCAATTTCCGGAAAACTGTTGCAACAGACAAAAATACAGTTAGAGAAGGATTTTAATATTCTTCAATCTCAAAATGATGTTAGAAATCAGAATTTTCTATTAAGCAATATCAATGCTGAAATGCAGCAAGTGTTCAACAATATAAAAATTTCTGCCAAAGACAAAAAACAACTAGTTGATTCGTTTAACAATATTATTTCCAGATATCAAACCAATACAACAGACGAAACGCCATTATTGAGTGTAAGCAAGGAAGATTTCGACGAGTTTTTGGCTGTATATTCAAATATTACAACAACTTACAGATTTGAATTTGAGCACCTTGCTGATGATTACCGCAAAAACAAACAGGTAATGGAACGTACAGCCAGGAATATATCTAATATGAACAGTAAAGAAAATGATAATGTAATAAAATCTATTCGTAGACAAAAAAATGAAAGTGAACGAAGAATTGCTGAATTGGAACAAAAAATCCGTCAGTTGCACGAGGAACGTGGCGCAATAAACAAAGAATTAGCAGTTATAAGTCGCCAAATTTCGGAGTTAAGTAAAAAAGTGAGTCTTGATGATAGTAACAGCAAGAAAGATAAAATTGCTGAACAACTTATAGCAGAGCTAAATACATTTCTTATTTTACTGAAAAAAGAAAAAAAATCGGCTCTTGAAAGCCGTATAAAAATCACGATGAACAACTTAATGCATAAAGTAGATTTTATCCAAAATGTTGATGTTGTGGTGGTAGATGATGTAATAGATATAAATCTTTATGCTACAGGGGGTAGCATAATAAAAAAAGAATCTTTATCGAAAGGGGAGCAACAACTCTTTGCAACTTCTCTACTCAAAGCACTTGTGGAAGAATCAGGTATACAGTTTCCTGTCTTTATTGACAGTCCCTTACAGAAGTTTGATAAGAGCCACGCAAAAAAAATCATTACAGAGTTTTACCCAACAGTTTCTAAACAAGTTATTTTATTTCCATTGTTACATAAAGAGTTAACTGAAGAAGAATTGGAAATAATGAAGCCTTATGTGAATTCCGCTTTTGTGCTGAAAAATAATAATTTATATTCTTACATTCAGCAGGTTGATATTAATAATTTATTGAAAGAGTAAGTTATGTTTTCGCAGATAAGAACGAGTAGTCAAAACCGAGAAATTGTTGTTGAATTAACGCATAAATTCAATTTGGGTGCCGAAAATATAATTGCCCGAATTGCGCTTGGATATTCATTACAATCGGGAGTAAAATTTTCGCCGCTGGATGTAAAAGACTCAGGCGGTAAAGAATATAGCAAAAATGTGTTGTTTGGAAATTACTATTCGATTTATGAATTTCTAATTTGCACACATTATCAGATTAACAGTAACGACAAAGATTTACCTCGTTATTTTAAATTGCACCTTGATGATGGGTTACAACGTATATACGATGATGT
>JAAYUQ010000077.1 GCA_012517575.1 Bacteroidales bacterium | reverse complement strand
TTTTCTGTTCAGTATTTGACCCCAACCGGGGACAACTGCTCCCATCCACACAATTTTCGAAGGATTGGGTTTGTAAACTGCCTTTTGGGTTGTGTCAATTGATGTTTGCATTTCTTCTTGCACAGGTATGGCAGGCAACCGACCAATACTATCTTGAATATTCTCTCTTTTTTCGTTAACAATCTGAGCATTGAGTACAATTCCAAAAAAGGAGATAAACCATATTTCTGCCGCTATCAGAAAAAATCTTTTCACTTAAAAATTGGTTTAAATTTTATCCAGCAACCCCATTATACGAGATAATTCTTCATCGTTGGAAAAAGGTATGGAAATTTTTCCCTTGCCTTGTTCGTTGCAGCTAAACTGTACTTTGGTACCGAAAGTTTTACTCAGTTGATTCCTTAATTCTTCGTATTCTTTTAATTTTCTAACCGGATTGGGTTTGGAAACGTGGGCATGTTTTTCTTCAAAACTGCCTGTTTCGACATAAAGCCTTACCATTTCCTCAACTTTTCTGACAGAATAATAATTTTCCAGAATCGCTTCATAGAGTTGAAGTTGTACCGCAGGATCTTCCAGTCCCAAAATGGCACGGGCATGTCCCATGTCAATTTTTTTATCCTTGATGCCCACCTGAATTTCGGCAGGCAAACGAAGCAAACGTAAATAATTGGCTATGGTTGCTCTTTTCTTGCCAACTCGTTCACTCAGTTGTTCCTGTGTAAGATGATATTCTTCCAATAGCCGATAAAAAGCCAAAGCTACTTCGATGGCATTCAAATCTTCGCGCTGAATATTTTCTATCAGTGCCATTTCCACCACCTGCTCATCAGCTGCCGTTTTCACATACGCCGGTATAGATTTGAGGCCAACCATTTTCGAGGCACGATAGCGCCGTTCACCGGCAATTATCAGATATGTTCCATCATCGTTTTTCCGAAGCGTAATGGGTGAAATTACTCCCAGTTCACGTATGGAAGAAGCCAGTTCGGCCAAAGATTCCTCATCAAAATGAGAACGTGGCTGATTGGGATTTGGAAAAATCAAATCCACATCCACTTCGCTTATGGAGGAAGAACCGCTGGTATAAATGTCGTCGGTGTCAATTAAAGCTCCAAGCCCTCTTCCCAATGCTGATTTTTTTACCATAACTGCAAACGCGATTTTATTCTTTTTATTTTTTATTGCAAGCTACATTAACTTTTTTGCCGAGCAATCAATTCCTGTGCCAAATCAAGATAATTGGAAGAACCTTTCGATTCCGGATCATACAGCATAACAGGTTTCCCGTAACTTGGCGCTTCGCTGAGCCGAACATTTCGGAATATTACATTTTCAAAAACCATGTTCTGAAAATGTTTTTTTACTTCTGCATAAACCTGATTTGCCAAACGAAGACGATTGTCGTACATGGTAAGTAAAAAACCTTCGATATCAAGTGAAGGATTCAACTTGCTTTTAATAATTTTAATGGTATTTAAAAGCTTGCTGATGCCTTCCAGCGCAAAATATTCGCATTGAACAGGAATAATCACCGAATCGGAAGCTGTGAGTGCATTAACAGTTATCAAGCCTAATGAAGGCGAGCAATCAATTAAAATATAGTCAAAATCGGGTTTCAAGGGACGCAACAAATGCTGCATTACCTTTTCCCGCTCTTCCATATTCAACATTTCTATTTCTGCTCCCACCAAATCGATATGAGAAGGAAGCACCGACAAATTTTCTATTTCCGTGTCATGAATAGCTTGCTGCGGCGGTACACCATCAATCAGACATTCGTAAATGGTATATTTCAGCGATTGAACCTCAATTCCCAACCCTGAAGATGCATTGGCCTGTGGGTCAGCGTCTACCAGTAAAACTTTATTCCCCAATGATGCAAGAGAAGCTGCTAAATTAATGGCGGTCGTAGTTTTTCCTACTCCTCCTTTCTGATTAGCCAGCGATATGATTTTACCCATAAATCAATAAGGCAATTAATTCTTTTTTATGATTCAATTATGATTTGGACATTAAAAATTTTCCGTGCAAGCAAGGCTATCTCCTCTCTGCTGCTAAGAAATGATTTTTTAAGCTGGACAAAGATAATAAAAATAAATTTATACTTTTATAAACACTCAGCGTTGTGAAACAGAAATAAGATTTTTTATCAAACGGTAACAGCAAATTTTTTTTAAAAAAAACACCAGGTTTACTTCCAGATAAATTATTTTTTGAGACAAATTTTTCACAAAAAACTTTTTTGCAATTTGCAGCTGTTTTTCATACATTTGTTGTGGCATATTCCTTGATATGAAAATAAAATCTTTTATAGTGATAACTTTTATAGCAATGATTTTCTATAAAAAATTTTGTATATACTAATTACAATCAAATATTTAATAGAAAATTCGGAATTTTTTAGCAATTTAGCAATTTCTTCTAAGATTCAATTAAATTTTAAAGTAAAAAAATTAATCATTAAGCAGATGAAAAGAACAACTATTATTTTGATGGTGCTTTCAGCAATATTGCCGGTATTTGCACAAAGTTCATCCATTATGAACGAAAGTAATTCCGGACTGGTATATGCTTTACCTCTTACAGAGCTTTCTATTGAAGTGGAACTGGAGAAAACTATTCAAAAGCCCGGTGTTTTTTATCGCTATTCGGAACGTTATCTGGCAGTTACCGATGTGATAACCGAAGAAAAGACTTTTTACACGCTCAAGAGTATTACTATTAAACCAAGACCTGTACCTGATGCAAGCAAAACATATTTCATTGATCCACAAAAAAAATCACCTCTACGTTTTATTAGTGTCAATCCGAACGGTTTGCTGTGCGGTGTAAATGTTCCTCTTCCAAGCAAGCTGCCTGAAAATTCTATTCCGCCTGCAAAAAAGAAATCTTCTGAAGAAACGGTTGACAGAAATGTTCTTCCTCTTGGTGAAGAATACATGCTGGTGGGGTCAGTAGCAAAACTTGCCGAAGGAGCTGCCAAACAAATTTATCGCATACGGGAAAGTCGGTTGAGTCTCCTGACCGGAGATGTTGATCATTTCCCAGCCGATGGTGCTTCCTTTACCACCATTCTGAAAGAATTGGACAAAAAGGAAAAAGAGCTCACCGAACTTTTTATTGGAAGTACAACGAAAGAGATACAAAAACAAACCCTTTCTCTGCAACCGCATGAAGCATTGAAAAATGAAGTTCTTTTCCGCCTTTCGACATTAAAAGGACTGGTGCCAGCAGACGATTTGGGAGGCGCGCCTTATTACATTAGCGTTTTACCGGCCAATATTAATGCTCCAGCAGAAAACAAACAAAAATCTTCAGGAGAGTACCTCAATTACATTATCCCTGCCCCAACACAAGTTTCGATCTCCGACGGTAAAAATATTTATTTTTCTCAACAATTCTTGATGCCACAATTTGGTGTTGTGATTCGTATGCCGGCAGAATGGCTGAAGAGTTCGGATACGAAAGTATTTATTGACCCGGCAACAGGGCGACTTTTAAGTATTCAGGAATAATAAACATTTTTTCAGTAGAAAATAAAAATGCTGATTTCTTTGAAAATAATCAGCAGTACAAAAAATCCTTAGGCAAAATCTAACTTCTGCCTAAGGATTTCAAAAATTTTATAACATTGAATTCTTTCTATCGCATCCTTACATCACAATTTTCCTTATAAAAAATATCAAATTAATTTGCTTTTACAGCCAACGAACATAGCAAAAATCTTGACGATGAGGTAAATCTTCATTTTTTGGGAACATCCGGAATCCGAACTGAAACAATCCGGCTCTATTGAGCTGATAATCGAGACTGAAATATAATAGGGAACCTTCTGTCTTCACCAATTTGAATTCTTCCAGATCGTGGAGGCGGAATTGATTGTTTTTATCAGGTTTGGTTACCACCAGTTCAACACCAATACCTTTGTCGTTAATATCTTTAATATCGATGACGATATTCATGTGATAAACCTCGCTAACCTGAGGATTTTGCAACAAACCTTCGGGAATATCCATGCTCACTACTTCAATTTTATCCCATCCTTCAGCAATTTTCAGTTTCCATGCAGCAATTTCTTTGGCACGCGCATAGTTGTGATCTTTTAACAATGCATGACGGTTGCTAAGTTTGGTATAGAACTGCTCCACATAATTATCAATCATACGTTTGGTAGTAAAACGCGGTGTGATCTGCGCAATGGAATTTTTAATATACTGAATCCATTCGGGAGAAATTCCTTTGGAATTTTTTGCAAAATACAGAGGAATAATTTCGTTTTCGAGCATACTGTAAATGGTTGCAGCATCAAGCTGATCCTGATATGCATCATTTTCATAGGTACGCTTTTCGGTAATTGCCCAACCGGCTCCTTTCACGTAACCTTCTAACCACCATCCATCGAGAACCGAAAAATTTAATACGCCATTCATTTGTGCTTTTTGACCAGAAGTTCCTGAAGCTTCCAAAGGACGCGTCGGCGTATTCAGCCAAATATCGACACCGGAAATCAATCGTTTAGCCAAATGCATATCATAGTTTTCGAGGAAAAGAATTTTTCCCAAAAATTCAGGCATTCTCGAAACCTCAACTATGCGCTTGATAAGAGCTTTTCCTCCCTGATCGGCAGGGTGCGCTTTACCCGAAAAAATAAACTGTACGGGTTTCGATGGATCATTTACAATTTTTGACAAACGCTTCAAATCGGTAAACAAAAGATGAGCCCGCTTATAAGTCGCAAATCTTCGTCCAAAACCAATCACCAAAGCATTGGGATTCATGGATTCCAAAATCGACATGATGCGGGAAGGATCGCCTTGCGACTTCAACCAGTTTTCCTGAAATTGCAAACGAATATAATCGATCAATTTGTTTTTCATTTTGACACGCGTTTCCCAAATAACTTGGTCGGGCACTTCGTAAATAGTCTGCCAGAGTTTCATGTTCGACTGATCATCATAAAAATTTTTTCCGAGATATTTCTCGTAAACTCCTTTCCATTCGGAAGTGGTCCACGTGGGTAAATGCACACCATTGGTAACATAACTCACATGCAACTCTTCAGGATAATAGCCTTTCCATATCGGCTGAAACATTTCTTGAGAAACTTTTCCATGTAGCCAGCTCACGCCATTAACCTCCTGACAGGTATTGCAGGCAAAAACACTCATACTGAATTTGTCGTTAGGGTCATCAGGATTTTCACGTCCCAAGTTCATCAGGTCGTTCCATGAAATATTCAGCAAGGTTGCATAATCTTTCATATATTTTCCGAACAACACTTCATCAAAGCGGTCGTGTCCTGCAGGGACAGGTGTATGCACTGTATAAAGAGAACTGCTTCGAACTATTTCCAACGCTTCATAGAACGAAAGATTTTTTTCGGTTACCAAATCTACCAGACGTTGAAGATTAATTAAAGCAGCGTGGCCTTCATTGCAATGATAAACATCTTTTTCGATACCGAGTTTTTTTAATGTCAAAATTCCACCAATACCCAGCAAAATTTCCTGTTTCAGACGATTTTCCCAGTCACCACCATACAATTCGAAAGTGATACTTTTGTCAGCATCACTATTCATTTCGTTGTCGGTATCCAAAAGAAAAAGATTGATTCGTCCGACACTTACTTTCCACAGGTTGACATACACGGTGCGACCAGGATAGGGAACCTCTACGACGACAGGCTGCCCGTTTTCTTCGCGAACCTGTACAATAGGCAAAGTATTGAAATTCTGTTTATCATAAATTTCAATTTGATCGCCATCTACCGAGAGCGACTGTGTAAAATAACCATAACGATAGAGCAGGCCAATAGCTGTCAGATCTACACCACAATCACTGGCTTCTTTTAAATAATCGCCCGCCAAAATTCCAAGACCGCCGGAATAAATTTTTAAAACTTCTGTAAGCCCGTATTCCATGCTGAAGTAAGCCACTGAAGGTTTATCGGGCGCAAAAGGTTGATGCAGATAGGCCTGAAATTCATTGTAAATCCTATCTAAATTGGCCATGAAATCAGCATCTTTTTCTACTTCCACCAGCCGCTCATAGCTAAGCATGTTCAATAATTGCACCGGATTATAGCCTGATTCAGCCCACGCATCCTTGTCCAATTCACGAAAAAGGTGTCGGGCATCGCTTCTCCATACCCAAAATATATTTTGCGCTATTTCTTCCAATCTTTTCAAGCCATCGGGCAAAAAAGATTTGATATTGATTTCTTTCCAACGCGGTTCGTTTACCTTATTTAATTTCAAAGACATGTTTCTTTATTTTAAGTTAGTGAAATACAAAAAATTTTGACGAACAAAGTTAAGCAAAGTTCCAAAAAGCTATTATAAAACAATTCATAAAAGGAGTAAAAACAAATGCAAACGATTGCAAGTTATTAAAAAATTTTTGTTAATATATTCTAGTGCAAAGAATTAAAAAATGTTCATCGTAAAAATTATCGAGAGAGATTATCAAATTTTAATTTGAATGTTTACCAAGTCGCAGATTTCTTTGAGTAAGCGCTATATTGTAAGCTTCATAATAATATTGAATAAAGTTTTCCCACAAGGCTTTCTGTGAGATTGAAGCAGCTTTGGAGCGTATATTTTCCACCTGAAGTTGCCCCAAGCTCGAGAACTGACAAATCATTTGCGCAATTTTTACAGATGTATCATACTGATTGTAGTCGGACCGATGAACTACTCCCACGCCTTCGGTAATATCTTGCGGCTGATTAGCCACCCAACGCCCAAAACCCGACAAATCGCTAGTAATGGTAGGAACGGAAAAAGCAATACTTTCGAGAGGTGTATAACCCCACGGTTCGTAGTACGATGGAAATATGGTTACATCGAGCCCAATGAGCAGATCGTAATATTTTTTGTTGAATATGCCATCGAAACCATTCAAATAAGAAGGAACAAATATCATTTTTACCTTTTGCGACGATTGATTGGTAAAATGAAACCAACGAATAGCCGACATGATATTATCATTTTGATAATCATACAGTTCGTGCGTGGTAAACAAATTCCACGAATGCAACTTGATATTTGGATGATTTAAAGCAGTAAGCAAATCGGTTCTTGGTCCCATTACATGGGCAGGCACCATGATGAAAACCACCACTTCTCTATTTAAATGGGGGCATTCAATCAACCTCCTCATTGATTCGATAAATACATCAATACCTTTGTTTTTGTATTCGTAACGTCCGGCTGTGCCCACAAAAAGAGCATTTTCCTGCAAGGGATAGCCCAACAAAGTTTCGGCAATTTTGCTTAAACAGGCTCTTGCTTCCTGGCGCTTTTGAATAAAGTCATCCGCTTTGGGCACAAAATCATCTTCAAAACCATTCGGTGTAACAACAGCGGGTTTTATTTCCAGCAATTGTTTGCATTCTATGGCGGTAATGTCGCTTACTGTGGTGAAACAATCGGAAATATGAGCGGCCGTTTTTTCGGCAGAATGTTTGGAAACAACATTCAGTTCGGCTGCCATTTGATCTCCATTGTACTCTTGCAGATAATCATACAACGGTTTGTGATTACTGGCAATGGAACGTCCCACAGTAGTGGCATGAGTAGTAAAAATGGTTGCAACTTCTGGCAAATGCTCTTTTAAGAAAAAAATCCCGAATGATGTTTGCCACTCATGAAAATGGGCCATCACATCATTTTGTACGGACAAGTCGAAAAGCCGATAAAAACTTTCTATCACCATGCCGGCAGCATAACCAAACATTGAAGATTCGTGATAATCGCCATAGGCTGGTAATGAGTTTACACCGGTTTGCAACCAAACATGCCCATAGATTTCATTTTTCTTTATCATAAGCGGCATGAAGTCTACCAAGACAGCAATGGGGTTACCGTGAATTTGCCATCGTCCTATCCTAATACTCAACTGATATCGTTGCTGAACAAAATCTTTCCACTTTGGAAAAAGAGTAGAGTCTTCAACAAAAAGTGGATTATTCTTTTGCATCCAAATATCGGGGCCAATAAAAATTAATTTGTCCCGGTAAACTTCTTTCAAAGTTGCAGCACGAGTAGATAAAACGGTATATATTCCGCCAACCATATTGCAAACTTCCCAGCTTGTTTCAAATATGTATTCTGGCTTCAACATGCTTGTATTGTTCATCTTTTTATGACAAAGTTATTATCCGTAAACTTAAATAATCCCAACTCTTCGAGAAGGAAAACCGATAAAATTTATTCGCTACAAAGAAGAAAAACCTTTCCCTCAGTTGTTCGAATGGGATAGATGCTTCAAATTAATTTTTCCTCTGAAAAAGATACAAAATTGAAACATTAATCATGCAACAAAGGTACATAATTTGTGCGATGAGACAATAAAATTAAACCAAAATAAGTAAAAAAAAATAAGCTCTAAATACACATAAATTACTCACATATAGAAAGTTATATACTGTATTTTACTTGCAATAAAAGTTTTGAGATTATTGGTTCCAACAATATTTTTTATAGGCGATACTTTTGTGTTAATTTTTCAGGAAAATTTGCGAATCTCTGATGCCGATATTCACAACAGCATCACAGGATTGTCCGAAATTACGGACGAATGGGCATTGTCTTCTGGGTAGAAATTTCAACATTTCTACAACAACAATTTCATTAAATTTTTCTTCTGCAGCTTTTCGTAAAAAATTATTTAAACCAATTTTCAGCCTTCGGGTGGTTTAAATCCGATTGTGGGACGTTGTTTGGGTTGATCGGGTTGAACGGTTGAAATAACGCATTCCACATCTTCCATGTTGATAAGGCAAAGATCTTCCGGCAAAATCTGAGTCATTTTAGCAACTCTGTCGCTTTGTGCCTGTATTATTTTTTCAAATAAATTCCGTGCAAAACGTCCATTTCCGAAATGTTTGTCTCTACTTTCCCAAACATCAATAAAATGTCCGATAAGACGTTTCTCGGCTGCCGGGTCCAATTTCATGGAACGTTTCTTAAGAAAGCCTTCAAAAATATCCATCAATTCATCAGGCTTGTAATCTACAAAATTGAAATAACGATTGAAGCGCGATTTCAGTCCCGGATTGGTCTCAATCAAATCTTTCATTTCATCAGGATAACCAGCCAAAATAACGACAAATTTGTCGCGATCGTCTTCCATTCTTTTCAGTAAAGTTTCAATTGCTTCGCGACCAAAATCATTTCCCTGTCCCCCAGGATTAAGAGAATAAGCTTCGTCTATAAAAAGAATACCGTGCATTGCCGAGTCAATCACTTGATCGGTTTTTGGCCCCGTGTGTCCAATATATTCTCCCACCAAATCGTTCCGTGAAACTTCTACCACATGACCTTTGGGCAACAGTCCCAAAGATTTGTAAATCCTGCCCATTAATCGGGCAACTGTTGTTTTTCCCGTTCCCGGAGGCCCTTGAAAAACGGCATGCAACGACAGACTTTGAGTTGTCAAGCCTTGTTCAGCACGCATTTTTTCTACTCTGATATAATTGAGCAACTGTTCAACATCATTTTTTATGTTATCGAGTCCAATCAAACCATTCAGTTCAGCCATTATTTCATCCAAACTTTCCGTAATTTCCTCCTTGTACTCATCAGCTACTGCCCGATTAATATCTTCCAGTGTGATAGTGCAAAGGTCTTCATCGGAAATATGTTCCATTTCGGCCAAACGGGCTGATTGCAACTGAACAACTTCTTCAAAAAGATTTCTTACCAGACGGGCATTCCCAAAAGTATCGGTACGCGATTGATAGACATAATTCAAATATTTTGAAACTTTTTCCATCGCATCGGGAGCAATTTTAAAGTTTGCCGATTCGGCTATTCTTCTGAAAATTTCTAGCAATTCTTCCGGCTGATAATCATTGAAAGTAAAATATCTGTTGAAACGATGCTGAAGTCCTGGATTGGAAAGGATAAATCGATTCATTTCGCTTGGATAACCGGCAACAATCACTATAAGGCGGTCGCGAGAATCCTCCATTCTTTTCAGAATAGTATCTACGGCTTCCTGTCCGAAATCGTTTCCCTTTCCTCCTTCCGGAATTAACGCATAAGCCTCGTCAATAAACAAAATGCCGTCCAGCGCACTATCGATTATCTTATTGGTTTTTAAAGCTGTCTGTCCGATATATTCGGCCACCAGACCCGAACGATCCACTTCCACCACGTGACCGCTTTTCAGCAATCCCATCGATTGGTAAATCTTTCCAAGCAGTCTGGCAACTGTAGTTTTTCCAGTCCCCGGCGGGCCTTGAAATACCGAATGCAAAGAGATGGGATTGGAACTCAACCCTCTTTCCTTACGCATTTTTTCTATTCTGATAAATTTCATCAAGTTGTCAATATCTGTTTTGATATTGTTCAAACCAACCAATTTGTTTACTTCGGCCAGCAATTCGTCCAATGACTTAGCCGGTTCTGACTTGGAAGGCGTTGCTGAAGGTTCTGAAGTTTTCTTGGGCTCTGCTTCTGCTTCTTCAAGCGCTTCCTTAAATAGCTTTTCATCAGGTTCCAACTTTAAAGCCAGTTTAAAATAAACTTTGGCCTTTTCGTTTTTCCCTTTTTCGAGTAAAACTCTCCCTGCCTGATACAATGGTGTGGCATCATCAACTTCCTTCAATACGGAAGAAGGACATTCCATAGCAATTTTGAACAATTCTTCTTTTTTATCCATATCGTT
>JAAYUQ010000076.1 GCA_012517575.1 Bacteroidales bacterium | reverse complement strand
CTTTGATTACGACTTTTACTTGGGGAATTTGGGGCGCACTGATAGAAATCCCTGAAAAAAATGGATTCCCTGCAACTTTTGGATATATTACATGGTCTATTTCAATGATTCCCTGCGCATTAGTGGCTTTATATATAATAAGAGGTAAAATAGATAAAGATTTAAAATCAGTTCTTTTAGGCAGCTCAGTTGGGTTATTAGGTGCAGGTGGTCAATTAATATTATTTGAAGCTTTAAGACTTGGACCAGCTTATATTGTATTTCCATTTGTTTCAATGTCTCCTGTCGTTACTATTAGTTTATCTCTATTTTTTCTTCATGAAAAAGCATCTAAATGGCAAAAAATAGGTATTATTACAGCTTTATTTGCAATTCTTTTACACTCTTATAAGCCAGCTGATTCCCATGTAAAAGGATATATTTGGATTATCCTTTCCTCACTAGTTTTTTTAATGTGGGGTATACAGGGCTTTATTATGAAATTTGCTAATAAATCAATGAAGGCAGAAAGTGTTTTCATTTATATGACTATTACAGCGATAGCTTTAGCTCCCATAGCTTACTTTATGACTGATTTTAATGCACAATTAAATATTGGTTGGCACAATGTATTTTTCTCTTTTTTTAGTCAAATTCTGAATGCTATTGGTGCTCTTACTCTTGTTTATGCTTATCGCTATGGAAATGCTATTATTGTTTCTCCAATGACAGGGTTAGCTCCACTTATCACAATCGTTTTATCATTAACAATTTACGCTGTATTCCCCAGCACAATATTATTGTTCGGACTTATTTTAGCCACGATTGCAATAATCTCTTTATCTATAGAAAAATAAATGTTATTTAAATTTATGGAAAATATTTCGTTGAAGAATATAATTGAAAAATTTACAGGAGAAGCTGATCTAAATAATATAGTTCCTTTGAAAATAGGTTTTATTAATGATTCTTACATCGTAGGAAACATTAAACCAGGAGAAAGATCATTTTTCTTACAACGTATAAATCAAAATGTTTTCAAAAATGTAGAAGGATTAATGAAAAATATTTCTCTGGTTACTGAAAAAATACGGGAAAAACTTGCAGAAGAAAAAGAAGATGACCTTGAAAGAAAGGCATTACAAATAATTCCAACCAAAACTGGCCATCTTTTTCACTATAACAAAGAAGATAATAGTTTTTGGCGTATGTACTATTATATAAATGGGACCCATAGCTATGATTCCATTAACCCAGAATTAGCTTATAAGGCAGGTAAAGCTTTTGGTAAATTTCAATTCATGTTATCAGATATTTCCGAAAATGAATTAATCGAAACTATTCCAAATTTTCATAATATGGAATTTAGGTTGCATGAATTTAGAGAAGCCGTGAAAAATAATACTGCAGGCAGATTGAACGAAATAAAATGGCTTGTAGAAGAAATTGAACAAAGAGCTCAAGAAATGTGTTTACCAGAAAGGTTATATAGAGATGGCAAATTACCAAAAAGAATCAATCATTGTGATACAAAAGTTAATAATCTCCTATTTGACGAAAATGATGAGCCGATTTGTATTGTCGATTTAGATACAGTGATGCCGAGTTTTGTACTTTCTGATTTTGGAGATTTCATGAGGACTGCGGCAAATACTGGAGCTGAGGATGATTTAAATATAGAAAATGTATCTTTCGATTTGAAAATTTTTCAATCCTACACTACAGCTTATTTGAAAGAAGCCAAAAATTTTTTATCAGAACTTGAAATTGAATTATTGCCATTAGGTGCAAAGTTATTGACTTATATGCAACTCTGTCGATTTTTAACCGATTATTTGAATGGAGATGTTTATTATAAAATTGAATATCCATCTCATAATTTACAACGATCTAAGGCTCAATTAAAATTATTACAAAGTATGGAAGAAAATTTTGATGCAATGAAAAACTTTATATCTCAGCAAATGAATTTATTATAAATAATTGATTTATGAAAAAAATTATATTGTTCTTATTATCGTGGTTATTAATTGTTTTTTCAACTTTAGAAGGGAACGCTGATACAAATTTTAAGGTAGTTAATGGAATCATCAAGTTTCCAGAACCAAAAAGAATTAAAGGACAAGAAGATGTATTAGCTTTGAGATGTGATCCAATTCCGGAAGTAAGAGTAGCTTTTATAGGCATTGGAATGCGAGGTTCAAAAGCTGTGGAACGTTATTGCCAATTGGAAGGAGTTGAAATTAAAGCTTTATGTGATGTAAATTCTCTAAATGTTCAAGATGCAAAAGCTACCTTAAAAAAATTTAATAAACCTGCTGCCGATACATATACAGGCGTTGAGGATTGGAAGAAAATATGTAAACGTCCTGATATTGATTTGATTTATATTTGTACACCTTGGGAACTGCATTCTCCTATTGCGGTTTATGCTATGAATCACGGGAAACATGCAGCTGTTGAGGTACCAGCTGCTTTAACCATTCAGGAATGTTGGGCATTAGTGGATGCCTCTGAAAGAAATAGAAAACATTGTATAATGTTAGAAAATTGTATTTATGATTATTTTGAAATGGCAACATTAAATATGTCTCAAAAAGGTGTACTTGGAGATCTTCTGTATGCTGAAGGTGCTTATATTCATGATTTAAGATCATTGATGTTTGATGAAGAAAATGGATATTGGAACATGTGGAGACTGAAATACAATCAAAAACATACAGGGAACCCATATCCGACTCATGGTTTAGGACCGATAGCCCATTCTTTGAACATTCATCGTGGAGATAGAATGGATTATTTGGTTTCTATGTCCACGAGTCAAAAGGGGTTAACATTACATGCTAGACAAAAATATGGCGATGAATCCCCATTTGTTAAACAGTCTTATGCTTTAGGTGACATGAATAATACATTAATTCATACTATAAAGGGAAAAAATTTATTAATTCAACATGATATTTCGAATCCACGACCCTATAATCGATTATATACTTTAGTTGGGACAAAAGGATATATTCAAAAGTATCCATTCCCGATTGCAACTATAGAGCCTAATAGTGAATCAGTTCTGACTAATGGATCAGTTGATTCTCTCTTAAAAGTTTATGAGCATCCTTTTTATAAAGAAATAGGAGAAAAAGCGCGTGAAGTTGGTGGACATGGAGGAATGGACTATGTAATGGATTATAGATTAATTTATTGTTTACATAATGGGTTGCCATTAGATATGGATGTTTATGATGCTGCTGAGTGGTCAAGCATTGTTGAATTATCTGAAGTTTCCGTATTAAATGGATCTGCGCCAGTAAAAGTCCCAGATTTTACACGTGGTGAATGGAATAAATTAGAAAAATTGAATTATGCTTGGTAAATGCTGATTATTTCTTTCCAATATGAAATATTATCTGAAAGATAATTTCTCATTTTTCGCTTATTTTCTATATACTTTATAGAGGTAGTTATTGATTGCTACATGTTGACAAAACGGCTGAAAAAATTTTTTCAGCAATTAAAAACTTAATCTTTCCCCCTAAAAAAAAAATTTGGAACATAATTTGGAATATATGCGTAAATTTGTTTTATGAAAAGCTATATTTCAATATGGGTTATTGTTTTTTTGGCTGTTGTTTATCAGCCGTCATTTGCACAAGAAGATGAGCCTGTTCCGCCCGGTGGAGCACGCTTAAATATTGAAATTGTAGGGAAAGACACCGTATTTATGGCTTTCCTACATGATATTTGGGTGTTTCCAGAAATGAATTTTAAAAACAGGAAACAGGAACAATATTATTGGAAAATGGTTCGCGATGTTAAAAGAACTTTGCCTTATGCCAAATTGGTGGCTCGGGAATTGTCGGATACAAATAAAAAGTTAATGATGATGCCAAATGACAAGGAAAGAAAAAAATTTCTATCCCAATATGAAAAAGATATTTATCAAAAATACGAACCTGAATTGAAAAAATTAACCCTGAGCCAAGGCAAACTGCTGATAAAACTGATTGATCGAGAATGTGATAACACTTCGTATGATTTGATAAAATTGTATAGAGGCAGTTTCAGAGCCTTTTTTTATCAAGGTTTTGCAAGATTATTTGGTGCAAATTTAAAATCGGAATTCGATTATACTGAAAAAGATAAAGTGTTGGATAGAATTATCGTGCTGGTCGAAGCCGGGCAACTTTAATTGACATTAAATGAGCATTCTTGACGATACAAAGAGACAAAAAAGGGAAATTCGGTTTCGAATTCGGGAATTAATTGGGCAATTAAGTGAAAAACAAAAAGAAAAAGAAGCCGATGCTGTTTTTAGAAAAGTCGAATCTTTCCCTGCATTTCTGCAAGCTAAAAACATACTTATTTACTGGTCGCTGCCTGATGAGCTTCCCACTCATACCGTTGCAGAAAAATGGGCTGCAAACAAGCAAATTCTTCTCCCTTCGGTAAAAGGTGAAAATCTCGTCATTAAAAAATATTCCGGAAAGGATGGATTGAAAAAAGGCGCTTTCGGTATTGAAGAACCGCTGGAAGATTTTGACTCACGAGCTTTTATCGATTTGGTTATTGTTCCCGGCGTGGCTTTCGATAAAAACAAAAATCGATTGGGTAGAGGAAAAGGATATTATGACCGTTTTCTGGAAAAGATTGATGCACCAAAAATAGGTGTTGGCTTCGATTGTCAATTGATTGAAAAACTTCCGGTTGAAAAGTTTGATGTTCGGATGAATAAGGTCGTTGTTCCTTCTTTAATTATCGACTGATATTTGGATTATTTGTTCTGTTTTTCCGCCTGCTCCGGTACAACTTTTTTCTCTCCCTTGCGATAATAGTAAACCAGCCCAAATTCTTTGCATTTCTGAAGTTTGGAATATGGATTTTCATTTTTGAAATTGGCTTCCACCTGATTCCAGATGTCGAGAATAATTTCGTCCACTTTTGTTCTTAAATTGCCCAACTCTTCAAGTGTTCGCGCAGTATTGCTCTGATAAAGTTTCTGATTGAGTTTGTTTTCTTTGAAAATTTCGTAATGAACCTTCACTTTGGCAATGGTAGGATTATAAATGGGGAAACCGCCCAAACGCAACCTTTCATTCTCACCGTCGATGATACATTTTCCCCAATGCAGCAAAGCAGCATCGCTGGTCAAATCTGGTATGTTATTCACTTCAGGGTCAAGCTGATATAGTTTTTTATGCTCTTTTTTTATATCGCCACGGATTACTGACAAATTCAAAACTTGAATAAAATGAGAAATATACATTCTAACGTTTCCTACGAGCTTTTGATAGCGTTTATTCGCTTCAAACTGATTTTTTAATGATTGCCGATATTGTTGCATTTGATTTTCAAAAACGCCCAAAATACTTTCGGCCTCATGAATTGTTTTAAAATTAACAATCTGATGAGTAAAATCCTGATCTTCGAGTTTTTCCAATGCAATTTTTAAAGCTCGAAGCCGCGATTGATCCGTATTTGGTAATCTTCTGTAAGGCATTAATTATAAAGAAATACGTTAATTTTTTCGCCAACAAAGTTAAGAAATTATTCCTTTCTGAACATTAACTGCTCTGCCAAAAGACGTAATTCCTTTTTTTTGTCTTCTTCTACCGAAACCTGATTCAGACAATCGATAGATTTTTCAAAATATTCCTGCATCTTATTTTCACAGATATTTTTCACTCCAAGCCGGTTGTAAAGTGTAGTTATTACCTTAACTTTTTCCTTATTTTCTCCATCGGTTGTCAACCATTTATTTAATTCTTTGGCATCAGTTCCTTCTGCCAGTTTTTGAGCAGAAATCAACAGATAGGTTTTTTTGTTTGCTACAATATCTCCACCTATTTCTTTCCCAAATTGCTCATCACCATAGACATCGAGCAAATCATCTTTCAACTGAAATGCCATTCCCAAATTGATACCGAAATCGTAGAGCAAATTGGCATTCCGATTACTTGCATTGCCAACTATGGCTCCAATTTTCAACGAAGCTCCCAACAGTACGGCTGTTTTAAGACGAATCATTTCCAAATATTCTTCAGGCGAAACATTTTCTCGATCCTCAAAATCCATGTCATATTGTTGTCCTTCGCAAACTTCGGCAGCAGTGCGAGAAAACACATCCAGCACATTTTTTAAATTGGATTCTTTTGTTTGACTAATTAATTGGTAAGCAGCTATTTGCATTAAATCTCCGGATAAAATTGCAGTATTTTCATCCCATTTTTTATGTACCGTTGGATGCCCCCGCCGCAGTTCGGCTTTGTCCATAATATCGTCGTGCAACAGGGTAAAATTATGAAAAATTTCTATTCCCAAAGCAGGAGCAATAGCGCTTTCCACTTCGTCGGAGAAAAGATTG
>JAAYUQ010000075.1 GCA_012517575.1 Bacteroidales bacterium | reverse complement strand
TAACCTGACGGTAAAAGACCTTCGTCGCTTCCAGTTATATCATATGCAGTTCCCGAATTTATTCCGGGTCCAGTATCTCCAATATAATTGGTATATATCAATGTTCTATTGGCAAAATTATCTATTTCCTGATTCCCTGTCTGTCCCCAGGAGGCGCGAAGTTTCAAATCATAAATAATATCTTTAAAGTTGTTCATAAATTTTTCTTGGCTAATACGCCATCCAGCAGAAAATGCAGGGAATGTACCAAAACGGTTTTCTTTCCCAAAACGAGATGAGCCATCACGGCGAGCAGTTACAGATGCTAAGTATTTATCGTCATACACATAATTTGCTTTTCCAAAAAAAGAAATTAGAGCATAACCTGTTGAACCTCCTGTGGCATAAGTTTCTCCAGTTCCAGCAGATGGCCACATGTAATTAGGATTTTCTATTTCAAAATCTTCTTTTTTAGCTGAAAATGAAATGTCTGTTTCTTTGTTAAATTCGGTCCCGGCAAGAAAATCCATGCGGTGTTTATTTATTTTAAATTGGTAGTTTGCTATATTACTCCATGTCCATTTCATGAAATGATTTTGAACAATTTGAGAAGCATTATTCAATCCTTCACCTAATCTGCCTGTGTAAGTATAAGTAAGTATACGCTGATAATAATTGCCATAATCAATACCAAAATTGCTTTTAAAATGAAAATTTTTAATTGGCTGAATATCAATGTAAGCATTGCCGAATAATCTCCAATAAGAATAAGGATTATCTCTATTAGCATCTAAAACACGGGCAGGATTATCTCTATCCAACATACCAGAAGTAACGCTCGACCAGTCCCCATCCACCGTTTTTACAGGCATAATAGGCAACGCCATTAAAGCTAAATCCAAAACTCCAGCCGGAGCTTGTAATTCACTCGTTTTATTTAACGAGAAATTTTCACCTATGGTTACTATATCGTCCAATAATTTGTAATCGGAATTCATACGTGCAGAAATGCGATTGAAATACGTTTGTTTAATTGTTCCTTTGTTATCATAATATCCCAGAGAAAAAAACTTGTTTCCTTTATCAGTGCCGTTACTTACTGATAAATTATACGATTGTGCCTCTCCAGTTCTTGTGATAGCATCAAACCAATCAGTGTTAGATGATAACATCCGTTTTGTACCATCAACTAAGTATTTAGGCACCAGCATATCGTTCAATTTAGGATTTCCATTTTCATCATAACTGTAACTAAACATATAACCGATACCATTAGCATTAGGATCATATCCGCTATTTATCATCGCCTGCCACAAGCTTTCACCGTATTGTTTAGTGTTCATCATTTCTACTGTTTTACCATATTGGGACAAAGTTAAATAACTGTCGAAATTAACGATAGTTTTTCCTTTTTCCCCTTGCTTGGTTGTAATAATGATAACGCCGTTTGCTGCACGTGAACCATAAATTGTCGCTGCTGACGCATCGCGTAGTACCTGAATAGATTCTATATCGTTACTGTTCAGTTCATGCATTCCTCCTTTGGTAGGTACGCCGTCAATCACGTAAAGCGGATCATTATTGTTCATGGTACCAATACCGCGAATACGGACTGTGGCAGCACCACTAGGATTCCCATCCGCAGTAACAGACATGCCTGCAACTCGTCCTTGCAATGCTAACATAGGATTATTTCCAGATTCGGACATCATATCTTTCACCTCAACCACAGAAACTGCACCGGTTAAATCGGCTTTTTTCTGAGTTGAATATCCAGTAACAACAATTTGATCTAATAAAACAGTTGAAGGGGACATTCTCACATCAATTATTTTTCTATTTCCAACTTTTTCTTCTACATTTTCCATCCCTACCATTGAAAATTGGAGAATAGAATTTGGAGAAGATACAGCAATATTATACTGCCCATCATTGTTGGTAACGGTCCCATTATTTGTTCCTTTTTCTATAACAGTTACTCCAACCAATGGCAAACCATCATCAACAGAAGAAACAACTCCCGATATTGTCCTGTTTTGTGCCAATAGTATACTAGAAAAAAACAAACCTAAACTTATCAATAACCATTTAATTTTTTTGTTGAACTTCATAATACTAGTTTTTAAGTCATTCATATAAAATTTAATCTGTTTTAATATCCCTTAAAGGAACATTTAAGTGTTTTCGAAAACAAAATTATATTGAACAATTTCCAATCACTATAAATTTTGTTTCATTGTGATGTATTTTTGTTTCATTGGAGAAAAAATTACAATGCTTTTGAAAAAAATTCCAATCGTTTTTTAGTGTTTAAGCGGATTGTAAAAGCATATTAAAAAAGTGATTGAATCACTTAAAAAAACGACAGAGGAAGAAAAAATCTGATTTTTCTTCCTCTGTCAAATTTCTTATCATATCCCAAATGGCCGTTTTTGAAATTTAGATTTTTCTTTTTCTTGGCGCTCATTTGCTCCCGCTGAGTAAAAATTGGAGGTTTGCTTGTAAAAGCAATCTATTGGATTTTTAAGATTTTTCATCTGTAAAAATCATGTTTTACAGGTTGTTGATGAAACTGATGGTCGGCTTTTAATTGCAGAATCGGCAGGGATGGTGGCTTATTTTGCTGTATTTTTCATCAATTTATTAGCCCGTTGCATAGCTTGGTTTATATTTGAACAAATATTTTCGTCACCTATTATTTGGTTGATATTCGCAGTTTCCAAGCTTTTTTTCACGTTTTGATTTACACCTGAGAGCAGTATTGTAATGTTTTCTTTGTGTGACATGCGAATAAGATTTTCCAAATTGTGTATTCCGGTGGAATCAATAAAAGGAACATTTCTCATTCTTATTATTCGTATTCGTGGTTTATCTCCCATTTGTTTCATAATTTCATCAAATTTATTGGCTAATCCAAAGAAAAACGGGCCTTCAATTTCATATACTTCAACTCCCTTTGGAATGTCAAGTTCATCATTATTCATCCCTTGTTCTGCATAAGTTGAGTCTATTTTATTTGTTAACACGGAGATTGTTGATGTTTCTGATATTCGTTTTATAAATAGTAATATTGCCATTAATAATCCTATTTCGACGGCAATAGTTAAATCAAAAATTACGGTCAATAAAAATGTAGTTATCAGCACCGCAACATCTGATTTTGAGTTTCTCATCAATGAACGAAATGTCCTCCACTCGCTCATATTGTATGCAACAATCATCAGTACACCTGCCAAACAAGCCATTGGAATATGTTTGGTTAGGTTTCCAAGAAATAGTAAAATAATGCCCAAGACTATGGCATGTATAATTCCTGCTATTGGGGTTTTACCTCCATTGTTAATATTGGTCATGGTACGTGCAATTGCTCCGGTTGCCGGAATTCCACCAAAAATGGGAGTGATTATATTTGCTATTCCTTGAGCAATAAGTTCAGTGTTTGAGTCGTGTCTATCACCAATGACTCCATCGGCAACAGTGGCAGAGAGTAAAGATTCTATAGCTCCTAACATGGCAATGGTAAAAGCTACTGGCAAAAGCGTTCGGATCGTATCAAAATTGATTGCAGGAGTTGTAGCATGTGGTAATGTTGCGCTAATGTTAAATTTGTCTCCAATCGTTTCAATGTTATTTATTCCAAATTTGGTTCGTAATAGGTAAACCAATGCAGTCATAGCAATAATGGCAATCAATGAACCGGGAATTTTTTTTGTAATTTTGGGTGTTAGCGTAATAATTAAAATCGTAAAAATGCCTACTAAAAGAGCCCAAACATTGATTGTTGAAATATTCTTAACATATTCTATCCACTTTTGAATAAAATCTGCCGGCATTCTTTCAATATGTAATCCTAAAAAATCTTTGACTTGAGTAGCAAAAATTGTGAGTGCAATACCACTTGTAAAACCAACTACTACCGGGTAAGGTATAAACTTTATGATGGTTCCCAATTTTAGAAAACCCATAACTACGAGAATTACGCCTGCAATGAAAGTGGCAATAGCAAGTCCGGTGATTCCGTATTGTTGTACTATGCCATACACTATGACTATAAAAGCTCCGGTAGGTCCACCAATTTGCACTTTGCTTCCCCCCAAGAAGGAGATAATGAATCCGGCTATAATGGCAGTATATAATCCTTTTTCGGGTGAGACTCCTGAAGCAATTCCAAATGCAATAGCTAATGGTAATGCAACAATGCCAACAATTACCCCTGCCATTAAATCAGAGTAAAATTGTTTTTTAGTATATGTTTTTAGTACTGAGAAAATACGTGGTTGAAATATCATAACAACTTTCTTTAAATACAATGTTCAATGTTACTTGAAAAATATGTTTTATCACAAAAACTCATAGCGTCCTAAGTAAATAAAAAAGTGAGCAGAGATTTAGGTAACTCAAATTATCTTTGAAATGGAAAACCAAAAAAATTTCTCACATGCTTCTGCCGATTTGTAATCGGATGTTCGCCTGTAAAAATCAGGTTTTACAAGTTGTTGATAAAACTGATATTTTCTGTTTTATTTTGGGCATTTTTCTTGCGCTTAAAGCTCCCGTATTTTTTTACATTTGACTTTCTTCTTATTGTTCTACGGAACAATCCACCGATTATAAATCGGCGAGAGCGGAGAGAATTTAAGTTACAAATGCAACTTTTTTTTAAAAAAAATTACGTTATAAAAATTCATTTGACGTAAAGAAATAGAATTTTTCTTCCTCTGTCAAATTTCTTATCATACTCCAAAGGTCTGCTCCTGAAATTTAGGTATTATTCTTTCTCTTGGTGGCAGTTGTAGATTTTTTGGTTTTTGATGTTTTGGTTGTTTTAGCGGTTTTGGTAGATTTCGCAGTTTTTGTCGGTTTTTCGGTCGAAAGGGGTTTCTTCGAATTTCCCTTTTTACCTTTTTTTTCAGTCCCGACCTGTTCCTGAATCATTTCCATGCATTGCTCATAGGTCAAAGCGGCAGGATCTATATTTTTAGGAATTTTGTAGTTCTTTTTCTCAAAAGAAATATAAGGTCCAAAGCGTCCGTTTAGAATTTGAATTTGGTTGTTTTCGCCTAAAGTTTTGATGATTTTCTTCTTTTCTTCCTCCCGCTTGTTCAGGATAATTTCTATGGCACGTTCCAATGAAATGTTTAGCGGATCTTCCCCTTTCGGCATAGAATAGAACGAATTTCCCTGTCGGATATAAGGGCCAAAACGCCCAATGGCCACAGTCAGCATTTTTCCTTCAAATTCTCCAACTTCACGCGGAAGTTTAAACAAATCGAGTGCTTCCTCAAGTGTAATGTTGTCGATGGATTGACCCGGACGCAGCGAAGCAAAAACAGGATTTTCAGTGTCTTCAGCTGTTCCAATCTGTACGTACGGCCCGTATCTTCCAATTTTCGCCGTTACCGGCTTTCCTGTTTTGGGATCAGTTCCCAATGTTCGGCCGCCGACTTTTCGCTCGGATGAAGTTAAGGTTTTTTCAACCGTGGGATGAAATTTTTTGTAAAACTTGTCGATCACTTGCGTCCAACCAACTTTCCCTGTCGCCACTTCATCAAATTCCTTTTCTACATTGGCCGTAAAGTTGTAACTCAGAATGCCGGGAAAATATTCGATTAAAAAATCGTTGACAACAATGCCAATATCTGTCGGGAAAAGTTTTGCTTTCTCGGCGCCGGTTATTTCCGTGGCCGACTGGTCGGAAATTTTTCCGTTAATGAGCTTCAGTATGTTGTAGGTTCGCTTTTCGCCGGGACGATTGCCTTTTTCGATATATTTTCGGTTTTGAATGGTAGAAATGGTTGGAGCATACGTCGAAGGCCGTCCGATGCCCAATTCTTCGAGTTTTCGCACCAAGCTGGCTTCTGTATATCGCGGAGGACGTTGGGTAAAGCGTTCCTGAGCGACAATTTCCTTTGGCAACAACTTTTCTCCCACATTCACCATCGGTAAAATTTCCAATTTTTCTGAATCTGACTCGTCATCTGTCGATTCACTATACAAATGGAGAAACCCATCAAACAAAATCACTTCGCCCGAAGCAACAAACTGATAGGGAAGATTTTCCATTCCAATTTGAATGGTAGTTTTTTCAAATTCCGCATCTGCCATTTGCGAAGCCAAAGTACGTTTCCATATCAAGTCATACAATCGCTTTTCCTGATCTGAACCTTCAATATCGTGAACATTCATGTAGGTGGGACGAATGGCCTCGTGAGCTTCCTGTGCACCTTTGGTCTTTGTAACAAAATGTCGCAGTTTCCAGTATTTTTTCCCCAACATGCTGTTAATTTCCTCTTCAGCAGCTTTTAAAGCAAAATCCGACAGATTCACCGAATCAGTACGCATATAAGTAATTTTCCCCGATTCATAAAGGTGCTGAGCTATCAGCATGGTTTGAGAAACCGAGAAACCGAGTTTCCGTGCAGCTTCCTGCTGAAGAGTAGAAGTGGTAAAAGGAGGATCCGGGGATCTTTTAGCCGGTTTGGTCGTAATGTTTTCCACCCGAAAGGCTGTTTCTTTGCATTGATTCAAGAAGTTGAATGCTTCTTCTTTGGTGGAAAAACGCTGCTGCAGCTCTGCTTTCAATTCTACGGGTTTACCGTCTTTGTCCGTTGTACTGAAAATTGCCGTTATACGATAGGATGATTCGGGAACAAATTGATTGATTTCTCTTTCTCGTTCAACTATCAGGCGAACCGCTACCGACTGAACACGCCCTGCCGAAAGAGAAGGACGAATTTTTTTCCATAATAGCGGAGAAAGTTCAAAACCCACAATCCGGTCGAGTACACGACGCGCCTGCTGGGCATCAACCAGATTCAAATCCAAATCACGGGGATGTTCTATGGCATGAACTATGGCATCTTTCGTTATTTCATGAAAAACAATTCTGCGTGTTTTTTCTTTTGGAAGTTTCAACTCTTCGGACAAGTGCCAGGCAATGGCTTCTCCTTCGCGGTCTTCATCAGATGCCAGCCAAACCAACTCGGCCTGTTCGGTGGCTTTCTTCAATTCTGAAACCAGCTTTTTCTTGTCGGGTAAAACTTTGTATTTAGGCTGATAATTGTGTTCAAAATCAATACCGATGCCTTTTTCGGACAAATCACGAATGTGTCCGTAACTCGAAACGACATTGTATTCTTTTCCCAGAAATTTTTCAATAGTTTTGGCTTTGGCCGGAGATTCTACAATAACAAGGTTTTTTGGCATACTACAACTTTAATTTTAATAAGCGGTCTTTTAAAATTGCCTGCAAAGTAACAAAATTTGAAAGGTATCAGCCAAATTTTCAGATGATTATTTTTAAAATTTATAAAACGAAGACAGAATAGCAATGGAAAGAAACAGAATGTTCACTTCATTTGATGAGAAAAAAATCAATTTTTAGTTGATATATTTTTCTTGTTTTTGTTTCCTGATTTGCATGTCAAAAACCTAACTTTCCCTAAAAATCATTATTTTTGTAATAAAGTTACAGCATTACTTATGCAGAAATATCTTGACATACTCAAGCAATATTGGGGTTATTCTTCATTTCGGCCGTTGCAGGATGAAATTATTCAGAGCATAGCTTCAGGAAACGACACATTGGGACTTATGCCTACCGGCGGAGGAAAATCGCTGACTTTTCAGGTACCCGCCTTGGCAATGGAAGGAGTTTGTCTGGTGGTTACCCCTCTGATAGCATTGATGAAAGATCAGGTAGAAAATCTAAAAAAAAGAGGAATCGCTGCAGCTGCGATTTTCTCAGGCATGTCTTACGACGAAATTTTGATGACGCTCGAAAATGCTTCTCTAGGAGCATACAAATTTCTTTATGCGTCTCCCGAAAGACTTGCAACACGAATTTTTATAGAAAAAATAAAACAGGCAAAAGTTTGTCTTATTGCTGTAGACGAATCGCACTGCATTTCTCAATGGGGCTATGATTTTCGACCTTCTTACCTTAAAATTGCCGAAATCAGAGCGTTTTTACCCAATACACCCATACTTGCTCTGACGGCCACCGCCACACCCGAAGTGGCAGAAGACATACAGAAACAATTGCATTTTCCTGTATCCAACGTTTTCAAAAAAAGTTTTTATCGTTCCAACTTGGCTTATGTTGTCAGATATACTGAAGATAAAAATCAATATTTATTAAAAATTCTCAACAGTGTGCCGGGCACTTCAGTGGTTTATGTCCGAAACAGAAAAAAAACAAAGGAAACAGCCGAATTTCTTGTGAAAAACGGAATTGTAGCCGAACATTATCATGCGGGTCTCAACAACGTCAAAAAAGATGAAATTCAATCGCGCTGGAAAAACGGCAAAACCCGTGTCATTGTTTCCACCAACGCATTTGGCATGGGAATCGACAAAGCCGATGTACGGTCGGTAATCCATTTGGATTTACCCGATTCGTTGGAAGCCTACTTTCAGGAAGCAGGAAGAGCTGGCCGCGACGAGAAAAAAGCTTTTGCCGTTTTGCTTTATAACAACAGCGATGCCGCAAAAATAAAAAAACGTATTTCAGATACTTTCCCTCCGAAAGAGATGATTCGCAAAGTATACGAATCGTTGGGCAATTATTATCAAATTGGCGTTGGTTCAGGATTGGATAATACTTTTCCTTTCGATTTGGTGGATTTATGCTCCAAATTTCACTTACCTGTATTAATGACTTTCAGCAGCCTAAAAATACTTCAGCAAGCTGGCTATATCGATTTTACGGATGAAGAAGAAAGCACTTCGCAAGTACTTTTCACGGTTAAGAAAGAAGAGTTGTACCAATTAAAACAAACTCCTGAAGAAGAAAAGCTTATCCATGTACTTTTGCGTTCCTACACGGGACTTTTCACCGAACCGGCTTTCATTCATGAAGAAGTAATTGCTCAGCGACTTCAGTGGAACAATCAGAAGGTTTATCAAAGTCTGATAGAACTGTCAAAGGAAAAAATTATCCGATATATACCAAGAAAAAAAACGGCATTCCTTACCTTTACCCAAGAAAGAGTGGATAGCAAAAACCTTTATTTAAGTCGCGAAGCTTACGAAGATCGACGCGATAGATTTGTTTCTCGCGTGCAAAGCGTTCTGAACTATGCTCAGGAAGAAAATATTTGCAGAAGTCAAATGCTACTCTCTTACTTTGGCGAAAAAAACAGCCATCCTTGTGGCAAATGCGACGTGTGTCAAAAGAAGAAAGAAACGGAAATTACTACTGCCGAATTTGAAAATATCCGTTCCACGATTGTTCAAATTCTTTCAAACGAAAATCTTCCTCTCCATCTGACAGTTCAGAAAATTCCATTTAAAGAAAAAAAAGTATTGCAAGTTATCCGCTTCATGCTCGACAACAATCAAATAAAGGAAAACGAAAAAAAACAGCTTTTTTTGGTGAGATAAAAACCCTCGCAGCGTTTCAGAAAAAATTCCCGAAAACTAATAGAGCATACTTACCACTTTCAGTCTGAATTTGACGGGCAACCGGTTGAAAAGCCAGCAAATAAGCTGATATTGAAATCCCGGTACCACGACGGCTTTCATGTTTTTGTGTTCAATTTGCTTAACTATGGCTTTTGCAATATCATCTGCATCCATCCCGTTTTGTTCGTCTTTTTCCATTTTACCGACAGCCTTTTTCATTTTTTCGGAATAAACCGATTCGGTCGATTGAGAAGCTGTCGTATATTTTCTTGCCGAAGTGAAATTGGTTTTTGTGTCGCCCGGAAGAATCGTGCAGCACTGAATGCCGAAGGGTTTGGTTTCCATAGCAAGCGCCTGCATAAAAATAAGCAAAGCTGCTTTGGAAGCAGAATAAAATGCCTGAAAAGGAATAGGCACAATGGCAGCTACCGAAGAAGTGGCAATGATTTTTCCATAACCCTGTTTCCTGAAAATGTGCAAACAAGCCTGAACAACTCTTACCGCTCCAAAAAAATTTGTTTCAAACTGATATTTGGCTTCTTCGATAGAAGTGTCTTCGATTGAACCGGCTATGCCATTTCCTGCATTGGAAATCACAGCATCTAAATGCCCGTTTTGTGCCAAAATCTCGTCCAGTACCTTTTTTATATCTTCTTCCCTATTCACATCCATCATTGTAGAAATTATTTCTCCGCCATTATCGGATGTTCTGTTCTCACTGCCTCGACGGGATGCGGCATAAACTCTGAAACCCTTATTCATCAACTGAATGGCTGTCGATAAACCTATGCCGCTACTTGCACCGGTCAATAATATTACTTTCTTCTCCATATTGTGTCTTTTTATTAAAAAAAAATTTCTGCAAAAATAATCAATTACATAGAAAAATTTTTATTCTCAACATCTTTTGGACAAATTCATCTGTTTGTTATCAACTCAAATTCCTCCTACTTTAATTTGATATGCTGGATATTTCTCCTAAAATGATTAATTTTGCAACAATTTAAAATACTGAAATTAATTTTTTTGATGGAAACAGTACTTAGCGGCATACGTCCTACCGGAAATCTGCATTTGGGAAACTATTTTGGAGCTTTGAAAAATTTTGTTCAAATGCAAAACGAATACAACTGCTATTTTTTTATAGCTGATTACCATTCATTAACCACGCATCCCACACCCCATAATTTAACGGGAAATGTACGGGAAATTCTGGCAGAGTATTTGGCCGCCGGACTCGATCCCGAAAAGGCAGTCATTTATATACAGAGCGATGTGCCGGAAGTTGCGGAGCTTTATCTTTTTCTCAACATGAATGCCTATGTCGGTGAATTGGAGCGCTGCACTTCTTTCAAGGATAAGATACGTCAGCAACCCCATAATGTAAATGCCGGTCTGCTGACTTACCCAACGCTTATGGCTGCCGACATTTTGCTGCATCGTGCCAATAAGGTTCCGGTGGGTAAAGATCAGGAACAGCACCTCGAAATGACGCGAACTTTTGCCAATCGATTCAACAGAATGTATAATGTAGATTATTTCCCCGAACCGCAAGCTTTTAATTTCGGGAACGAACTGATTAAAATTCCGGGACTGAACGGAACCGGAAAAATGGGAAAATCGGAAGGTGAAGGTAATGCCATTTTCTTATCGGACGAGCCGGAAGCAATTCGAAAAAAAGTAATGAAAGCAGTTACTGATGCAGGACCAACACGGCCTCACCAGGAAAAATCTCAACCCATTGAAAATCTTTTTAAACTGATGAAAGCCGTATCCAATGCAGAAACATTGGCTTATTTTGAAGAACAATACGATTCTTGCCAAATCAAATACGGGGAAATGAAAAAACAGTTGGCTGAAGATATGATTGCTTTTACGGCTCCTTTTCGAGATAAAATTAAAGAACTTCTGGAAAATAAAGAATACCTGTCGAATGTAGCCCGCATGGGGAAGGAGAAAGCTCAGGAAAACGCACGCAAAACCATCCGTGATGTTCGCGAAATAATCGGTTTTAGATCTTTATAAAAAATTTTTTCCCCTATTCAATTCTATTCAATTTTAAGAAAAAAATTCTGTGAAACTTTTATTTCTGAAATAGAATCTTATAACTGAAATTAATTAAAAAAGGGAACTGCTCAAAAAATGAACAGCTCCCTTTTTTAATTTCAGGCATCAACTTTTTAAAGTTGAGGACCTGATGCTAAGAGTTCTTTGGCATTTTCATTATCGAGATACTGTTCAAAGTTCTTGATATATTGAGCAGCCAATGATTTTGCTTTCTTTTCCCATTCTGCAGGATCAGCATAAGTATCGCGTGGATCAAGAATAGCAGGGTTCACATTATTAAGTGATTTCGGTATAGTCAAATTCATAATGGGAATATGCACTTTCTCGGCTTTTTCTATCGAACCATCGATGATGGCATCGATAATAGCTCGTGTATCCTTAATGGAAATACGTTTCCCTGTTCCATTCCAACCGGTATTTACCAAATAAGCTTTTGCATTGTGTTTCCTCATTTTATCGGCCAACACTTTGGCATAAGTGGTTGGATGCAAAGTTAAAAAAGCTTCTCCAAATGCGGGTGAGAAAGAAGGAACGGGTTCAGTGATACCGCGTTCGGTTCCTGCCAATTTTGAAGTATATCCACAAAGGAAGTGGTACTGTGCCGATTTTTCATCCAGAATAGAAACCGGAGGCAAAACGCCATAAGCATCTGCCGACAAATAGATAATTTTACTTGCGTGGCCGGCTTTTGAAGGAAGCACAATTTTATTGATATAATAAATAGGATAGGATACACGCGTATTTTCAGTTTTAGAAGCGGCTTTAGAAAAGTCGGGTGTACCATCTGGCAAAACGGTTACATTTTCCAGCAAAGCATCACGACGAATGGCACGCCAAATATCCGGTTCATTTTCTTCGCTCAAGTCAATAACTTTCGCATAACATCCACCTTCGTAATTGAATACGCCGTGATCATCCCAGCCGTGTTCATCGTCCCCAATCAAATAACGTTTCGGATCGGCAGAAAGTGTTGTTTTTCCCGTTCCGGACAAACCAAAGAAAATGGCCACGTCTCCGTCTTCGCCTACATTGGCAGAGCAGTGCATGGAAGCAATGCCTTTCTGCGGCAGATAGAAATTCATCAGCGAGAAAATTCCTTTTTTCATTTCACCACCGTACCAGGTTCCACCAATAACAGCCATACGTTGAGAAAGATTGAAAAGTACAAAAACTTCCGAATTCAATCCCTGCTCTTTCCATTTCGGGTTGGTAACCTTTGAGCCATTGAGCACTACAAAATCGGGTTCACCAAAATTTGCCAGTTCATAATGAGATGGACGGATAAACATATTGGTTACAAAATGAGCCTGCCATGCTACTTCCATAACAAAACGCACTTTCATACGCGTATCTGGATTGGTGCCGCAGAAGCAATCTACTACGTAAAGTTTCTTCACTGATCCCAGTCTGTCGGTTACCAAGCCTCTGCAATAATCCCAAACATCTGTGTTGATGGGTCGATTGATAACTCCATCCCACCACATAGTTTTTTCGGTGATCTCGTCTTTTACAAAATATTTATCTTTGGGTGAACGTCCGGTAAAAATACCGGTATCAACAGCTACTGCACCGGTTGTGGTAGCAACACCACGTTCAAAACCTTCATTTTTTGGGTCGGTTTCTGCTCTGAACAGCTGTTCATAAGTAGGATTGTGTACAATTTCGTACTGTCCGGTAATACCGTACTTACTTAAATCTAAATTTGCCATTTTTTAAAATTAATTTTTATGTTTGTTTTTATCTTTTTTCTGAAAAGCCTTGTTTTTCACGTCGCAAAATTACAACTATTTTTTTTCACACCAAAGGAATTAAAGAAAAATTTCTTTAATTAATTACAAAAAAAATTTTTTGTCAATTTTAACACTAAATGTAAACTCGGATCTTGAAAATCTCAACTTTTTAAAACAATATACTGTGTTTTTTGTTCATTTTGTAAAAAATTTATTTCAATTCCAATTGTATCAAGCTTTTATCTCAAGGAATTAAAATTGAAACCTAAAATGCACTTATTTCCACATCGAACAACATTCTATTTGAAGAAAAATCGTAACTTTGTATGAAAACTTGTTTGAAGAAGTGAGCAAAAAATGAATATTTTTTACTTTATAAAACACTTAATTTCAATTGATTAATTTTTTCTATATTGCATCATCCGGCGAAAATAGTCATACTAAAGCACAGCAAAAGGGATAAAAATGAAATATCGAAACATTCGAGAAGAGGAACTTAAAAACAAAGTAGCACAAGATTATTTCTGGTTGTACGATTGCTCAAAAATCATAGGAAATGTGGATTTTTGTGTATCGATGCACAAAGCTTCAAAAGAAGCTACCGAACAGGAATCGTTGCTTTGGGCGGAAGCCAAGAAAAAATCTTCCGATATTTATAAATCTGTCGTTCAACTGGTTCTTACCATTGGAAAAGCCCGTACTTTCGACAAATATTTGCCGCCGCCCATGCTGGGTGCTTTCGACGGCGAAAAAATTGCCTTTATCCCCTATAACGAAATTCATGATGTCTTTTATCAGAACGATTTCAACTGGAATGTTACACCTTCCGATTACAGTACCAAGGAATTTCAGTTGATTTATGAAAAAGTAAAAAATATTATTGAT
Source organism: Bacteroidales bacterium (assembly GCA_012517575.1). Lineage (GTDB taxonomy): Bacteria > Bacteroidota > Bacteroidia > Bacteroidales > Paludibacteraceae > MVYY01. The sequence continues at coordinate 5,175 of JAAYUQ010000075.1, read as the reverse complement.
CAGAATTTGCTTCTTTTTTATTTTGAAAAAGACGACAAGGACCTCAAAAAATTTATCAAAGAAAATTTCATTCCCGGACATTTTGGCTTTACCAAAATAAAAATCGACAAGAACAATTTCATGGTCATTTACAACAAATGGCTTCAGGAAGTAAAACCTACGATTGCCGTGAATTGGGATGCCGCCAAAAAAAGCGGAATTATCGATGGAGATTTCTATCTGGCCGATTTGCTCTCGAATGATAACGAAACACTGAAAGAAAAACTTTTTGTTCTGCTTCGGCATGATCACTACGAACTGGACCGAAAAATTGACGAATCCGGCATGTTCAGCAGAAAGCAGGCCGACTTTAACGACGGACAAAAAGCACACACCCGATTTTGGAACAAATACGAACGGCCGCCTAAAGAAGAATATTGGGATTATATTGTGGAACGACGCGACTTGCTGGTTCCGCAAGACGTAAGGGAACGCAAAGGCAGTTTCTTTACGCCTCAAATTTGGGTGGAATTGTCGCAAAAATACCTTACAGATGTTTTGGGCGAAGATTGGCAGGATGAATACTATGTGTGGGATTGTGCCGCCGGCACTGGCAACCTTCTTGCCGGTCTTACCAACAAATACAACATTTGGGCATCGACCCTTGACCAACAGGACGTGGAAGTGATGCACGACCGTATCAATAACGGCGCAAACCTGCTTCACGAACACGTTTTTCAGTTCGATTTTCTCAACGACGATTTCTCGAAATTGCCACTACCCTTGCAGAACATTATAAACGATCCCGAAAAACGGAAAAAGTTGGTGGTGTATATCAATCCGCCTTATGCTGAAGCTACTTCTGCAAAAACTGTTACCGGGACTGGAGAAAATAAGGCAAAAACTTCAACAGATAACAAAACCTATTTAAAATACAGATCCAAAATAGGGAAAGCAAGCAACGAACTATTTGCTCAATTTTTGATAAGAATATATTGCGAAATCCCTACCTGTAAGATTGCAAATTTTTCAAAGTTGAAAAATTTGCAATCTACCAACTTCCTGGATTTCCGAGAAATCTTTCGAGCAAAGCTCGAAAAAATTTTTTTGGTTCCTGCAAATACTTTTGACAATGTTCAGGGTGAATTTCCAATTGGATTTTTTATATGGAATACTGAAACAATAGAGAAATTTGAGCAAATTACAGCCGATGTTTACAATTTTGAAGGTGAATTTATAGGGGAGAAAAAATTATATGGAAACTTACCCGAAAGTATCAATAAATGGATAAAAATATTTGATAATAAAAACATCAAAGGGGTTGGATATATGGAAAATCCTGCTCCTGATTTCCAAAACAATAAATTTCTATGTATCACAAATTATATTGGCACCAGACATGTTAACTATTATTGTTTTAATGAGAAAAGTTTAATTTCTGGTGCTATTTATTTTGCAGTTCGTCATTGTATTGAACCAACCTGGCTCAACGACCGCGACCAATTTCTTTATCCCAACGACGGTTGGGAAACCGATACCGAATTTCAAAACGACTGCCTTGCATTCACCCTTTTCCATTCACAAAATCGAATAACTTCCAAAGAGGGTATCAATCATTGGATACCTTTTACCGAACAGGAAGTGAATGCCCAAGAAAAATTCGAGAGTCATTTTATGACGGATTTTATAAAAGGAAAGCCAAAACCGCCCCATAAATCTCCTTTCACTCTATCAATTTTATTTGAACCGGAAGTTTCTTATAATCGAGCACCTTTAAAATTTTCGGAAGAGGCAACTGCTGTTTTTGATGCCGGTCGCGAACTTTGGAAGTATTATCACCGGCAACCAAACTGCAATGTAAATGCATCACTTTACGATATAAAAGAGCATTTTCAAGGCAGAAACGAAAAAGGTAAAATGAACAACAGAAGCGAGGACGAAACCTATATGAACCTGATTGGCAACTTAAGAGATGCATTAACACAACTTGCCAAAAAAATAGAACCAAAAGTTTACGAATACGGATTTTTAAAAAAATAAGTGGGGTGGGAAAGTTTTTAAACAAAGCGAAATTTAAGAACACTTGGTGATAAACCCATGAGTAAACAAAAAAATTTTATGGAAGAATAAAAAAATTCCGAAATAAACACAAATAATGGGTGAACCGACCGAATACAAAGGTTCGAAGCCTAAATATTTTTTTGCCAACTTTTTTACAAAATACGGATTCAGTTGAACTGAACAAAAAACAATTTTAGATGAAAATAAAAATTGTCAACCTTTCGAAACATCCACTGCCAAAGTACGCCACCTTGCTTTCTGCTGGAATGGATTTACGTGCCAACATCGACGAGCCGGTAGTTTTAAAACCTTTGGAAAGAAAACTGATTCCGACGGGACTTTTTATCGAGTTACCCGAAGGATATGAAGCACAAATACGCCCTCGCAGCGGACTGGCGATTAAGCACGGCGTTACGGTGCTCAATTCTCCAGGTACTATTGATGCCGACTACCGCGGCGAAATCTGTATCATTCTGATCAATCTTTCCAATGAGGACTTTGTGATAAACGATGGCGAGCGAATATGTCAAATGGTAATTGCTTCGCATGAACATGCCGAATGGGTGGAAGTGGAAACCCTCAACGAGACGGATCGCGGAAATGGCGGCTTTGGGCACACGGGGCGATAAATTTTAAAAAAAGAAAATGTAGAAATTTGAACTGATCCAATTATTATCCAAAAGAAAACATGCAAAAACATTTTTTCATGCAAAAAAAAATATTTTTCTTTCCGGTATTGATTTTTCTCTGTTTTATGGCAATTTCCTGTTCTTCTACAAGGAAAACAGTTACACAACAGCATAATATTCAGGCAAGTAGACTGACACCCGAACAGCAAAGTCAATTTGATTACTATTTTTACGAAGCCCTCCGGCTAAAAAATAATTTGCAACTCGACGAGGCAATGGAAACTTTTCTCTTTTGCCGACAGATTGATTCACTGGATGCGGAAGTACAATCGCAACTGGGGGTGCTCTATGTTAATGCCGGGCTAATTGAACCGGCCATGAAAGCATTGAAAAAGGCAGTTGAACTGCAACCGACGAATTGGTGGTACAGCATGACATTGCTCAACATCTATTCACAGCAGAAAAATTGGGAAGAAGCCATCGCTTTGGCCAATGCTGTACAAAAGATTTATCCTCAAAAAGAAGAAATTTATTCTACACTTGCCCAATTATACAAAGCTGCCGGCAACATTGACAAAGCCATTGATGCCTACAACCAACTCGAAAACCTGACCGGCATCGAAGAAAATATTTCTTTTGCTAAATTCGGACTTTATGCTCAGCAGAATAAGATAAAAAAAGCAATAGCCGAAATTGACCGTCTGATTGAAAAATATCCTACAGAAAATCGCTACAAGGTTTTGCGGGGTGATATTTACCTTCAACAAAACAATCCTGAGCAAGCTTTTGCTATTTATGAACAGATATTGAAGGAAGAGCCACAGAATCCTTTCGTCTATGTTTCTCTTTCGGAATATTACAAGAAAGTCAATCAGCCTGAAAAAGCCATGGAGGCCATTGTCAGTGCTTTAAAAAACGAGCAGTTGGACGTGGACACCAAAATAGAAATTCTGGGACAATACATTGACAACCTGATAAAAGACAACGAAAAACTCGACGAAACAGAAGCACTTTTCAAACTTCTAGTGGACAGATATCCCTTGGAAGAACAGGTTCATGGTTACTATGCTTTGTTCTTAGAATACCGAAAACAAATCCCGGAAGCCATATCTGAACTGGAAACCATGTTGAATATCAATCCAAAAAATCAGCAAACATGGATAAAACTTATACAAATATATTGGACCGAAAAGAATTTTGAAAAAGTTTATGCTACTACTCAACGCGCCATTGAAGTCTTGCCTGAAGAACCCATGTTGTACTTTTATCAGGGAATTGCTTTGTATCAATTGAACAACATTCAGGCTTCGCTGCAAAGTACACAAAAAGCTTTGTTGTATATCAAGGACGAACAAAAAGCACTGAAAAGCGATGTGTATGCACAATTGGGAGACATTTATTCCAAAATTGGCCAAAAGGATTCTGCCTTTATTGCTTACGAAGAATCGCTGAAAGCCAATCCTGAAAATGTTTACGTAATGAATAATTATGCGTATTATCTTTCGCTGGAAAAAAGGGATTTGAAAAAAGCTGAAAGAATGAGCGCCAAAACAGTGGAAAAAGAACCCAACAATGCCACATTTCTCGATACTTATGCATGGATTTTGTACCAGCAAGGGAATTATTCGCTGGCAAAATTTTACATCGAACGGGCTATTGACAACCTGAAAGATGAACAGGACAACGGCGTAATTTACGAGCACTACGGCGATATACTCTGGATGTATGGAGGCAATGACGAAAAAGCGCTGGAAATGTGGAAAAAATCTTACGAACTCGGAAATAAAACAGAAGAATTGAAACAAAAAATTGAAAACAAGGGTTTCGATCGTCGAAACAAATAACGAAATTTGCAAAAAATTTTCTTCCAAAAGTTACAAGTCTATGAAAAAACGTCTTAGTATTTTTCTAATGATATTGACACTGCTCAGTTCCTGTAAAACAAAAAAAATGATGGAGCAGCCTACCTATTTTCCACAAAAGTTGACCACCGAAAAAGTTATCGAACAGCTGAAAACATTGGACAATATTCAAACTGCCGAAATCAAAAAAATGAGTATTTACCTAAAAATGAATGATCGGGAATTTAATGTAACTTCTTCAATGACAATGAAAAAAGACTCGGCAATTAACATTTCCATTCAGCCGTTTTTTGGCATGGAGCTTTTCAAAGTCGAGTTGACTCCCGATAAAATTACTCTTTACGACAAAATCAATCAAACTTATTACACGGCCGATTATCTATTTATTGCCAATCATCTGGGATTTCCGGTCAACTTTTTCGACTTGCAGGCCATGCTTACTGACCGATATTTTTGCCTTTCGGCACAAACAGAAAAAAGTTGTCAGCTCCTATCGGTAACTACCGAAGTAATCAATTTCGGGTTTGAAAATGAACTGCTGAAACAGCAAATGGAAATATTGCCCGATTTTAAAATTAAAAAAGTTTTGTTGAAAGACAAACTCCATAATTTTGAGTTTGAATTTGACTACGATAACTTCGATG
>JAAYUQ010000074.1 GCA_012517575.1 Bacteroidales bacterium | reverse complement strand
GACTCCATCCAACTGATATTGATGAATATCATCCACCATTTCCTTCTGATTACTGTCCGAACATGCAAACATGGTGGTTTTAGCCAGAACGACACCCTCTTCGTGTTCAATGGCCTGACGTACTTTTTCAACGTCAACATAATCAGAAATATTCCCACCGCAATGACAGATATAAACTCCTAATTTCTTTTTCATCAATCTTATTAATGTTGAATTAAGTAACTGATGGCTTCGGACGAAGCTGATCCTGCAGATAAAATAGAATCTGGAATATCCATTGGTCCGGATGCCGTACCGGCAACGAAAACTCCATCGATACTTGTTTTTGCAGGACTACCTAGCAAGTCACTTTGTTGAATAAAATTTAAAGCATCCAATTGCAACATCTCTCCTTCAAAAATTTGATTGACAGACGGATTGGACAGCATTCCCACCGACAATACCACCATATCGTGTTCGGCTTCTTTCAGTATTCCTTCCTGAATATCTTCATATCGCAACATCAGATTCCCATTTTCTTTTTCGGAAATTTTTCCTATTTTCCCTTTTACAAAACTGACTCCCATGTCTTTGGCTTGCTGGTAAAATTCCTCAAAGCCTTTACCGAAAGAACGAATATCAATGTAATAAATGGTAATGTCTGCCATTGGAAGAGCACCCATTAACAGTTGCGCCTGTTTCATCGAATACATGCAGCATACTTGTGAACAAATAGGATTGCCTACACTGTCGTCGCGCGAACCGGCACAAAGAACATAAGCAATGCGATCGGGGATTTTTCCGTCGCCCGGTCTAAGAATGGTGTGATAAGGTCTTGTTGGAGCTATTTCTCGTTCCATTTGCATGGAAGTAACCACATTTTTGTATTTTCCATAGCCGAAACGTGGAATTTTAAGCGGGTCAAACAGTCGAAAACCTGTAGCCAATACTACTGTTTTTGTCTGTAATTCAAAATAATCCGTTTCCATAGTAAAGTCAATGCAATGGGTAGGACAAGCCCGCTCGCAGGCGCCACAAAGTGTACATTGTTCAAGGTCAATAACAGCAGCTTTGGGATTGGCTATGCTAAAAGGGATATAGGCTGCCTTTCGGCCAACCAGACCAAACTGATATTCATCACGAACGTTAACAGGACATGCTTGCTCACACAATTGGCAGGCAGTACAATCTTCCACATGAACAAAACGTGGATTTTTGGTAATCTGAGCTATAAATAGAGATTCGGTTTTTTTTACGATACTTGTAACTTCACTTTCGGTAAAGACCGTAATATTGGGATGACGAGCTATTTCTGAAACTTTAGGTGTGGTAATGCAGGCAGCGCAATCCAACGTCGGAAAAACCTTGCTCAACAAAATCATTTTTCCTCCAATAGAATGATCCCTTTCCACCAACAATACTTTATAGCCATTGTTAGCCAAATTCAAAGCAGTTTCTCCACCTGCAATACCTGCACCAACAACCAGCGCATCATATTCAATTTTTTTTCTTTTTTCCTCCATTGGTTATTTTTCCGAATAACGAGTTTTAATCAAATACTCATTCAAACTTCGAACTTGCCTGATAAAAGCATCGCTGCAAACGGAGCAAAGAGCAGCCATTCGCAATCGGGCAGGATCCAAATTGTTCTGTTTCATTTTTTCGTGGGTCATTGACACTACTTTACCGGTTTTTTCGGTGCAACTTTCACCGAACACACAGTCTGTTCCATCGGCAGCTATAAAAACGCCATCAAAGCCTTTTTCAAAAGCATGCATAATCCAACTGGGCTTTATTCCGCTGGAACATGGAACCGTAATAGTATAAACTGTGGGTGGATAATGTAGTTTAAGTAGCCCGGCCATATCAATAGCTGGATCTGAAATTTTCTCGGTGGAAAATACCAGAATTTTTGCATTTTTCTTCAGAGAGCTTATCATTGAGGAAAAATTATTTCTTTCTAAGATATAGTTTGTAATATCCGTTTTCTTCTACCATACCAAGGAATTCGTTTCCTTGTTTGTTACACCATTTTGGCAAGTCATTTTTTGTGCCTTCATCTGCCGACAAAACTTCCAAAATTTCGCCTGATTGAATGGTTCCAATTGCTTTTTTTGCTTCCAAAAGTGGTCCAGGACAGGCAGTTCCACGTGCATCTACCGATTTGGCTACGGTAAGGTTTTTTAATTCTTCAGTGGTCATAATTTGTTGATTTTTTATATTTATATTTATATTTGGTTTTTTCTTATATCATCCATTGCATGGCACTTTCGCCGGCATCTGCCACAAAAGTTGCTGCTCCTGCAATATGGAAATGTGGATAATCGATAAATTCTTCTTTTTTAAATCCCATCAAATTCATGGTCATTTCGCAAGCCGTAATTTCGATTCCTAATTCAGCAGCTTCCTTAAACATTTCGTCCAGTGAAAGTACATGCTGTTTTTTCATCAAGTTTTTCATCATCATTGGCCCCATCCCACACATATTGTGCTTGGACAATTTCAGTTTTCCGTAGCCTTTGGGCAACATACATCCAAACATTTTGGAAATAAAGTTTTTACCTTTCACGGTTTTTTTTGGATCGCGCAATGCGGCTAATCCCCAGAATGAAAAGAACAGTTTCACTTTCGTGTCCATGGCAGCAGCTGCCAGCGATATAATCATGCCGGCCATAATTTTATCCATGTCGCCGGAAATAATAGCTATTGACAACTGATCTTTTTTAGCTGAATTTTCCAGTTGTGATGTTTTGGCTTTCAAATTCTCCAATTCAGCCAAAAAGTTTTCCATGGTTATTTCGTTTGATTTTTCCATAATAGTGTTTATTAAATTGTTTTCAGTACAAAGTAACGGAAAAATTTATGAAATCTGATATGTCTTCTGGAATATTTATTCATAAAAAATTTAGCGCACATAGATAAATTGACTGCATTTTTTTCATTGAACCGAAATTTTCCATGGGTAGAGACGTAGCATGCTACGTCTCTACAAATACCAAATTGGCCTCAATAAATCGGACTCAAAACGTAAATAAAATTAAAAATTGCACAGTAATTTCTAAAATCATATTATGTTTTAGATCCGAATCATTCCTATCGAATCGGTCTATTTGTCAGTCGTTCCCTGCACGTCTCAAACAATGTATTTTGCAGTTCAATGGAAAAATTCCTGTATATTTGCATTAATAAAATGATCTTCTCAAAAAATTAATGACCTGGATATTTAAATTTTTGTATCTGAAGGAGAAAAATCTTATGTTCTGCTCCGCAACTGATATCGTATTCGAAAAATTTTAAAAAAATACGGCGTAAAAATGGATTGTTGCGTAATGAACAGTTTTATGAAATGGAAAATACTCAAAAACGAAAAATTTGAAAATTTCAATTATCAATTTGGCAAATGGCACCAAAAAAACCTGTAAAAAACGGCAGACGAACTACTTCCGGCAAACCAGACAAGAAAACGGATAAAAAATCTTCTGACAATGCTTTTGGGAGAAAAGCACTCAATTTCTTCTCCGATGAGCGTACGCATTTTATAGTTGGATTTTTGCTGTTGCTGGTGATGCTGTACTTGTTGCTGGCTTTTGTATCCTATTTTTTTACGGGTGCAGCCGACCAGAGCAAGATCGATTTGTCATGGAATGAACTCCACGATAAGAGAACACTGATTCAGAACTGGACTTCCGTTACCGGCGCCATTGCTGCCGAACATCTTATCAACCGATGGTTTGGTATTTCGGCTTTCTTTATCCCGATTTTTGGCATTTGGGTAGCCTTGCGGTTAATTAAAGCTCATGAAAAATCGATTTGGAGGGCATTTTTTCATTGTGCATTCTGGCTGGTTTGGCTCTCGGTAGCGCTGGGACTGACACTTTCGCCTTATTTTTCCGACGTTTTGTTTTTTTCCCTTGCAGGCGGTCATGGCGATTATGCAGCGCAGTGGCTGGTTTCCTATATTGGTGCTTCCGGCTCGTTCCTACTTATGGGCGGTAGCTTTATCGTTTATCTTGTGGTTGCTTCCGCCTCTTCACTTCCTTTCCTACGAAATCTTTTCAAAAAGAAAAAAGTACAGGTGTCGCCTTCCGGAGAAATTGACGTGGAACCAACCGTGGCAGTAGGTACAGAAATTGTTCCCGAAGAATGGATTTCGTCTGGGGTAGAAAATGAACCGCACGAAGAATTTTCAAAAAACAGTGCAGCATCACAAACCGAAAAAGTGGTTTTTGAGGTGGAAGCACCGGAAAACAAGGAAGAAAACAAACTGGTGGATTTTGAAAGCAGTGGAGAAAATGACAGTGTGCAGGAAGATCCCAATTATAATCTTGCCAAATTGGGGAAATATGATCCCACACTCGATTTGTCGCACTATCATTTCCCGACGCTCGATTTGCTCAAAGTTTACGGCACCGACAACGAAACGCCCATCGACATGGCAGAGCAAATTGCCAACAAAAATCGCATTATCAATACTTTGTTGAATTTCGACATTGAAATAGAAACCATTAAAGCAACAATTGGGCCAACCATTACGCTCTACGAAATTATTCCAAAAGCCGGAGTGAGAATTTCCAAAATTAGAAATCTCGAATCGGACATTATGCTCAGCCTTGCCGCAACAGGCATTCGTATCATTGCTCCCATTCCCGGAAAAGGCACCATTGGGATAGAAGTACCCAACAACGATCCGCAAATTGTTTCAATGCATTCTATCATTGCTTCGAAAAAATTTCAAGAGTCGAAATTTGAACTTCCTATTGCTTTTGGTCGTACCATCACCAATGAAATTTTTATGGTCGATTTGGTTAAAATGCCACACCTGTTGGTAGCCGGAGCAACCGGGCAGGGGAAATCGGTAGGTCTGAATGCCATCATCACTTCGTTGCTTTACAAAAAACATCCGTCCGAACTGAAACTGGTACTGGTGGATCCCAAAAAAGTGGAATTCAATATTTACGCCGGTATCGAAAAACATTTCCTGGCAAAACTACCCGATGGCAGCGAAGCCATCATCACTGATACCAGCAAAGTGGTTGAAACACTGAATTCGCTTTGTGGGGAAATGGATATGCGTTACGATTTGCTGAAAAAGGCACATGCCAGAAATATAAAGGAATACAATGAAAAATTCACATTGCGGCATTTGAATCCGGAAAAAGGACACCGTTTTCTGCCTTACATTGTGGTAATTATTGACGAATTTGGCGACCTGATCATGACGGCAGGCAAGGAAGTAGAAATGCCTATTGCGCGCATTGCCCAGCTGGCAAGAGCTGTGGGTATTCACATGATTATTGCGACGCAACGTCCTTCAGTCAATATTATTACCGGAATTATCAAAGCCAATTTCCCCGCACGGGTAGCTTTTCGCGTTTCGTCAATGATGGATTCTCGAACCATTCTTGATGCACCTGGCGCCAACCAATTGGTAGGACGCGGCGATATGCTGTTTTCGCAGGGGAATGACTTGATTCGGGTACAATGTGCCTTTGTGGATACACCTGAAGTGGAAAATATTGTCCATTTTATCAGCGAACAACAGAGTTATCCTACTGCTTTTTATCTGCCCGAATATGTGAAGCCAGAAGGAGACGGAGGAGTTGCAACAGCTGATTTGAGCAAGCGTGATCCACTTTTCGAGGAAGCGGCACGACTCATTGTTGCCAATCAGCAAGGTTCTACTTCATTGATTCAGCGAAAATTTTCCATTGGCTACAACCGGGCCGGACGAATCGTCGATCAGCTTGAAATGGCTGGTATCATAGGCCCTAACGAAGGAAGCAAGGCACGCCAGGTGTTGATACCCGACGATTATCATTTGGAACAGATTTTGAAACAACTTTGATGGCTCAAAAAAAACGTTGAGGAAATCTTTTTAATTATCAACAAATCTAAAATTTTTGCTTTTCCCGGTCGATATTCCCGGAAATAATCAACATAAATCACTAAAAAAATAAGATTATGCGGTTTTCGTTTCATAACCCAAGCTATTGGGTAAAATCATTCATTTATTCTATACTGTTATCGATAATTTCGATACAACCTGTTGTCTCACAAAATGATGCTGATGCACAAAGAATTATAGACAGCTTTTTGAACTTGGCTCGTTCCAATGTCATCACCGCACGTTTTACCGTTTCGGTAATCGAGAAAAACGGCGTAAATTCGTACACGAATTCCGGAACATTTACCTTAAAAGGAAATCGTTTCGTTCTCGAGATGCAGGAAATGAAAGTATGGTTTGACGGGAAAACTCAATGGGCTTATCAGAAATCGGGCAATGAAGTTACCATTACCGAACCATCTGTGCAGGAGTTGGTTCAAACCAATCCGATGGCAATTCTGGGCAATTATAGGAACAAATGCAATATCCGTTTCTGTAAAACTTCTTCGCAACTTCAGTGCATACAGCTGACACCTAAATTGAAGAAAAATGAAGACATTGCAGAAATAGAAGTTTTGCTTACAAAAACGGACAGAATACCGCAATCCATCACCGTATCTCAAAAAAACGGAACCAGAACAGTTCTGATGCTCAGCCAGTTTCAGAAAAAAGCTAACGTTTCGGAACAGATATTTACGTTTGACGCAAAAAAATACAAAGACGCTTATATTAACGATTTGAGATAAAAATTTTAAAAAAACAAAAAGATGACAACAAACGAAAAGATACAATGTCTAATTATTGGATCCGGACCGGCAGGCTATACTGCTGCTATTTATGCTTCACGGGCAAATCTATCTCCTGTTCTTTATCAAGGCATGGAACCGGGCGGTCAGTTGACTACAACCAACGAAGTGGAGAATTTTCCGGGTTTTCCTGAAGGAATTACAGGTCCTGAGTTGATGGACAAAATGCAGAAACAGGCCGAACGTTTTGGTGCGGATATTCGATTCGGAAGAGTTACAGCAACCGATTTTTCGGCTTCACCCTACCGCGTTACCATCGACAACGAAAAAGTTATTGAAGCCCAAAGCATTATTATTGCAACGGGTGCTACAGCAAAATATCTGGGATTGCCGGACGAACAGAAATACGCAGGTTCGGGCGTGTCTGCCTGTGCCACGTGCGATGGATTTTTTTACAGAAACCGGCCTGTAGCAGTTGTTGGAGGAGGCGATACTGCTTGCGAAGAGGCGCTTTATCTGGCTAATATCGCTTCTAAAGTTTATATGATTGTGCGTAAACCATTTCTCAGAGCTTCGAAAATAATGCAGGAACGCGTGTTGCAGCACCCAAAAATTGAAGTGCTTTTTGAACACGAAACGTTGGGATTAACAGGTGAGAAAGTGGTAGAAGGAGCTGATTTGGTGAAACGTCGCGGACAAACTGATGAGGAAAAGGTGCATATCGCTATTGATGGTTTTTTTCTGGCCATCGGACACAAGCCCAATTCCGAAGTGTTTAAACCATGGATTGAAACTGATGAAAACGGTTATATCAAAACTATTCCCGGTACTCCGCGAACCAATGTGGAAGGGGTTTTTGCTGCGGGAGACGTAGCCGATCCACATTATCGTCAAGCTGTTTCGGCAGCAGGTTCGGGTTGCCAGGCAGCCATCGAAGCCGAAAGATACTTGGTGGATAAGAAATAAACATTCAGTCTGGCAAAAAAAAGGAATTTAGCCGGACTGAATAAATTTTATCAAAAGCCTAAATCATTCTTTCAACTTTTTTATCAGTAATTTTACGGCTGACTCTACATCGGTAGTTTCCTGCAAAGCATTTATAAAAGCACTGCCAATGATTACACCTGAAGAATAGCGAGAAGCCGTTTCGCGAGTGGATTTGTTGGAAATGCCAAATCCGATGAGTCGTGGATTTTTCAAATGCATCGAATTGATTCGATTGAAATAATCCGCATGTTGATCAAATGAATTCTGCGTACCGGTAACGCCGGCAGACGAAACCATGTAAATAAATCCATGTGTTTGTTTATCAATCTGACGAATCCGTTCTTCCGAAGTTTCGGGCGTAATCAGAAAAATAAATTCCAAACCGTTTCTTTCGACTATTTCTCTGTATTCCGACAGATAATCGTCCATTGGCAGATCAGGAATAATCATGCCGTCAATTCCAACATTTTTACATTCGATACAGAAATTTTCAAAACCGAACTGCATGATCGGATTCAAATAACCCATCATAACCAGCGGAATATGTACCGAAGAACGAACAGCGGAAAGTTGACTGAAAAGTTTCTTTAAATTCATGCCGTTTTGCAAAGCTATCTGACTGCTGTTTTGGATAACTGGTCCATCTGCGAGTGGGTCGGAGAAAGGGATACCAATTTCAGCCATATCCACACCGTATTTTTGCAAATTTTCTAAGATGCGCACAGTATCTTCCAGCTTTGGAAAACCGGCCGTAAAATATACCGAAAGGATGTTTTCTTTTTTTTGAGTGAATAATTGTTGAATTCTGTTCATAATGAATTGTTTATATATCGATTTCCATATTTTTAACTTAAAGAGTACGATACCGGTTGATAAAATCACTTAAAAGCTCAACATTTTTCAAACCTGGTGAGATTTCGAAGCGACTGTTCAGATCTACCCCTGCAAAAGCTGGATGTTGAATTTTATTGATATCTTCTAAATCTTCTATCGAAATTCCGCCACTGAGAAGAAAAGGTGTTTTTTCTTTGTAATTTTCCAGCAATTGCCAGTCGAATTTCTGCCCGGCCCCGCCATAGATGGGAGTTTGTGCATCGAAAAGGAAATAGTCGCAACTTTTTTCGTAGCGTTTCATCACTTTGAAGTTGTAAGCTTCAGCCACAGGGAAAGCCTTGATAACCAACAAGCCTGCATCGTGCAGTTGATCGCAGATTTTCACCATTTCGCTTCCATGCAGCTGCACTCCGTTCAACCGATATTTATAAACCGTTGCAAGAATTTGATCAAGTTTTTCGTTGACAAAAACACCAATTTTGGAAATTTCGGGTGGTAATTCATGCAAGACCGGAACATTTAAAGGCTCAGCATACCGCGGCGATTTGGGATAAAAAATAAAACCCATGAAATCGGGACGAAGCTCGGCTACGGCACGAATATTTTCCGGAAATTTCATTCCACAGACTTTAATTAATTTTTTCTTTGCCCTATCTAAAAAAGGAGACTGAATAGTGTTGTTTTTCTCTGCTGGTGTCATAACGTAAATTTAAGTAATAAATTCAATTTTTCAGAGGTAAGATAAGACTAAAAAATTATTCGTTGGCAATATTTCTTATTAACTGTTTTCTGTCTGCAATAAACCGTATATTTTAGGACGCTCAACGATTAATTTATTGATTTTCAATTATTTTTACGCATTTAACTGTTTCAGAAATTCTTTCAGGGCAAGAACCGGATAAGTTTCCTTCATAAAATTTTCTCCCATCAGAAATCCGCGGTATCCCAATTGGTTCAGTTCTTTTACGGTTTCAATATTTGAAATGCCACTTTCGCTTATTTTTACAAATTCCGGAGGAATATAGCCCGCCAAATCCGCTGAAATACCGGTGTCCACTTTAAAAGTTTTCAGGTTACGGTTGTTTACACCTACTACATCCACATATTCATTCAGATAACTTAATTCTTCCTTATTGTGCACTTCCAGCAAAACTTCAAGTCCCAACTGGTGAGCCAAGTGGGCAAAATTTTTAACTTCCGGAATGGTCAAAGCGGTTGCTATTAAAAGTACGACATCGGCGCCAATGGCTTTGGCTTCGTAAATCTGAAATTCGTCCACCACAAAATCTTTTCGTAAAATAGGACAGGAAATCTGATTGCGAACTGTCGTTACATCGTCTGCACTTCCACCAAAAAAATCGGTATCGGTAAGGATGGAAATTCCTGCAGCTCCTTCAGCGTTGTAGCCAGATGTAATTTCCTCTACATGGGCATCAGCATGTATCCAGCCTTTGGAAGGAGACTTTCGCTTGAATTCGGCAATAATCCCAATTGAATAATGCAGTAAATTTTGCTTTAAAGAGAAACAGTTTCTTGCAAAGAATGGAAAATTTTCCCAGTTTTTCCCTTGAAAGATTTGTTTTTTTAATGCAACTTCTTTTCTTTTATTTAATAGAATTTCATCCAGAAAATTTTCTTTTGATGAAAGAAAGCTGTCGTTTTTTATCAATAAATCTGCCATAAACCGAAATTAAAGATGATAAATTTCTTCGAACTTCACAAAAGCTTCTTTGGCTTTTCCACCTACAAGTGATTCGATAGCTTCTGCTTTGCATTCTTCGAGCGATTTTTCAGGGCAACGCGTTTGTATGGCAAAGGCAGAATTAATGACCACTACATTTCTTTGTGCATCGGAGGCTTTGTTATCCAACACATTCATAAATATTTCGGCTGCATGTTCCACCGTGGTTCCCCCCCACAACTCTTCCTGTTTTGCCCGCTGAAAGCCAAGTTGTTCAGGACTGTAAACATATTCGCCAAAGTTGTTGACTATTTTGCAATCGTCGGTAAGCGAAATTTCATCATAACCGTCGAGTGTATAAACGATAGTATAATTTGTTCCCAGCCGCTGGTAAATATAGTTGTAAAGACGCATCATTTTCAGGTTGTAAACTCCCAAACACTGATAACGCGGTCGAATGGGACTGATCAATGGTCCAAGTACATTGAAGAAAGTGCGAACACCGATATTTTTACGAACGGGAGCAACATTTTTCATCGCCGGATTGCAGAAAGGAGCATGCAAATAGGCAAAACCCGATTTTTCCAGCGATCGCCTTACTACATCGACATTAGTTGTAAATTTGGCGCCGTAATATTCCAGTACGTTAGATGAACCACTGATAGAGGTTGCTCCGTAATTTCCATGCTTGGCAACCTTGTAACCGGCGCCGGCCAATACAAAACAACTACAAGTTGAGATGTTGAAAGTGTTTTTTTCGTCACCGCCGGTTCCCACAATATCAATCGGGTCAAAATCCGATAAATCCATTGGAATGGCCATCGACATCAAGGCGTCCCGAAAACCAATCAGTTCGTCCAGTTCAATGCTGCGCATGAGATATACCGAAATAAAAGCGGCAATTTGCGATTCGTTGTACATGCCGGCTCCAATATTTTTCATTACTTCGGCCGATTCTTCTCTGGTCAACGACTGATGATTAAATAATCTGTTTAATATCTGTTTCATAAGTTTACGAATTATTTTTTTTTGAAATATGCTAAATAATAGAGGAGAAGCAAAATCTTGTTTTTTTCATGCTGTGTTTTTCCTCATTTATTGATTGTGTTTTGTTTTTGATAAAGGATTTTCCAACCAATTTTTCAGTATTTGTTCACCTGAAGGTGTCAGCACAGATTCGGGATGAAATTGTACGCCGCGAACATCAAATTTGCGATGTTTCAGCGCCATGATGGTACCCTGATCATCCGTCGCCGTAATCTGCAGGCAGGCAGGCAAACTCGAATTGTTTACCACCCACGAATGGTATCTGCCGGCAATAATTTTATCAGGCAAGTTTCTAAACAAAACTTCATCGTCAAAAATATTAACTTCGGACGCAATGCCGTGATAAACTTGAGGAAGATTGAGCAAATTGCCTCCAAAAGCTTCGGCAATTGCCTGAACACCTAGACAAACGCCAAAAATGCTTTTTGAAGGAGCGTAAGTTTTTATTAAATCGAGTAAAATACCTGATTCGGATGGGACGCCCGGACCGGGGGAAAGTATAATTTTATCGAAACGGTTTATTTCTTCCAGAGAAATCTTATCGTTGCGATGAACTTCCACATCAGTGAAACCCAATTTTTTAACTATGTGTACCAAATTATAGGTAAAGGAATCGTAATTGTCAAAAACAAGCAATTTCATACCGGTTGGATTATTTATTTTGTTTTTTTAAAAAAATCGGTTGAAAGTCTGAAACATGTGCAGCAGACAATCGGTTTGTTAAAATTTATGCTGTTTGATGGTTATTTTTCTTTCCGGCCAATACAATGGCTTGTTTCAGTGCGGCCAATTTGTTGTTTACCTCCTGCAATTCGCTTTCTTCATCCGATTTGGCCACAATACCGGCTCCAGCCTGATAAAAAAGTGTATTGTTTTTGCTAATGAAGGAACGAATAGTAATGGCTTGGTTGAACCCGCCATCGAAACCGATGTAACCAATGCAACCTCCATAAGGACCACGGTCGTGGGGTTCTATTTGATCAATCAGCTGCATGGCTTTAATTTTTGGAGCCCCTGAAAGGGTGCCGGCAGGAAAAGTATCGGCAAAAAATTTCATAATTTTTGTTCCGGGACGTAACTTTCCGCTAACACATGAAACCAGGTGGATAACATGCGAATAATACTGTATTTCCCGAAAAGTTTCAACCTTCACTTCGTCGGCATTTCGACTCAGATCGTTGCGTGCCAAATCCACCAACATCACATGTTCGGCATTCTCCTTTTCATCGGTTTTCAGTTTTTCGGCCAGCTCAAAGTCTTTGATGTCGTCTCCGGTACGACGGAAAGTTCCGGCAATGGGTTTAATGAATGCTTTTTGCGTTTTGGCATCGATTACTAAATGAGCTTCGGGCGAAGAACCAAAAATGCGGAAATCGGCAAAATCGAAATAAAAAAGATAGGGAGAAGGATTAATAGAGCGCAAAGTACGATAAAGCATAAAATCGTCTCCCTGATATTGCTGGTAGAAACGCCTTGAAAGGACAATTTGAAAAACATTTCCCTTAAAACATTCTTCCTTTCCCCGTTTTACCATTTGTCGGTAATCTTCATCCGTAATGTCGCATTTTTCGTTCTCAATAGCTGAAAATTCATAAGTGGCAATATTATTGTTGAAAAGAATTTCCTCTATTTCGTTCATGGCCGATTTTTCGTTTTCCAACAGGTTTTCGATGATCGTCAGCTCGTTTTTAAAATGATTGACAGCAATGATGTATTTGAACAGCACATAATGCAATCCCGGCATACTTCCGGGAACCGTTTCGCGTGCCGAGAGCCGAATATCTTCGAAATACTGAACCGATTCATAGGAAGTATAGCCAAAAAGTCCGTTTACTACTGCAGGAACTTCGTTATCATGCGTTACTCGCTCAAATGATTTCAGAAAAATATCGAAACGATCGGCCACCGTCATCTTATCTGTTACAGGTGTTTGGATTTTTGTACCATCGGGATAATATTCATGAACAACGAAATGATTCACGGAAATCCCACCTATGGGCGAAAATGCAATATAGGAATAACTGTTTTCGGCCGCATGATAATCGGAACTTTCCAACAAAACTGAATGAGTATATAAATCTCTGATTTTTAAATAAATACTAACCGGCGTTTCCAAATCGGCCAACATTTTTCTGGTTTTCACATATAGTTTCATGTTATTGAGTATTTTAATTTTAGTAGCTGAATATTTCGATAGAATAGTGAAAATAAAAGTTAACGGTAAAATTTATTTATTTATTGATTCAAAATACTTTACATACGTATCCATATCTTTATCTCCTCTTCCCGAAACGGTAAGCACCACCACTTCGTCAGATTGGAAATTTTCTTTTTCTTTCTTCAAAATAGCCAGTGCATGAGCCGATTCGATGGCCGGAATAATTCCTTCCAGACGGGTGAGTTCAAAGGCAGCTTCCATAGCTTCGTCATCGTTGATGGCATAGACCTTTGTACGTCCAATTTTTGCGAAAAAAGCATGAGCAGGGCCTACACCCGGATAATCCAAACCGGCAGATACGGAATAGGGCTCGTCAATCTGGCCATCTTCATTTTGTAAAATCAATGTTTTTGCTCCGTGAATAATGCCTGTTTTTCCCAAATGAATCGTTGCCGCCGTTTTTCCCGTTTCAATTCCCATTCCACCCGCTTCAGCCGAAATAATTTTTACCCTTTCGTCATTCAAAAAATGATAATAAGTTCCCATTGCGTTGCTTCCTCCACCTATGCAGGCCATGAGATAATCGGGATAATTTCGTCCGATTTTTTCTTGTAGCTGCAACTTGATTTCTTCACTGATAACCGACTGGAAATAGCCGACCATTTCGGGATAAGGGTCAGGTCCGACCGTCGATCCGATAATATAATAGGAATCGGGATGCGTACACCAATACCGAATAGCTTCATTGGTCGCATCTTTTAATGTCATATTTCCGCTGGTGACAGGTTCTACTTTAGCTCCAAGCATTCGCATTTTTTGCACATTCAAATACTGACGTTCAATATCAGTTTTACCCATAAAAACGGTACAATCCATTCCCATCAAAGCACAAGCAGTTGCTGCAGCCACGCCGTGTTGTCCGGCACCTGTTTCGGCAAGCATGTGCGTTTTTCCCATTTTTCGTGCTAATAGCACCTGTCCCAATGCATTGTTGATTTTATGTGCGCCGGTATGATTCAAATCTTCACGTTTCAGGTAAATGCGGGCTCCATACTGTTCAGAAAGTCGACGGGCAAAATAAAGCGGGGTAGGACGGCCCACGTAGTTTCTAAGTAAATCGTAATACTCGTTTTTAAAGGTTTCATCCCCTTTGATGGATAAAAATGCTTTTTTCAGTTGTTCAACTGAAGCATGCAGAATTTCAGGAATATACGCTCCGCCAAATTCACCATAAAAACCTTTTTCGTCAGGCTGGTAAAGTTTTCTCTCAGCGTCGTTTCTTGATTTTTGACTATTTTCGGGCATTGTTAATATTGTTTTTTTTGATTGTATTTGTTTTTTATCAATAAAAAAGGCTTGTCGTGAGTTCCGACAAGCCTTTTAAAAAATATGATTCAATTTTTCTCTTTCAACTATCAACACAGGTGTCCCTTCTCACGATCTGAATATTCGCAAGCGCCACCACCAAAATTTGTTGATTGTTGAATTCGTTTTCATTTTTTACAGTCTGAATTATTTCTGGTTGCAAAGTTGACAAATTATTTTGAATTGTGCAACAAAAAAATCAATTTTTAATTTAAAATTTTTTTTCGTGGCCATCATGCAAGTTCTTTACATAGTTGTTTTTTTCTCGAAATCAAATTGCAAAGGATATAAATTTGATGTCACGTGTGTGAAAAATTAAAAAAATCAACTAATTTTGAAATTGAAAAGTTGTATCATCGAATTTTCAATCCTTAAGCTATTTACCAATGAAAAATCAGATTTCCCGTTTTTTTGTTTTGTTATTCATTTGCGTTTCCGGCATTTTATCTGCTCTTAAGGCTAATAATCCCAGCTGGAATAATTTTATTGTCAGTTACGATAAAAATCTTTATGGGAAGGGTTCTCAAACATGGCAAACGGTTCCATTCAATTCCCGTTGGGTCTATTTTGCCAATAAAAATGGGTTGATTGAATTTAACGGAATTTCATGGAATCTTTTTCCATTGAACAATGGTTCTGATGTGCGTTCGGTCTATCCCAGCAAAAAACATCAGCGAATTTACGTCGGCGGAATCAATGAATTTGGTTTTTTCGAACCCAATGAAAAAGGAAAACTAGTTTACACCTGCCTGTCTGATTTGGTACGAAAAGACAATTTGCAAATAGGGAATATTTGGAAAATATACGAAATCGACAATGTCATTTTCTTTCAAGGAGACAATAAAATAGTGAAGTATGGGGAAGGAAAGATTTCTTCGTTGGATGCTCATCGAAAGATCGATTGTTCGGATTTGATAAATGGAGTTATTTATATTGGTACCAATGAAGGCGTATTTATTCTGGCAGGGAATGTTTTTCTTCCTCTAAAGGGTACAGAACCTTTTTACTCTAAAAGAATAAGGGGTTTTTTACCATATAAAAATGGTGTGTTGATCGTTACGGCATATGATGGATTGTATTACTCCGACGGCAATTCGGTTCATCTCTTTAAAACGGGTATCGAGGCGTTTATGCAAAGAAATGAAGTTTTTTGTGCTGCCGCGTCGGGAAATTTGTTAGCTTTGGGAACTGTACATAAGGGAATTATATTAATTGACCTGCAGCAACAAACCGTAAAATATTTTAATGAAAATAATGGTTTGCGTAATAACACCGTTCTCTCGCTGGGCTTTGATAAGGAAAACAATCTTTGGGCTGGACTTGACAACGGAATCGATTATATTTGCCTGAATTCGCCTTTTACCAATCTTTATTCCTATCCTTATTCCTATGGGACTGGATATACAGCTCTTTTGTCAGACAATTGCCTATATTTGGGAACAAATAGAGGACTTTATTATACAAAATTTCCTGTTGTAACGGGTGAAAATCAACCCGATATACTTCCTGTTGAATCATCGAGCGGACAAGTATGGAATCTTGCAAAGGTGGGAAATGACTTATTTTGTTTTCATGATAGAGGAATTTTTATTGTTAGAGGCTCAGCATTGACCAGAATAGGAAATATTATTGGGGCTTGGACTTGCAGACCGGTAACAGGCTACAGCAACAGAATAATTGTAGGAAGTTATGATGGACTTTATTTGTTGGAAAAAATTGGAGAAAACTGGACAATTGTAAGAAAAATTGAAGGTTTTTATGACTCGTGCCGTTATTTTGAATTGGAATCAGCTAACGTTATTTGGGTGTTCAATACCGAAAAAACAATGCGTTTGACGTTGGACACCAACCTGACAAGGGTTGTAAATATTAAGAGATACGGTACCGATAAAGGATTTCCTACAGACAACAGTAACTATGTGAGTAAGGTGAACAACAAAATATATTTTGCTACGGAAAAGGGAATTTATGAATACTTTCAGCCATCTGACAGCATGATTCCTTCAAAAAAAATGAACGAAATGCTAAATGGTGAAAAATCCTACTTGAGACTTATACAAAATGAAAATCAACTCATTGGATTCAATCACAAGGAAATTTGCATAGCCGACCTGAACAGAAAACGAGACACGAACAATCCCCAGATTATTCCAATAGAATTTCAAACTATGGAATTGGTTTATGGTGCAGAAAATATTGTTCCCATATCAGATTCTGCAATGGTTATTCCCAACGAATTTGGTTTTGCACTTTTGAACTTACCGGATAACAATAATAAATCGTATTTCGGACATTATTCGTTAAGAATAAACAAAGTATTCATTTCGCATCCCAAAGATTCTTTGATTTTTCTTGATAATTTCTTAGAAAGGAAAATTATTCCCAGCATAGCTTTTTCTCATAACTCCATACGTATAGAATATGGAGTAACATCATTTAATCAACGAAAAGATTTTAGCTATCAGTATCGATTGAATAATGAGCCATGGTCGGATGCAACGTATTCTCAAACCAAAGAATACAGCAAGCTGCATGAAGGAGATTATAAATTCCAGGTAAGAGTGAAACTGGAATGTGGCAATATAATTTCAGATGAATTCTCATTTGTTGTTTTACCCCCCCTGGTATCGCTCAAAAACCGCTTATTTTATCTATTTTCTTTTGTTGATCGTTGCCATTTTTTTCCTTTACAAATGGGATGATGCCCGAATAAAAAGAAAAAAGTTACAAGTTGCTTTGGAAAAGGACAAGCAAATGAAAAATCTGGAAGAAGAGTTTGAAGCTGAAAATAAAAGAAAAGAACATCAAATTATGCAGTTGGAAAAAGAGAAACTCGAACATGATTTACAACATAAAAGTCAGGAAATGGCAAATTTGATGATAAATCTGGTGAGAAAAAACGAGATATTGAACGAAATTAAGTCGGACCTTTACAAAATCATGTCTGCTTTAAAAAATGACCATTCAAAAGAAGTGAAGCAAATGATATTGTTGACCAATAACAAAATTGACTCAAATATACAGTCTGATGAAGTATTAAAACGTATTGAAGAACAATTTGATTTGATTCACAATAACTTCATGAAACGTTTACAAGAGAAACATCCCGACCTTTCTGTAAATGAAAGGATGATGTGCGCCTATTTGAAAATGAATCTTTCCTCCAAAGAAATTGCACCGCTGCTCAATATTTCCATTAGAGGGGTTGAAACGCTTCGCTATCGGTTAAGGAAAAAATTCAATCTGAGTAGAGATGAAAACCTGATTGACTATTTGAACAACAAAATCTGAGTTTGAAAAAAAAATCTTTTTCTTGTCATTTATTGTCTTTTTTATGGCAATGCCTGTTTAAAAATATACAGTCATTGCCATTTTTTTATTTTTCCAGCCATCAAAATCAATTTTGGTTAAAATTTTATTTTATACATTATCAATGTTTTATGCTTTTTTGAAGTAATTAAAACGTATATTTTCTTTTGGGATGACGTATTTGTGAATAATAAAATTAAGACCATTTTTGGGAATATACACGTATGTTTGCATTGTTCAATTTGAACATCGCGAAATAAAGTGTTAATCTTAAAATCATTTAAAACTTTATGAAAAAACTATTATTATTAAATTTTTTGTTATTCATTACACTTTCTGTATTTTCACAGAACATACAACTGCAAGGTGTAGTAGTTGGACAAGGCAATGAACCCTTGCCCGGTGTTAATGTTGTAGTAAAAGGTACTACAAATGGTACAATTACCAACAATGAAGGACAATTTTCTATCAATGTTCCTTCTACTGGTATTCTCGTGATTTCTTACGTAGGTTACAAGACTCAGGAAGTCCCTGTAAACGGTAAGAACTATTTGCACATCGTTTTGGAGGAAAATCTTCAATCGTTGGACGAAGTTGTCGTTATTGGTTACGGTGTTCAGAAAAAAAGCGTTGTAACGGCAGCCATCAGCAAAGTTACTTCTGAAGATTTGAATTCTGTAAAACCTTCACGTGTGGAGGATGTGCTGAAAGGAAAAATCTCCGGCGTGCAGATTACCCAAAGTTCAGGCCAACCAGGATCTGATTCAAAGGTAAGAATTCGTGGTATTGGTACGGTCAACAACAGCGATCCATTGTATATTGTAGATGGAATGCCTGTTGACGGAGGCATCAATTATCTGAATCCTGTTGACATCCAATCTGTTGAGATTCTGAAAGATGCTGCTTCTGCTGCTATTTATGGAGCCCGTGCTGCAAATGGTGTAATTTTGGTTACCACCAAAACCGGTGAAGGTGTTTTGAAGGGCGCAGGGAAATCCATTATCAATTATAACTTCAATTATGGATGGCAAAATCCGTGGAAAAAGAAATCGGTTTTGAATGCCACAGAATATATGATAATAATGAATGAAGCACAAGTTAATGATGGAAATTTGCCCAGATATTCTGCAGATCAGATAAAAAACGGTGGTAGAGGTACCGACTGGCAGAATGAGACCTTTAATTATGATGCTCCTGTTCAATCTCACCAATTAAGTATGTCGGGCAACTCCGAAAAAATTTCCTACTATTTTTCTTTAGGATATTTCAGCCAGGATGGTATCATTGGCGGTAATTATGGAAAATCCAATTATGATAGATGGAGCATTCGTACCAATTCAACTTATAATGTATTTGAAGACAAATCTCGCGATGTTCTGAATAAATTTAAAGTTGGAGTGAATGTTGCCTATTCAAGAGACAAATCTACCGGTATTGAAGTCAATTCAGAATATGGTTCGGTATTGGGAAGCGCACTTGCTTTCAATCCACGCGTTCCCGTTTATGCCCCTGAAACATCAAATGATCCCGATATTCAGTCAATTTCTGCTATATTAGCTGCACACCCTTATGCTGTAACCGACAAAAACGGGAAAGTATATTCCATTCCACCTTCCGGTTTTCAGGAAATTGCCAATCCGGTTGCCATGCTCGACCAACCACGATCTGATGTAGGGAATTCGGATAAATTCGTTGGAACTTTCTGGGGTGAACTGGACTTGTTACCCGGTTTGAAATTTAAGAGCAGCTATGGTTTTGACCTTGCTTTTTGGGGAAATGATGGTTATGAATATCCTTACTTTCTCGCTACGCAAGGGAAAGACGTAACGCAAAGTTCTGTTTGGAGTCAAATGAATAGAGGCTTCAAGTGGCAGGTTGAAAACGTACTTACTTATAATAAAGCTTTTGCAGAAGTTCATAACATTACATTTGTGCTGGGTCAATCAGCCCAAAAATATACCTATCGTCAGTTGGGTGGTAGCGATTATGATTTATTGGGAACAGATCCGAATATGGCCACCATTAATGCTGCCATTGCTGACCGAGACGATGAAAGAATTTATGGAGGAACAGGCGGTTATACCTTTACTTCGCTGGCATCTTACTTTGGACGATTAGATTATAATTATGCTGAACGTTACATGTTGCAGGCTACTGTACGTCGTGATGGTTCGTCGAGATTTGGACCGAACAACAAATGGGCTGTTTTTCCTGCCGTATCGATCGGTTGGAATGTGTTGAACGAGCCATTTTTAAAAGATAATCCATCCAGTTGGATAGATGAATTTAAAATCCGTTTCAGTTGGGGGAAAAATGGTAACGAAAACATTGGAAACTTCCGCTACACTTCCTTAATGGATGGTGGACAAAACTATTATTTTGGAGGTGGATATTCCGTTGCTACCGATTCTAAAACAGGAACGATGCAATATGGTACTTCTCCTTCAGCATTACCTAATCCAAATGTTAGATGGGAAGAATCGGAACAAAAAGATGTGGGTTTTGACACACGTTTTTTGCAAAACAGACTCTCGTTCAGTTTCGATTATTTCAAGAAAAAAACCAACGGCATGTTAATGGATCAGCCTATCCCGAGTTACGTCGGCCAAAGTGCTCCAATTGGTAATGTTGGCGACATGGAAAACTCTGGTCTTGAATTTGAATTTGGTTGGAAAAAGTCGGCAGGTGATTTCAAATACAATATTCTGGCCAATGCTTCCTATTTGAAGAACAAACTCATTAAACTTGGAAATGCATCTGGGGAAGCCATTTATGAAACTGCAGGAGCTTCAGGCTTAGGTAGCTTTATTAAAGGGGAAAACGGAGAAGTTTGGCCATTCTTTTATGGCTATAAAACTGATGGTGTTTTCCAAAATCAGGCTGAAATTGATGCCTATGTAAATTCCAAAGGAGAAAAGTATCAACCGAATGCCAAACCCGGTGATGTTCGATTTGTCGATTTCAACACTGATGACGCAATAGACGACAACGATAAGACCAAAATAGGAAAAGGAATGCCCGATTGGACTTTCGGGTTGACATTTGGAGCTGAATGGAAAGGTTTTGATTTAAGTCTTTTCTTCCAGGGAACACAAGGTAACGACATGTTCGATTTCGCCATGCGTGGAGATATACCAGCCATGAACAGACCATCGTGGATACTCGAACGCTGGCATGGAGAAGGAACTTCCAACAAAATTCCGCGTATGACCAGTTCTAATCCTAATAATAATTGGCGTTCTTCCGATTTGTATATAAAGGATGGTAGTTATGTTAGACTGAAAACGGCACAAATAGGTTACACATTACCTACCAGTTTAACTAGAAAAGTTTCCATTCAGCAACTGAGACTGTATTTGTCTGCTGAAAATCTACTGACTTTTACAGGGTACGATGGATTTGATCCTGAAGTTGCTTCGGGAGATTATACCAGAATAGGAGTGGATCGTGGCGTTTATCCTCAATCCAGGACCATTTATGTGGGAGCCAATGTATCTTTCTAATCTTTTAAATTCTAAGAAATATGAAAAAATATAAATTAATATCTATTATTGCGACAGTATTGGTGGGGGTATTTACTATCACTTCGTGCACCGATGAATTCCTGACCGCATCTTCCACAGAAAAACTGGAATCGGGAGGTACAGCAACTGAAGGTTCTATTTTGTCAAATTTGGCTTCTGCCTATCAAATTTTACTGTTTGACAGCTATGCAAATTACAATTATAATGCTGTTTTGTTGATGTCTGATTTGCGTTCCGATGATATTTACAAGGGAGGTGGTGATGCTGGTGATCAATCGCAATTGTACAAACTTTCTCAGTTTACTTCTACAGCAGCTTCAACTTTAGATGGTCTTTGGAGCATATATTTTACTGGATTGGCTCGTTGCAACAACACTTTGTTATCTTGTGACAATGCCGTCGGTGTAAATGAGGACAAATTGGAACAATACAAAGCCGAAGCTCATTTCCTACGTGCTTATTATACCCATTTGCTGTGGAAATTCTGGGGAAATATTCCTTACTTTGAGGAACCACTGAGTAATCCACCATACATGGCTAAGCAAATGCCTGCCGATTCCGTTTATACTTATATTATGAAGGATTTGGATTATGCTTGTGCAGAAGGCAGACTTGCCATGAAAACTACCGGCAGTGATCTGGGTCATGCATCAAGAGCGGCAGCTCTTATGTTGCGGGCAAGAGTGGTTTTGTATCAGAAAGACCAGTCAAAATATCCACAAATTACGGATGATATGGCAGCTATTATTACTAGTGGTGAATATGAATTATTTGAAGATTTTGATGCCATGTGGCGAGATGAAAATGAATTTTGTAAAGAATCTATTTTTGAAAGCAATCAACTTCCTGAAGGAAAGGGATGGGGAAATGCTTGGTCAGGCTACGGAACAAATCTTCCTGCGTTTATTTCTCCCAACGAATTAAAAGACCCAAGCGGAGTATTTAAAGGCGGTTGGGGTTTTGGACCAGTTCGTCAAGCAACTTATGATATGTATGAAAATGGAGATACTCGTCGCGATGCCTCTATTAATAAATGGTCTGATGGAAGTTATACACCAAGATTCCAAAATACCGGATTGTTTCAACGCAAGTATGCAGCTCGTATTGGATACAATCCTCCTCCGGGAGATGTTGACTTGAACTATTGTAACAATTTGCGTATTTTCCGTTATGCTGAAACACTATTGAATTACGTCGAATTGGTAATAATGCAGGGTCAGTCTGAAGTACAAGGTGTCAGTGCTCAACAATGCCTAAATGATATTCGCAGCAGAGCCGGACTTGCCCCAATCGAAGCAACTCCCAATAACATTAAGCTGGAACGCCGGAAAGAATTTGTAGGAGAAGGGATGCGTTTCTGGGATTTGGTACGTTGGGGTGATGCTGCTTCAGAATTAACTGAAACCGATACAGAACACTTTTCAGTTCGTACTTTCCAAGACTGGATGAAATATTTGCCTATTCCGCAAGGTGAAATTGAAAAAACCAAAAATACCGATTACGAATTGGTACAAAATGGACAATGGCAATAAGTTTAATACGATTTAAAATTTAAATGAGCAATTTATGAAAAACATAATAAAAAAAGGAATATGGATTTTGCTGTCAATTTTAGCATTTGCAGCATGTAGTCCACAGGAAGATGAAGAATATTCATTGGGAGCTTCTGAAGATGTTGTTGCTGATATGGTCAGTTTCAAGGATACCATTATTGGGAATTCACCCAATGTAATTACCTTTATCAATACTTCACAAGTTCAAGGAGTATACACTTTGAGATGGGATTTGGGTAATGGAACCACAGGAATTACCGATACCATAGTTGGCAAATATCCTTTCGCTGGTACATTTACGGTAAAATTAACCGTTTATTCGTCAAATGGAACTTCAGCAACGAAGGAAAAAGTCATTACAATCGAACAAAATGATTATAGTTTGGTCAATACGCCTGTTTATGTAAATCTGACGGGCGGAGCCGATGATGCTGATGGAAAAACATGGGTTTTTGATCAATACAATAATTTTGCTGCAGAAGTTGCCCAAGCTACTGGTAAAGCTATAAAAGGCCACATGGGATTAGGACCCCAAAACAGCTATTCTCAAGAATGGTGGGGGGCAGGAGCTAACGATAAAAGTTCATGGAAACTTTATGATTTTAAATTTACATTTATCCAAAATGGGGCTCAATTAATAATAGCCAACGGTGGAAAGGGATATGGAAGAAAAGCTTCTGCTGCTTCTGTAGGAGGCTTCAACGTTACGGAGACTTCAGGCGATGATGCTATTTTTGATTATAGTGGTGGAAATTACAATTTTTCAATTAACGAAAGTGGCGCCTATCCGAAGCTGACATTAACAGGTAATGCTTTTATGGGATACTACTGTGGTTCCCAGGAGTATGAAATTATTTATCAAACTGATAAAGTTATGGCTTTACGGGTTAACAATACTGTAGAAGGACAAGATTGGGTATTTGTTTATTGTCTTGAAGAATTGAATGTGGCAGCTCCTCCTGTCGTAAAAGAGCCAAAAGCTATTCCTTTGACTGAAAATTTTGAGAGCGGAGAATTTACCGTTAATTTTGTAACACAAGATATGGGTACATTCAGTGGAATTGTAGATAATCCAGCGCCTGTAGGGATCAATATTTCCAATAAAGTTTATCGTTATCAAAAATCGGATGCATTTTATAGCAATTTGTCTTTTACAGCACCTGATTATAAATTTGACTTAACTACTCAAAACAAAATTCGCTTAAAAGTGTATATTCCATCCTACAATGATTTCATTACAGAAAATGCTGTTGCCGGCGATTGGATTGCAGAAAAAAGATTGCGTCCACAATTGGCAGTGAAATTGCAGGATAGTGATATGGGAGGAAATGCATGGCAAAATCAGACCGAAATTGTTCAAAAAGATATACCACTCGATAGATGGGTAACTTTGGAATTCGATTTCAGCAATGTTAGTACCCGAACCGATTACGATAAAATTGTTATTCAATTTGGGGGTGAAGGTCATGCCGGATCCGGAATTTTCTTCTTTGACGATTTTTCATTTGATCAGTAATTTGTATTTTTTAATAAGAGGCAGCATGAATGTGTTGCCTCTTATTAACTATCTTTGAAATAGATTTTTTCAATTAAACGTTAAAACGATAACAAATTATTGAGCTAAATCATTATTTATTTCTTTTACAAACAGGATAAAAAATTTTTACTTTATAAAACAACATTCATTTTGCCTGTCATGGGAAAATCGCTACTTACATTTTTATTTTATTTGTGTTTTTTAATGGCAAGTTGCAGTAACAATGCTCCAACAGTGTTATCTGAAGATATTCAGATACAGTTGTTGCCTTCTTCCTTAAACTTTGATTATGGAACATCCGAACAAATAATTCAAATTACTTCTAATGCAGATTTTACTGTCTTTTCCGATCAGACATGGTGTAGTGTTTCTTCTTCAACCATTAATAAAGGAATGGATTCGTTAAAAATTTCGGTTACCGAAAATTCGACGAATGCCAAACGTAAAGCAATTATAACTTTCAAATCTGGTAACTATGAAAAAAAATATACTGTTAATCAGGATTGTCATTTGTTGGTAAATACGCCTGAAGGTTATCGTTTGGTTTGGCAGGATGAGTTTGACGAATATCAAGCTCCCGGAGAAAAACCTTTACTGCCGAATACCAATAAATGGTGGTTTGAGACTGGCGGAGGAGGCTGGGGAAACAATGAACTGGAAAGATATATTCCTGGTTATGAAGGAAGTGATACCTGCTCTGTCGTTTCAAATGGGACATTGAAAATTATTGCCAAAAAGAAAGGGAACGAGGTAATATCTATAAGAATGAATACTTCCAAAAGCTGGACATACGGTTATTTTGAAGCCAGACTTAAATTGCCTCAAGGTAAGGGCACTTGGCCTGCATTTTGGATGATGCCAAAAAACTTTTCTGCATGGCCAGATGATGGAGAAATTGATATCATGGAAGAAGTAGGCTATCGTCCAAACTGGGTATCGTCTTCCATTCATTGTTCAGCATATAATCACAAAATCGGGACTCAAAAAACGGCTGAAAAATTTGTTTCCACAGCAGAATCTGATTTTCATGTGTATGCTGTAGAATGGACAGAAAATTTTATTAAAGGATATGTGGATGGAGAAAATTATTTTACTTTTCTCAATGATGGAAAAAAGGACAAAAAAACATGGCCTTTCAATACCCCTTTTTATTTGAAGTTAAATCTTGCATGGGGAGGAAACTGGGGCGGAGCTCAGGGAGTAGATGAAACCAAATTGCCTGCAACTTATGAGATTGATTATGTTCGAGTGTTTCAAAAATAAATAGATAAAAATATGAAGTGGATAAAATTTTTAATGGCAAGTTACGCAAGTTTGTTTTTATTTAGTTCCAGTTTGATGGCTGTTGGTGTAAAAAATGACCCTGTCGAGAAAAAAATAGATAAATTGATTTCTCGGATGACGCTTGAAGAAAAAATCGGGCAAATGAATCAAATCAGTTCATTTGAGTCGATAGAAACAATGGGTGAATTTGTAAAAAAAGGCAGTATAGGTTCCATTATCAACGAAATTGATCCAATTAAGATCAATACTCTTCAGCGGATTGCAGTCGAGGAATCGCGCTTGGGAATTCCACTGCTTATTGGAAGAGATGTTATTCACGGGTTTAAAACCATTTTCCCTATTCCTTTAGGTCAGGCCGCAACTTTCGACCCAGAACTGGTAAAAATCGGTGCACATATTGCAGCTGTTGAAGCTTCGTCAGTAGGCATAAAATGGACTTTTGCTCCTATGGTAGATATTGCTCGCGACCCGCGTTGGGGAAGAATAGCAGAAGGATGTGGAGAAGATCCTTATCTTACTTCGGTGATGGCTATAGCTATGGTAGAAGGATTTCAGGGAAATGGTTCAAATGACCCGACTTGCATTGCTGCGTGCCCAAAACATTTTGTTGGTTATGGAGCTGCCGAAGGTGGACGCGACTACAATTCGACTTTTTTGCCCGAACGTTTGCTTCGTAATGTGTATCTCCCTCCTTTTGAAGCAAGTGTAAAAGCGGGCGCTTATACTTTTATGACCTCTTTTAATGACAATGATGGCGTTCCTTCATCGGGAAACGAATTTATTCTGAAACAAGTTTTACGCAAGGAATGGGGATTTGATGGATTTGTTGTTTCCGACTGGGCTTCTGTCAGAGAGATGATTTCTCACGGTTTTGCCGCCGACGACAAGGAGGCAGCCATGAAAGCCGTCAATGCCGGAGTAAATATGGAAATGGTAAGTATGACTTACTTTAATCACCTGAAAGAACTCATAAAAGAAGGAAAAGTGAAACAAGAAACCATTGACGATGCGGTTCGGAATATTTTACGCATCAAGTTTCGCTTGGGTTTGTTCGAAAATCCTTTCGTTGAACTAAATAAACCATCTGTTATGTACTCTGAAACTCATTTGGAGGCCGCACGTCGTGCTGCTACAGAATCGGTTATTCTTCTTAAAAACGACAACCAAACCTTACCATTGGATGAAAACATAAAAACCATTGCCGTCATTGGGCCGATGGCCGATGCACCTTATGAGCAAATGGGAACTTGGGTGTTCGACGGAGATAAAGCTTTCACCATAACTCCATTGAACGCTTTAAAAGAAAAATACGGAAATAAAATCAATATAATTTTTGAACCCGCACTTGCTTACAGTCGTGATAAAAATACCGATGGTATAGCAAAAGCAGTGAAAGCTTCCGAGCAAGCGGATGCGGTTTTAGTTTTTGTTGGAGAAGAATCTATTCTTTCGGGCGAAGCACATTGTCTCGCAGACTTGAATTTGCAGGGAGCGCAATCAGAACTCATTGAAGCCGTTGCAAAAACAGGTAAGCCCGTTATAACTGTTGTCATGGCCGGACGCCCGCTGACAATTACCAAAGAAGCAGCTCTTTCGTCAGCAGTTTTGTATTCATTCCATCCCGGAACAATGGGAGGCCCTGCTATAGTTGATTTGCTTTTTGGTGAGGAAGTTCCTAGTGGAAAAACACCTGTGACTTTTCCAAAAACAGTAGGCCAAATTCCTGTTTATTACGCGCACAACAGTTCGGGACGGCCTGCCAATGGGGAAGAAACACTAATAGATGATATTCCGCTTGAAGCCGGACAAACTTCGCTGGGTAATCGTTCTTTTTATCTGGATGCCGGTTCTGAACCTCTTTATCCATTTGGTTATGGTTTATCCTATACGACTTTTGAATACGGTAACATAAAAATTTCTTCTTCTGAATTAAAAAAGAATGACATATTAAAACTCAGTTTTGATTTAAAAAATACTGGAAAATATGCCGGAACAGAAGTAGCTCAACTTTACATTCAAGATAAAGTGGGCTCAGTAACCAGACCCGTAAAAGAACTGAAGCGTTTTACCCGTGTAACATTGCAACCCGGTGAAAAACGTACCGTTAACTTTGAATTGCCGGTTGAAGAACTTGCATTCTGGAATATTGACATGAAAAAAGTTGTTGAACCGGGCGATTTTAATTTATGGGTTGGAGGAAATAGTTGTGACGGAAAAGAAATTTCATTCAAGGTAATTGAGTAAAATAAAATCCACACCAGTTAAGTAAATAGGTTGCGTGTATAAAAAATAAGTGTTGTTTAGTTGACAAAAATTTGTTTGTTTCGTTTGTTTGTTTGATTTTTGTTGGTTGGTTTTTCATAAGGGTTGTGGATGAGCGGGAAAGCGTTTGTGATAAACTTTTTCCCGCTTTTTTATGAATGAATAAGTTCAATAAATAAACTATTTTTTTGCTGTTTCCATTACCAATTTTTTCGTTAAAAGTATTGTCCTTGTATACGAAAAGTAATAAAACACAAAAAGTTCCGAATGTTTTCGATATTCAATTTTTTTTGCGAAATTTGCAGGCTTAAAGAATTGAATTAAGCGTAGGCGAAGTGAAAGAAACAAAGTACATTTTCGTGACAGGAGGCGTTGTTTCCTCATTGGGGAAAGGCATTATTGCAGCATCAATAGGCAAATTACTTCAGTCAAGAGGTTTTAAGGTTACCAACCAAAAAATTGATCCTTACATTAATATCGATCCGGGAACATTGAATCCATACGAACATGGAGAATGTTACGTTACGGTGGATGGACACGAAGCAGATCTCGATCTTGGTCACTACGAAAGATTTCTGAATATAGAAACTCATCGTGCCAATAACATTACCACCGGCAGAATTTATCAAAATGTGATTGAAAAAGAACGACGTGGCGATTATTTGGGAAAAACCGTTCAAATTATTCCTCATATCACCGACGAAATTAAAAGAAATATCAAATCTCTTGGCAGCAAGGGTGAATATGATTTTGTCATTACCGAAATTGGAGGAACAGTGGGTGATATTGAATCCTTGCCATACATCGAGAGCGTTCGACAACTGCGTTGGGAGCTCGGTAAAAATTGTCTGATTGTTCATCTCACTTATGTACCTTATATTTCGGCTGCCAAAGAATTAAAAACCAAACCTACCCAGCATTCTGTCAAAGCTCTTCAGGAACAGGGCGTTCAACCCGATATATTGGTGTTGCGGACTGAACACAACATTTCTCCCGAAATGCGCAAAAAGGTTGCTTTATTCTGCAACGTTGAGCCGTCATCGGTTTTGCAGTCCATTGATGTTTCTACAATATACCGTGTTCCGCTGAACATGCACAACGAAAAACTGGACGAAGTAGTGCTTAAAAAAATGGGTTTTGATTTGGCGAAAATTCCTGATGCCAATCTTACCAAATGGATTCAGTTTGTAGAAAAACTTGAAAATGCGCACGAAGAAGTTCATATTGCATTGGTGGGCAAATATGTTCAACTTCCAGATGCATACAAGTCCATTACCGAATCGCTGTTACAGGCATGTGCCTACAATGACAGAAAATTAAAACTTGATTTGATTTTATCGGACAAACTGACGGAAGATAATGTGGCCAAAAAACTCGAAAATGTGGATGGAGTCATTATTGCTCCGGGATTTGGACAAAGAGGTATTGAAGGAAAATTTGCGGCTTTGAAATTTGCACGCGAAAGTAATATCCCAACTTTTGGTATCTGCATGGGAATGCAATGTATGGTCATTGAATTTGCCAGAAATGTATTGGGTTACTCCGATGCCAACAGCACCGAAATCGACCCTACTACTTCACACAATGTGGTAGATATTATGGAAGAACAGAAAAATATTTTAAACCTTGGAGGCAGTATGCGACTGGGAGCTTTCCCATGCAAGCTGAAAAAAGGTTCGAAAGCGTATAAAATTTACGGAAAGGAAAATATCAGCGAACGCCATCGCCATAGATTTGAGTTCAACAATAATTACAAGGAAGAATTTCAAAAAGCCGGAATGATTTGTAGCGGAATCAATGCCACTTCCAATCTGGTGGAAATTGTTGAAGTTCCTTCCCATAGATGGTTTATCGGCGTACAGTTTCATCCCGAATACAGCAGCACGGTAGTGAATCCACACCCTCTTTTTATAAACTTTATTAAGGCTGCCATTGAATACCGGATGGAACGCATCTCTTCCAACAAAGCTGCAAAACAGTAATTTCAATCAAATTTAAAAATATTCTTATTGCAAAAAAAGTGAATTTTCTTAGATAATTATGGATAAAAATACAATAACTGGATTTTTGTTGATTACGGCCATAATCGTTGTTTTTGCCTTGCTGAATCGCCCCAATCAGGAAATGATGGAGAAGCAAAAACGATACAACGATTCTGTTGCATTGATTCAAAAAGCAAAAGCAGAAACAGAAGCTGCTATTCATCAGGCAGACTCTTTACTTACGGATTCTATAGCAGCCAAAAAGGACTCTTCAACCATTATTAACGATGCTTATGGTGATTTCAGCGTGGCTGCACATGGAGAAGAAAAATTCTTTACTTTGGAAAATGAAGTACTAAAACTGACTTTTACCAATAAAGGCGCCCGGATTTACTCTGCCGAATTGAAAAAATATCGCAGGCACGATTCGCTTCCGCTCATTCTTTTTCAGGGAGAAGAAAGCAATATGGGTTTTACACTCGTAACCAATAATAACCGAATTCTGAATACAAAGGATCTTTATTTTGAACCGGTACAGACTGTAAAAAAAGACAAGCAGGGAAATCAAACCATTGTTTTTCGCCTTAAAACAAACGGTGATGGTTATATGGACATTGCCTACACGTTGCCTCAAAATAATTATATGTTCAGCTTTGGCCTCAAAGCTTATCGAATGAACAACATTATGCCTGCCGGGACAAATTTTCTGGAAATGCAGTGGTCAAACCGATTGCGTCAGCAGGAACAGGGACGGCAATTTGAAAATCGATATTCAACTATCCAGTACAAATATCTTTCGGACGACGTAGAAAAATTAAGAGAAAACAAAAACGACAGCAAGCAAATTGCCAATAAATTGAAATGGATTGCTTTCAAGGATCAGTTTTTCAGTAATGTACTCATTGCCGACGATTCTTTTACTTCAACTTTGCTGGAAAGTAAAATCGAAGACGATAATTCTCCCTATCTGAAATTTTATCACGCCGAAATGACTGTTCCTTTTGATCCGTCCGGTAAATCTGCTACAACCTTCAGAATGTATTTAGGACCAAATAAATACAATATTTTAGCCAGTTACGACAAAGGACTTAGCAAAGATGAGAAATTGAGACTCCACGAGCTGATTCCACTGGGCTGGGGAATTTTCGGGTGGATCAACCGTTATATGGTTATTCCGATGTTTAACTTTTTCAACAGGTTTATCGGAAATTATGGCATCATTATTTTATTAATGACCATTGTCATAAAGATTGTCATTTTCCCCATGACGTATAAGACCTATACTTCGAGTGCCAAAATGCGTGTGTTGAAACCCGAGATTGATGAAATTTATGCCAAAATTCCGCCCGAAAAAGCTATGGAACGTCAAAAAGCAGTTATGGATCTTTATTCCAAAGTCGGTGTCAGTCCTATGAGTGGATGTATTCCGGCTCTGCTGCAAATACCGATTCTTTTTGCCATGTTCAGTTTTTTCCCGGCTTCTATCGAACTTCGTCAGCAAAGTTTTTTGTGGGCAAAAGACCTGTCAACTTACGATTCAATTTTAAGTTGGAATGCCTATATTCCTCTTATCACACCGTACTTTGGCAATCATCTCAGCCTTTTCTGCCTCTTGATGACCATTTCGAGCATTATTTCCACCAAATTAAACATGTCAACGAATCCTACTTCCAATCAGCCGGGAGGAAATTTAATGAAATGGATGATGTATTTGATGCCGGTGATGTTCATGTTTATTTTCAATAATTATTCGGCAGCATTAAGTTACTATTATTTTCTTTCTACCCTCATCACCATTATTCAAACTTACGTGATTCGTGCTATGGTAGACGAAAAGAAACTTTTGGCTCAACTGCATGCCAAACGAAATGAAAAGAAGCCGGCAAAAAAAAGTAGTTGGATCGAAAGAATGGAAAAAATGCAGCGCGAGCAGCAAAAAGCTATGAGAAACAAAAGATAACGACTTAAAAATAGAAATCATTCAAGCGTAAAATTGCAGGAAGTATCTTTGTGGTTTTACGCTTTCTTGTAAAAAAGCAATTATGTCAAGCAGAAAGAAAATTTTTATTTTATTTTTTTTGACTATTTCCCTGTTTCTTATTTCGTGCCGAAACAGCAATAGATTTCAAATAGACACCCGAAAAAATGGTATAAAAGTTCATATTCAGCGTTTTGACAAAGATCTTATAACCATTGACACCACCCATATAAATACTGAAATAAAAAAAATTTACCAGGATTATCCCGATTTTTTTCCGGTATTTGTTTCAGAAATTCTGGAGGTTGATCCATCGGATACCGATTCGGTTTCTTTGCTTATTCGCAATTTTCTTTCCGATACCACTTTTGCTAAGGTTAACAGTGATGTGTTGGAAAAATTTTCAGATGTATCAGCTATCGAAAATCAACTTTCTGGTGCTTTTACGTATATTCATCACTATTTCCCCGATATCAGGCTTCCTCAAATCTATTTTTTTGTCTCGGGTTTCAATCGCTCCATTATTATCCACTCCCCTTTTATCGCTATTGGTTCCGATTTATATCTCGGCGCCGACTATCCGGTTTATAAGCAAATTACCTATGAATATCTTACTTACGCCATGCGACCCGAAAATATAGCTCCCGATATTGTTTCGGCTTTGCTTTTCAGTGCTTTTCCAATGAATTCGTCAGAAAATCGTTTGTTGGACAACATGCTTTACAGAGGGAAAATTATGTATTTGCTTTCCGTTTTCATGCCCGAAGAAAAACCAGAAATTTTGATGGGCTATACACCCCAACAATGGGAATGGTGTAAACGCTACGAAAGGGAAATTTGGGCGGAAATGATTGATAAAAAATCTCTTTTCTCTACCGATTTTCGTGTGATGGATGCGTACCTGAATGAGGCGCCATTTACCGCTCCTGTTTCGCAGAAATCTCCCGGAAGAGTTGGAACATGGATTGGGTGGCAGATTGTAAAAAGTTACATGGGAAAAAATAGAGAGGTAAGCCTTCAGCAGTTGGTTAAGGAAAACAACTATCTGCAATTGCTTGAAAAGTCGGACTATCGACCATAAAAAAACGGTTCTTCCTTTTTTAATTTGGAAGAACCGTTAAAGAATTAATTAAATCCGAAAAATTTAATTATGCAGGTTTGATTGCTTCTGATGGACAAACATCAGCGCATACACCGCAATCGGTACATACATCCGGATCAATAACATAAATATCACCTTCTGATATTGCTTCTACTGGACATTCAGTGATACATGTCCCACATGCAATGCAATCTTCTGTAATTACGTAAGCCATTTTTTTAATAGATTTAGTTTAATGCCACAAAAATACAATTTTTTCTTAAACCAAAAAAATTTTGAAGCGCTAATTCCAACTTTCTAACATATAGAATGTTAAAATGTGTTTCTATTGAAGCAAGTCTCTCAGTTTCTGCTCATCTATCACGGTAAACTGCTTTTTGTTGATTTTAATGATGCTCTCTTCGACCATTTCCGAGAGGCTTCTGGCCAATGAAGGTCGTGCCACACCAAAAAATTCGGCCAATTCTGTTTTGTTTCTGTTGATGGTGAACGTTTTTCCGTATTCGGACATTTGTTCCAATAAAAAATGGGCAATGCGTCCTTTTATGGTTTTAATGGACAGCAACTGGATCCGATTGGCTAAAAATTCTGTTCGATTGGCATTGTGTTTTAAAAACTGCTCCATAAAGTCGGGCTGTATCGCCATCAAACGCATCACTTCTTCTTTGGGAATCCGAAGAATTTCGCAACTTTCAATTGCAGTAACATCAACCGGAAAACGATTATTGTCGGAAAACAAAAATGCTGGAGCCAGCGGACGGGGAGCCTTTATCAGTTCTATTCCCATAATGTTTCCGGTTTCGGTAATCATTTCTGTTTTTACGGAACCCGACGTTAAAATATAGAGCGCATCACAAATACTTCCTTGTCGAAATAGAATTTCGTTTTTTCGGTATAGCTTTATGCTGTATTTTAAATCGGCAGGGAAGCCGTTTTCTCCATTATCAATGCTTCCGTAACTTTTCCATTCGGGATCATTGCTTTTCATAGAAAATAAATATTTTCACATTTAGTACATGACAAAAATTGAAACATTTGGTTTATATATCTTTAAAACAGGACATATAAACCAAGCTCTTCGGGTTGACCTTGTCCAATGAGCCGAAAAACAAGTGAGAAAAGCGTTTAAAAATCGTCCTTGTTTGAGTTCCGAAGTATTTCGTCGGAGTGAGTTTGGACGATTTCAGCTTTTCGAGCGTAAGTTTTTCGAGTGAAGTGGGCACAGTCTTGAAAGCAGCGTTTAAGCGAAAACAAAATCAAATTTATTTGATTTATGTTGAACGTAGCTGCTTCAACAAAGTTAATTTTTTGCTTACTTTTTTGTTTCAAGCCAAAAAAGTAAGTAGGGTTTGGGGCAAAGCCCCGTTATTAAATATATGAAAATAAAGAATATAAATGTTTTTACATTTTTTTGTCATGTAATAATTTTTTCACATGTAACAAATGTTACACTTTCATTGTTTTAGACTATCTACCTTTGCAATCTCAAAAAAAATCAATCATGAGAGTGCAAATATAAGGTATTGTGCTCCAATTCTCAAACATAATCATCAAAATCACAAAACTAATATTTAGAATATTATGGAAAATTCGGAATTTCACAACAAACAGGAAAACAAGACTTTTCCGACAGCCGAAAAGTTTTTGTTGGCTGATCAGGTTAATTATGCCGAAGGGTCAGTGGTCAGTAAAATTATTGTTCGAAATCATCAGGGAAACATTACGCTGTTTGCCTTCGACAAAGGAGAATTTTTAAGCGAACATGCAGCGCCATTTAATGCGTTGGTGGTAGCTCTTGATGGCAAAGGGTTGGTTACCATTGCCGGCCGGCCTTTTGAATTGACTGCCGGAGAAAGCATTATTCTTCCTGCCGGCGTTCCTCATGCGGTGAATGCCACCGAACGTTTTAAAATGATGTTGGTGATGATAAAAGATGGAGAAACAAATAAATAAAAAATAAATTTTGAAATTTGAAATTAATTGCATTAGAAAATGAATATGTTTTGTTATCAGTGTCAGGAAACTTCCAAAGGAATCGGATGTGAACTGAAAGGTGTTTGTGGTAAAACTTCCGATGTGGCAGCTTTGCAGGATTTATTGATTTATCAACTGAAAGGTTTATCGGTTTATACTTCTGCTTTACGTAAACAGGAAATTGAAAATCCGTTGGTGAGCCGCTTTATACTCGACGGACTTTTTATGACGGTTACCAACGTAAATTTCGATAAACAACGATTTGTTGAGCAGATCAGGGAAGGATTCGTCCTGCGCTCACAATTGAAACACGATTTGTCAGCGCAAGGAATCAAGATGCCGGCTTGCGATTTGACAGACTGGACAGCAGATTCGGAAGAAGAAATGGAAAAACTGGCAAGCAAAGTTGGTGTGTTGAGTACCGAAAACGAAGATGTCCGCTCTTTGCGAGAACTGATAATTTATGGACTGAAAGGTATGGCGGCTTATGCCAAACATGCCATGAATCTTGGTTTTACCGACAGCGAAATTAATGCTTTTGTTGAAGAAACGCTCGTAAAAACCACAGACGATACGTTGAATTTGGAGCAACTGATACATTTGGTTTTAGAAACCGGACGTTTCGGAGTTAAAGTTATGGAATTGCTCGACAGAGCCAATACTACGGCTTACGGACATCCGGAAGTTACAAAAGTGAGTTTGCAAACCCGCGAGAAACCGGGAATTTTAATCAGTGGACACGACCTGAAAGATATGGAGGAATTGTTGAAACAAACCGAAGGAACGGGTGTCGATGTTTATACGCATGGTGAAATGTTGCCGGCACACTACTATCCGGCATTTAAAAAGTACAAACATTTTGTTGGAAATTATGGCGGAGCATGGTGGAATCAAACTCAGGACTTTGAAACATTCAATGGCGTGATCCTTTTCACAACTAACTGCATTGTTCCACCCAAGAGCAATTCGACTTATGCCGACAGAGTTTATACCACAGGAACCGCAGGTTTCCCGGGATTCAAACATATCGCCGAAGCACCGGAAGATCAAGCTAAGGATTTTTCAACTTTGATTGAACATGCCAAGCAGTGTGCTGCTCCCATTCAAATTGAAAAAGGAGAAATTGTTGGCGGTTTTGCTCACGAACAATTCTTTGCTCTGTCGGAACAAATTGTTGAAGCAGTAAAAACGGGACAAATTAAGAAGTTTTTTGTGATGGCGGGTTGCGATGGTAGATTAAAAAGTCGCAATTATTATACGGAGTTTGCAGAAAAATTGCCAAAAGATACCGTTATTCTTACGGCCGGTTGTGCAAAATATCGCTACAACAAACTCGGATTAGGAGAAATCAATGGCATTCCGCGAGTACTCGATGCCGGTCAGTGTAACGACAGTTATTCATTGGCGCTGATAGCCCTGAAACTGAAGGAAATTTTTAATTTAAACAGCATCAACGAATTGCCAATTGCTTATAACATTGCATGGTACGAACAGAAAGCCGTTATTGTGCTGCTTGCGCTGCTTTATTTGGGTGTCAAAAATATCCATTTAGGACCCACGTTGCCGGCATTTCTTTCGCCAAATGTTGCAAAAGTGCTGGTAGATAATTTTGGAATTGCTCCTATCGGTAGCGTTGAAGACGATTTGGAGCTGTTTATGAACTGATTTTGTAAATTTATTTATCGGAAATCAATTTTATTGTTTTACACGAACCGATTGAAAAACCAGAATCATTATCGGAAGAGTGAAAAGTTTTACAAAATTTTCGCTCTTCCGGTAAGTTTTTTACAGTTCGAGCAGTCCTTCTGGCAAATCCATGTGAATGGATTTTTGCTTTTCGTCAATGTGTAAAATATAATCTTCGCTCACCGGAATAAGAATCTCTTTTTCTCCATTGTGAATGATGAAAAGTACATTTTCGGTACTTTCGTCAATATCTTTGATAGTTCCAATCAATTTACCGTCTTTATCAAAAACCTGAAAACCAATAAAAAAATGGTTTCCAAAAATTTCTGTTTCGGGAATATCGAAAAACTTTTTTTGTAAATAAATGGTCAAGCCGGAAAATTTTCTCGCTTTCTTTTCATTATTCACATCTTCCAGCTTCAGAAACCCGCTGTCTTCCGTTTTAAAT
This sequence comes from Bacteroidales bacterium, assembly GCA_012517575.1. Lineage (GTDB taxonomy): Bacteria > Bacteroidota > Bacteroidia > Bacteroidales > Paludibacteraceae > MVYY01. The sequence goes on along the minus strand of JAAYUQ010000074.1, from coordinate 10,489 downwards.
CGCCATTCTTCCAGAAAAAAAGGAACCAGGATACCATCCATTTCAAAAATCAGAAAAGGAATATCTTCGAAGTCGAATTCTTCGCTATTTAGTTGAAAAGAAAGTTCTCCTTCAATACCGTGAGTTTTGAGTATTTGCCCAATTGGGACAACTTCTGATAAAGAAATCATATTTTCTGAAATTAAGAAAGTTGTGAAAAATTCAATAATGACCTCAAAAAAATTGGAAAAACTTTCACTCCGGGGGAAAATATCCCGTTAAAACGACAAGACAGCTCCTATCATAAAGTTGAATCCCTGAACATCGTATCCATAAAAATACTGGTAATGGTTGTTCAGCAGATTGTTCAAATGAAGATAAGCAGAAACAGATTTGTTAAAAACATACGAAGCGCCCAGATTCAAGTCCAAAATATTGTCCATTTTTACGGCTTCATTCCCTAATAGAGCATATCTGTCGGCTTTGTAAAACAAACTGACACTTGCATTTATGTTGGATGTCAATCCTAAACTTGCTTTCATGTCGGCTTCCCATTTTGGCTGAAGCCATGCAAATGCTGTATTTTTTGTTTTCCACCAGTTGTAAGCCGCTTGAAATTCTGCATTGAAACGATTCTTTTCGTCATTGAAAGCCACTCGACCGCCACTTTTGAAATGGGATGCATCACTGTATACCACGTTGAAACGATTGGTATATAAAACGGAATCGGGAGCATTTATTTGATTGGAAGCATATTCTTTGTTGACAAAAAAATATTGCTGGTCAATGTAACGGTAATCGGCAAAAACATCAATCATAAAGTTGTTGACCGGTTTTATTTTAATGCCTGCATAACCTTGAAAAGGCGTGTAGGTATCTTTTATTCTCAAATCGGGAAATATAAAGCAATTTTCTTCAAAGGTTTTGTTTATGCTGTTAATTGTATAATTACCCGATAAGCCTCCATATAATGACAACCATTGAGGAAAAGGTTTCCATTCGGCCTCAATATCAGCCGAAGGACTGAAAGGACGACCCTGTTTCATCGAAAAAGCGGCTTTCATTCCTAATCTGACTTTCCATTCGGGATGTTCTATGGCGTAAAATGGATTTAGCATAAATACCGAATAATAATCCCAAAAATTAAACGAATCGGCAGCTTTACTCGTATATTTTATTTGATAAAGTTCAATATCCAATCCCAAATTATTTTCTTTGTATGGCATGGTTACGCCACCGGAAAGATGTATCAGGTTTTCATTTATACCGTATTGATTTTTAAATAATTGATAATCCAATTTCGCAAGAAATTTTATGTCCTGCGCTGTTGGTAACGACCGAATTCCTCCATAAGCATGAAAACGTTTGAAAGTTTCCATGTTTGAATTTTCGGCCAGTTGTTGCAAAGAATAGGAAAGGGGAGGTCTTGAAATGGAAATTAATTTTTGTTCAGTGAATGTTGCATTGCCATAAATATGGGTTAATGCATTCAGGTCAACCGGAGAATTCAAATTAAAATTGTTGCCGTAATATTTAAGTCGCTCGAGTTGCCCATCCATTCCGGCGAACAAATCCATGTTGTTCAGATATTTATCAAAAGCCAATCCCGCTTTTGAAGTAGAATGAAGTTTATCACCAAAAGTTCCCAAATGATTAAAAAAAACATCCAACTGCATATCGGGACGTTTTAGTAGAGAATAGAAAAAATCGGCAGAAGTATTGTAAAAATTACCCAATCCTAAACGTGCAAAACCATTCTGCCCCTGCGAATTCATTGGAGAAAATTCTGTTGCCGAAAGCGGGTGAATGTTATTGTTGATGGAAAGCGGTAAATAAAAGTCGGTATAATGTGCCGATAAAAGCTTGGCTTCCGGTTCTACAGGTTGAGGAGAAATATTCAATTTTCCTGCATTTTTGATAACCGGCTGAAATTCACGTTCAACAATTACATCGCGCACAAAAGTAGAATCCTGTGCCGGCAGGTTGGAAAAAACAATACCGGAAAGGAACAAAGCAAATAAAATATTTTTTCTGGAAATTATCATAATAAATTCATTGATAGTCATGTAAATGAATGATAAAGTTTTTTGTCGAGTTTCGTTCTTTAAGCAGTTGCTGACCTTAGTTGATGATTTTTTTCTTTTCCCTTTCACCTATGGCAGCCAATCGCTGTGAAATCAATTCCTGAATTTCATCCTGTGCAGTATAATTTCTTTGCAGGCTGAGCAAATATTGTTTGGCCTGAAAATCATTACCTTTCTGAATATAAATGTCGGCCAGCAAAACAAAGCTGCGTGCCAACCAAAATTGATGCGGAGTGTTTTTTTTGGCAAAATCCATGATTTCGTTTTCCGATTCAGTCAGTTTGCCTTGTTGGAAATATACCGAAGCCAGCAGATATTTCGATTCTGCTCCGAAAATCGTTCTTGTTTCAGCCGAAATAGTTTTCAGATCGGGAATGGCCGATTCCGCTTGATTCATGGCTAAATAAGCTTTGGCACGATAAAAACGTGCTTCCGTCATCATATCTTGATCGGAATAAGTATCGGCTAATATTTCATTTGCTATATTTATAATAGTCTGGTAATCATTGATATAATAGCTACATCTTAAAACACCTAAACGTGCAGCTTGCTTATTGGCAGAAGTCTGCGCCAAACTTTCCAACTGCTTGAAGAAATTCAAAGCCGCAGCAAAGTCCTTCTGATCGTATGTAATTTCTGCACAACGTAAAGCCGCCTCTTCCACATATTCGCTTGCACTATTTTTCAGCACGGTTTGAAAAGCCGACAGGGCTTTTTCTCTTTGTTTCGTTTGATAATAGCTGTTGGCAAGATAATATTGAGCCATTGTGCAGTATCTGCCTCCCGGACAAAATTTTGCCAGATAGTTTTCCATGCCGGCAATAGCAGCTTCATACTTTTCATTCATGTATTGTTTTTCGGCAGCAATATACGAAATGGAATCCTCTCGCTGGGAAGAGAAAGGCAGAAGCTGTTGTCCGGTTTTTTTTGTATATTCCACAAATCCGTTTACATCATTCATTTCAACATAAGCACTTTCCATGGTTTCCAATGCCACATAAGCTTCTTGAGTACCGGGATATTGTTCTATCACTTTTTTGAAAGCGGAAACAGCATTTTCATAATCGCGGCGATTGAAATAAATCATTCCATATTCTAAAGCTGCTTTTCGCGCCAAAGCCGAATTGGAAAAACTTTCCATTAAACGTTGATATGTGGACAATGCCATTTTTTCATTTTTCAACATCAAATAGGAGCGCCCAATTTCGTACAAGGCATCATCGGCATATTCCGAATTGGGATATTTCACCAACAATTCTTCCAAACGATAAATTTTGTCCAGATAATTTTTTTGCAAACCTGCCGCATAAGCTGCTTGAAAAACCGAATAGTCGGCAGTTCCGGGAGCTGCATCAGCAGCTTTTTCATAGTATTCGCGAGCATTTTTGAAATTTCGGGAGTAAAAATAGCAATCTCCTAAGCGGTTCAAAGCGTCTGCATACAAAATGGATTTTGCATCAGTTTCTGTTTCCAAGTATTTTAAAAGCCAGTCTGTGGCTTTGGAATAATTTTGCTGTCCGAAGTAGGCATAGCCCAAAGAATAATAGGCTTTTGTCAGATTTTTGCTGCTTTTCGAAAGTGGATTTTTAACAAAAGTCTCCAAATCTTTAATAGCTTTCGTTATTTGGTTGGTTCGGTAAAAACATTCCGACCTCCAAAATAAACTTTCTGCAGCATATTTCCCTGTCGAAGAATTCTCCAGTGAAAGTGTAAAATAATCTATGGCTTTCTCGTAGTTTTGTTGAGTAAAAGCATCCACTCCCAATTGATAAAGTAAATATTGCTTTGTTTCCCTCAATGAAGCATTAAGGTTTTTTATTTTCTGAATCGACTGATAAGCCAATTCATAATTTTTGGTGGTCAGATATACGGAAGTTAAATACTGATAAGCCTCATCGGCATATTTTGAATTTGGAAACTCAGAAAGAAAGCGGCTGAAAGCGGCAATCGATTCACCAAATGCCGATGTTGTTTCGTAGCAGGTCAAGGCATAATTAAACATGGCTTCTTCCCGAACCGAAGGATTGAAATTTGTTTGCAAAGCAGCTTCGTAAGCAAGTCGAGCATTGGTTTTATCGTTCAAATGAATGTAAGAAGTTCCCAAGTGCAGATAGGCATTTTCCGAAATTTCATCTGCTGATGTGGTTACTTTCGACAGATAAGCTACAGCATTGGTATAATCTTTCATTTGAAAATAGGACAGACCCAACAGATACATATCGTTTCGCAGAACCTGAGGGAAAAGACTTTCATATTTTTTTAGGTTGTAAATGGCCTGTTCATAATTTTTTTGAGTGTAAGCCATTTCTCCCAAAATTCGATAAATTTCGGCATTGTTGACATTTTCAGGATAAGTTAAAAGAAGATAATCAGCTTTCTCTTTCAATTTATCATATTGTTTTTCTGCGTAATAAATCTGAACGAGAAAATAAGGAACAGTGGACCGATATTCAGGCTGGCTTTCTACAGACAAAAAACCCGGCAAGGCTTCCCGATAATTACCGAGCAGGTATTCGCAGTAAGCGTAATAATAAACTGCATCCGTATTGTAAGATGAATTCAAAGACTTCAATTGTGCAAAACATTTTTTTGCTGTCTCCAACTGCTTATTCTGAATGGAAACATAGCCTTTGTAAAAAAGGAAATCAGGAATTTTCTCTTTGGCCAGATTTTGTTCATCTACCTGATTTAAGAAGTCTGCTGATAAAGAAAAGTTTTTTTGTTCGCAATACAACACTCCCAACATAAAATGCAAAGGATCGGCAAAAAGAGTGTAGGGATGTTCGGATAAAAAGTTTTGTAAAAGGGGAAGCGCGTTTTCCTTACGAAGTTCGTAAGCGCTGGCAGCTAAATAATACTCGGCTTCCTCACGCTGACCTGCCTGAACAGGAACGGTATTTTTCAAAAATTCTTCAAAATATCGGTACGAAGCTCCGAATTTTTGTTGTTCGAAAAATTCTTTTCCTTGAATATAATTTTTGTCGTCAGCGGTGTAAATCAGGCTATGTTGGGCGAAAACCGAACTTGACGAAATGAGAAAAAACAAAGATACAGCAGCAATTATTTTTTTTAACATGTTAAAAAATTTACGAAATAATGTGCATTAATAATGATTTCACACACGAGAATCATTCACTGCAAAGTTAAGTGTTTAGCGAATTTCATCCAATCGGATGTTGCAAAAATCTTTCTATCGCTTTTTTTACCGATTTCAAACCAAAAAGTTCAGGTCGAATTTCGGAGAAAGGGACAAAAAAACTTTCTTCCACATCGTCGGAAGGAACAAGAGAGGTTTCGTCCGTTAATTTGCAGGAGAAAAATAAATCCAATGTGGGAACCAATAAATCGCAATATTCATATTCATTGGGTAAAGAAAACAAATAGCGGACATTTTTTGCTTCCGACTGCAATTCCTCTGAAATTTCCCTTTTCAGCGCTTCTTCTGCTGTTTCGTTGTTGTCAACAAAACCTCCGGGCAAGTCCAGTGTTCCCTTAGCCGGTTCCTTTTTTCGACGACAAACCAGCAACTCCTGCTTTTCGTTCACAATAAAAGCGGCTACTGCGGCGGAAGGATTCATGTAAAAAACAAATCCGCAAGATGCACAACGTTTGGATTTTTCATTGTTTTTCTCGAATAAAGAGGAACCGCACGCCGGACAAAAAGCAAATTTTGAAAAAAAGTCCATATTTTTTTGTTTTTGAATTGTTTCTTTTGAGAGAAAAGTAACGACCAAAACTTTGTTAGAAAATTTCGGAATCGCCATGCAGTAATCAAGAAATATGCCATTTGATCAAAGTCTGCACTTATTTAACGGAAAAACATATTCGTGTAGTACATTTTTTGTAAAATTGGGGTTGTTCATAACTTTACGTTAACTCGTTTATTTATTGCATTTAAAATATTAATTTTGCAAAAAAATTAGAAAGATGAGCAAGAAGTTGTTACTTCCCGGCGATGACGAATTTAAGGACATTATTCGCAGATACGAACAGTTCCTTTCAGGCAATGCTTCCGGATACTTCGACGTGGAAGAATTTGAAAATATTGCTGAATACTATTTGCGGAGAGGGAGAACCAAAGATTCTTCAAAAGCTGTAGAATTTGGTATGAAGCTTCATCCGGGCAGTACGGTTTTGAAAGCCAAACGTGCCAAAATTTATCTGGCTATGGGTGAAATCAGTAAAGCCTATCAATTGCTGTCAACGCTCTCGGAAGCCGATTATGAAACTGTTTTGCTGAAAATAGAAGCATTGGTTCGCATGGAGCGATATGGCGAAGCTCAAAAACTCGTTAATAGCCTTACAGCTGATAATTCCGGCGATTTGGACAATATTTTGCTGGATGTTGCCTACATTTATCTCGAACACGATAATTTTGAAGAAGCTGCACAATACCTTTTAAAAGGTTTTCAAATCAATCCACGTAACATTGATTTAATGTTTGAATTGGCTTTTTGCTACGAACAGTTGGAAGAAAACGAAAAAGCTATTCAAATATACAATCGCATCCTCGATTTGGATCCATTTTCCGGAGAAGCATGGTTCAATTTGGGACAGATATATTATACTCTGCAGGAATTTCAGAAAGCTATTGAAGCTTACGAATTTGTTTTGGCAGTCGACCCAACCGATACTTTGGCTTTATTGCAAAAAGCTCATGCTCATTTTCAGCTCGATCAGTTTCAGAAAGCCATTGAAAATTATGTTGAATACGCCGAAATTACCAACGACCTTGCTTCAACCAGTTTATTCATTGCTGAAAGTTACGAAAAACTTGAGCAATACGATAATGCAGTTGCATATTACAAAATTTCTTTGAAAGAAAATCCAAAGAATTCTGAAATATTGGTCGGAATTGGCGCCTGCCTTTTGGAGGAAGAAAAATTTTCAGAAAGTATTCAGTATCTTTCGCAGGCATTGGAAATTAACAATACTTCTCCCGATGCGTGGATATATTTGGCGGAAGCTTATTTAGGTTTAGACAATATTGACAAAGCGCTGCAATATTACATAAAATCACTGAGCATCGATCCAAAGCAGACTGATGCCCTCATGGCTGTGGCAAATATTCATCTCGAAAAAAAGGAATATTCGATGGCTCTTAAATTTTATAAAGCGGCTTATGAACTTGATAATTCGCTGGAATACATTAACTTGTTTCTTGCGGCCACTTATTACAAATTGGGAAAGAAAGCAGAATCTTATCAATATCTTAAAAAAGCTTTGGAAGAAGACGAAGAATCCATCAACTTGTTTCTTGAGATTTGTCCGGAAGCAGCCGTTCATCCAACTAACTAATTCCTCTAAATTCAAAATAAAATGAAACTTTTTGGATTGATTGGCTATCCTTTGGTACATTCTTTTTCAAAACGCTATTTTACCGAAAAATTTGAAAAGGAAAAGATAAATGCCCGTTACGATTTATACGAACTCAAACAAATTGAACTTTTCTCCGAACTAAAGAAACTTCCTGAACTTTCAGGATTGAATGTTACGATACCCTATAAAGAAAGCATTCTTCCTTTTCTTGACGAAATTGATGAAACTGCTTTGCAAATTGGAGCTGTAAATGTCATTAAATTTTCAGGAAACAACAAGACTCTGAAGCTGAAAGGTTATAATTCCGATAGTATTGGTTTTGAAAACGCGTTACTTCCTTATTTGCAGCCTTTCCATAACAAAGCGCTTGTATTGGGGACGGGAGGTGCTTCAAAAGCCATTGTATTTGTTTTAAAGCGTTTGGGTATTGAGGTTACGCTTGTTTCGCGAACACAGGGCATTGGAAAAATTACCTATGAAATGCTGGACAAAGAAATTATGGAACAGCACAAACTGATTATCAATGCTACGCCAGTCGGAACTTTTCCCCATTCTGAGGAATATCCACCGATTCCTTATCAGTTTTTGACTCCGCAACATTTTTTGTTCGATGTGGTTTATAATCCAGCTCAAACTTTGTTTCTGAAAAAAGGCAAAGAAATGGGATCCAATGGTATAAACGGAGAAGCCATGTTGATTGGCCAGGCTGAAGCGTCGTGGAAAATATGGAACAGTGGAGAAGAGTAAAATTTTTCAAAAAAATCCGCACGGAAAGTTTTCTTTTGAAAAATCCCGTGCGGGAAAAGAGGTTTTCAAAAAACCTGATGGTGTGAAAATGGTCTATATCGACAGGATTTGAATTACTCCCAATAAATCTTCATTCACGGGTTTGTCGAATTTAATGGCTTTTGTAAACGGGACATGCACAATTTCGTCATTTACGATGCCAATCATTATACTGCGTTGTTCATCCAGCAAAGCATCTACGGCAGCTACGCCCATGCGGCTGGCTAAAATTCTGTCGGAAGCAGTAGGCGATCCACCTCGTTGAATATGTCCCAAAATGGTTACGCGCACATCATATTCGGGATGTTCACGGCGCATTCTTTCAGCCAAGCCATTGGCGCCACCGGTAACTTCACTTTCGGCAACAATGACAATACTGCTGTTTTTTGATTTTCTGAAGCCATTTTTAATCAGTTCTTCCAACTGATCGACTTTTGTTTCTCTTTCAGGAATAATGGCCGCCTCAGCACCGGAAGCCAAAGCACTGCTTAAAGCCAGAAAACCGGCATCACGTCCCATTACCTCGATAAAGAATAAACGTTCGTGAGAAGAAGCTGTATCCCGAATTTTGTCCACTGCATCGATAATCGTATTTAAGGCTGTGTCATAACCAATGGTTACATCTGTTCCCCATAAATCGTTGTCTATTGTTCCTGGCAAGCCAACAATCGGCACGTTAAATTCCTGAGCAAAAATCCGAGCGCCGGTAAACGTCCCATCACCTCCGATAACAATTAATGCATCAATTTCTTCTTTCCTCATGTTTTCGTAGGCCGTTTTTCTTCCTTCGGGCGTCATAAATTCAGCACATCTGGCAGTTTTAATAATTGTTCCTCCCTGCTGGATAATGTTGCTCACATTTTCAGTTTTAAACTCTTTGATTTCTCCCGTTATCAATCCTTTGTAACCTCTGTAAATTGCCTTTACGCGAATACCGTTGAAAATTGCGGTTCGTGTTACTGCTCTGATAGCAGCATTCATTCCAGGAGCATCACCTCCCGAAGTGAGTAATCCGACACATTTAATTTCGTATTTCATTTCTATTTGTTGATTAATTGATTATCAAAAAAACTATTAAAATTAGGCGAACCTTTCTTCCAAACGTTTGGCAACACAATCCATCAACCATTGTGGCGTGGAAGTGGCACCACATATACCAATTTTTTTATCCTTGTCGATATCGAGTTCATCCACCTGTTTGCAATTTGAAATATAAAAGGTCTGTGGATTTATATTTTTGCAATGTTCAAAAAGGACTTTCCCGTTTGAACTTTGCTTGCCACCTACAAAAAGAATAATATCGTTTCGCTGTGCAAAATTAATAATATTTGGTATTCTGTTGGCTACTTGGCGACAAATTGTGTCGCTAAAAATAAAATCATCCTTTCGTACCATGCGTTTTGAGATTTCCTCTGTCAAAAGCTGGTAATGTTCAAGATCTTTGGTTGTTTGAGAAAACAAATGGACTTTTTTTGAGAAATCTATTTTATCCAAATCTTTTTCTTCTTGTATTACAATGGCTTTCCCTTCTGTTTGCCCTACCAGCCCTTTTACTTCCGCATGTCCTGTTTGTCCGTAAATAACAACTTGCCCGCCTTCTGATGTCAATTCTTCAAAATTTTTTTTGATACGCGATTGCAATTTTAGTACCACCGGACAGGTGGCATCAATGAGGGTAATATTATTCTTTTTGGCAATTTCGTACGTGCTTGGAGGTTCTCCATGAGCACGAATCAGCACTTTTACATCATGCAGTTGATTGAACTGCTCATAATTGACAGTAACAAGCCCCAATTGCTGAAGACGTTCCACTTCCTCCTCATTGTGGACAATATCTCCCAGACAATACAATGTGTTTCCTTTTCCCAATTCTTCTTCTGCTTTTGCAATAGCTTTAACCACTCCAAAGCAAAATCCGGATTTTTTATCTATTTCTATTTTCAAAATTTTTGTGCTTTAATGAGATTAAAAAACGAAAATAAACGCCGAAACTTTCAATGATTCAACGTTGTATTTTATTCTAACGTTTTTTGGTAAAATAAAGTTTTGAGCAACTCTCTCTGCTCATTTCGAGTAAGATTTGAATTATCGATGATTATGGCGTCATCGGCTTTTCTGAGTGGGCTCTCCGCACGATGAAGGTCTCTTTCGTCCCGTTCTTTTATGTTGGCAAGCACTTCTTCAAAACTCACTTTTTCACCTTTGGCCAACATTTCCTCCATTCTTCTTCGAGCTCTAATTTCGGGACTTGCAGTTAAAAATATTTTTAGTTCAGCTTGAGGAAAAACTACTGTTCCTATATCTCTTCCATCCATTACAAT
>JAAYUQ010000073.1 GCA_012517575.1 Bacteroidales bacterium | reverse complement strand
TAAAGTTTGTAACATTCTTTTTATGCCCATGAATTTTGGCAAAGTAATTCGCAAAATAGACGCTTTCTTGCTAATTTTTTCTAAAAAGTTGAAGAAAAAATGGTCGTTATTTCGAACTATGGTTAATACACTCTTTTTACAATTTCCTTAATATTATCTGATTTCCCCATCGTGTAAAAATGAATACTGGGCACGTGTGCAGCTTTTAACTCACGGGCTTGCGCCGATGTCCATTCAATGCCCAGTTGCCGAACTTCATCGTTGTTTTTACATTTCTGTATTTCACGGCTCAGGTCTTCGGGGATATCAACTCCAAAAGTCTTTGGAATGATGTTTAAGTGGTTTTTTATGCTCACAGGCTTCAATCCCGGAATAATGGGAACCTGAATGCCAATCTCTCTGCATCGTTTGACAAAATCGAAGAAATAACGGTTGTCGTAAAAAAGCTGCGTTACAATATAAGTAGCTCCCGCATCCACTTTAGCTTTTAGATAATGCAAGTCATTTTCTATATTTGGAGCTTCGGGATGTTTTTCGGGATAACCGGCAACGCCTACCACAAAATGAGTCCGGGCGTTATTGTTGTTTTCTACGTCTAAGTAAATGCCATTATTCATATCAATAACTTGTTTCAGCAGACCAATGGCATGTTCGTGTCCGTCAGTTTCGGGAATGAAGAGTCGCTGGTTTTTGTCAGGGTCGCCACGAAGGACTAAGAGATTTTGTATGCCGAGAAAGTGCAGGTCAATGAGAGCATTCTCGGTTTCTTCCCTGCTGAATCCACCGCAAATAAGGTGTGGAACTACTTCAATGCCGTACTTATGCATGATAGCTGCTGTAATTCCGACAGTTCCGGGGCGTTTGCGTACACTTCTCTTTTCCAGTAAACCATCCGTTCGTTGCTTATATACTACTTCCTCTTTGTGATAAGTTACATTAATATACGAAGGCTTAAATTCCATCAGCGGGTCAATGGTATCGTAGATGGCTTGTATGGTATCGCCTTTTAGTGACGGCAAAAGTTCAAATGAGAACAAGGTTTCTTTGGTCTGTCTTAATAATTCGGCTACGTTCATTTCATTCAGTTTAAAGTTTATAAAGTGAAAAGGTGAAATTAATTTTATTTAGATATTTATAAATCAAACTTCTAAATTCTTAAATCATTTTTTAGCTTTTAGATAATAGTTTTTTTGCTTCTTCAAAGCTGATGTTTTTTCGGTTTGCATAATCTTCAGCCTGATCATCACCAATTTTACCGACATCAAAATAATGAGCATCGGGATGAGCAAAGTAATATCCGCACACCGAAGGCAAAGGCTGAATCATATAATTTTCGGTCAAATGAATGCCCAGATTTTTCTCAGCCTGCAAGATGTCGAATATTTTTCTTTTCTCGCTGTGTTCGGGACATGAAGGATAACCAGGTGCGGGACGAATGCCCTGATACTTTTGGCTTAGCAAATCCTTATCGCTTAAGTGTTCCTCACTGGCGTAATTCCACCATTTTGTTCTTATCCACTGATGCAGGCATTCTGCCATGGATTCTGCAAGCCTGTTGCTGAGAACTTTAAACAACAGGAGGCTGTATTCGTCACCGTTATCTTCAAAAGTTTTGCTGATTTGTTTTTCGCTTTCCTCAATGGCTACGACAAAAAGTCCCATATGGTCTTTGACAGATGCATTTTTAGGCGCTACAAAATCTGCAAGGCTCGGGAAATATTCTTTTTCGCTCGTCTGACTTCGCAAGAAACAAAGCGCAACTTCTTTATCGTTATGTCTGATGATGACATCCTCATTTTGTGAATAAGCTTCAAACAATCCAAACGACATTTTCCCCATTACCCACTTCTCTTCCGTCATTTGCTTCAGCATGGATTGTGCATCCTCAAACAGTTTTTGTGCTTCTTTGCCATGAACAGGATCGTTGAGTAGCTGAGGATAAAGCCCTTTAAAACCCCATTCCTTGAAAAAGAATGTATAATCAATATTTGGCAGCAACGGACTTAAATTCGTCTGTGTAAGATGCCATACGCCTAAGAAATCGGGAGTTTTGGGAACAAGCGAAAGATTCAACGGAAACTTCTTGTTCTGTGCTTCAGCAAAAGAAGTCAGAGGTTGATGTTTTTGAAGATATTGATGGGAGAGCTTTATATACTTTTTATTGATATTATCTGCAAATTCCTGTTTGGTTTTGGGGTTGAGCAGATTTGACAGCACATGTGCTACCTGCGATGCATCGCGAACATGTACCACGGGAGCGTGATAGACCGAAGCAATTTTCAACGCCGTATGAAGTTCGCTGGTAGTGGCTCCGCCAATAAGCAACGGAATATCCAGACCTCTTCGTTCCAGTTCTGAAGCAACGAAAATCATTTCTTCCAAAGATGGAGTGATAAGTCCGCTCAGGCCAATAGCATCTGCTTTTTGTCTGACAGCTGTTTCAATGATTTGCTCAGTCGGAGTCATTACTCCCAAATCAATAACTTCGTAATTGTTGCACGAAAGCACTACGCAGACAATGTTTTTGCCAATATCGTGAACATCGCCCTTGACTGTTGCCAGTACAATTTTCCCGGCGAAATGTTGCCTTCCTTTGGTATCTTCAATCCAAGGTTGAAGCAATGAAACTGCCTGTTTCATGACGCGTGCGGATTTTACAACCTGGGGCAAAAACATTTTCCCTTCGCCAAACATATCGCCGACTTTTTTCATTCCGTTCATCAGTGGGCCTTCGATTACGCTGAGCCCGTCTTTAAATTCTTGCTTGCATTCGCTGATATCTTTGTTCAGAAAATCACCTATTCCTTTTACCAGCGAAAAACTAAGTCGTTCTTCAAGCGGAAAACTTCTCCATTCGGCTTGTTTCTTTTGTTGTTCTTCTGAATTGTCATGCAATTGCTCGGCATAAGCAATCAGGCGTTTAGCTGCGTCTTTCCTGCGATTCAGAATGACATCTTCAATCAGTTTTCGAAATTCTTGTGGAATGTCTTCATATACAGGAAGCTTGCCGGCATTGACAATGCCCATATCCAAGCCCGCCTGAATGGCGTGATAAAGAAAAACCGAATGCATTGCTTCGCGAATGGTATCATTCCCGCGAAATGAAAAGGAAAGGTTGCTTATTCCACCCGATGTCTTGACATAGGGAAGATTTTCTTTTATCCATTTCACTGCTTTGAGGAATTCAACAGCGTAATGGTTATGTTCGTCCATTCCGTTAGCAATACTGAGAATATTTACGTCGAAAATAATGTCCTGTGGCAGTATGCCGATTTTTGTCAGAATCTGAT
>JAAYUQ010000072.1 GCA_012517575.1 Bacteroidales bacterium | reverse complement strand
TGATGATTCAAAATTCTTCCAACTTTGAATACTCGCAAAAAAGATTTTTTCCTTACACACGTAAACATCAATCAGTTAATGACTTATTTAATGCGCTGCAGTATTTTCATAAACAGTCTGCATTGCTTTCAGAAAATAAGGAACAGTACAGAATTGAACTGAACAGGATGCGATCCAATTTTGAAGATGCGCTGGATGAGCTTTTTGGTTTGTATTGGCTGACAACTCGCTACTCGGAAGATGAAAAAAATTTATACAAAAAATTGCTCGATGCGGATGAAAAATATTGGGTGGAAAAATCATTGATGGTCTCGGCTGTAACTTTGAATTTGTGGAGAAAGTTCGACGAACAAAAAATTATGCTTCTTTTCGACAGTTGCGAAAACAACGATCAGAAAGTTGTTCAGCGTGCATTGGTTGGGCTGACTTTCGTGCTGGCCAAATATAATGTGTATCTTTCATATTTTCCTTCTATCCGTAATCGTTTGGTCCTTTTAGCCGATCAAACGCGCATAGCCGAAAATTTTCAAAATATCATTATTCAAATTATTGGAACTACCGAAACGGAAAAAATTTCGCGAAAACTCAGAGAAGAAATTTTGCCTGAAATGATGAAAATCAATCCTTTGCTCAAGGACAAAATGGATGCCGAAAACTTTCTGAACTCCGATGAATGGGCTGAAGAAAATCCTGAATGGCAGGAAATTCTTGATGAAAGTGGTTTGTCCGATAAACTTAAAGAATTGAGTGATTTGCAATTGGAAGGAGCGGATGTTTACATGAGCACTTTTTCCATGCTGAAGAATTTTTCGTTTTTCTCTCAATTTTCGCATTGGTTTTTGCCTTTCGATACAGAAAATTCGGCAGTCAATCAATTGTTTGAGTCGGACGAAAAAACTATTTTGTCGGCTTTTGTCAACAGCAATGTCATGTGCAATTCCGATAAATATTCGTTCTGCCTGAGTGTATTACAAATGCCTGAAAGCCAGAGAAACATGCTTAAACATTCTTTCCGAATGGAATCTGAACAAATGGACGAAATGGAAGAAGAAATGTCGATACTTTCGCCCGAAACAATTACCAAAAACATTTCGAAACAATACATTCAGGACTTGTTCCGTATTTTTAAACTTCAGCCTCATAAGGACGATTTTGAAGATATGTTTTCCTATTCTCTGACTTTGCATCGTACCGGGCTGTTTGATATTTTGTCTTCTATTCCAGGCTTTTCGGAAAGTGTAGCTGAATATTATTTTTCTAAAGGATATTATTTGCAGGCGTTGGAGCTTTTTGAAAAAATTCAGTCGGAGAGTCTGCCTTCCGCAGCTTTGTATCAAAAAATGGGTTATGCTTACCAGCAGACTTCGCAGTTGCAAAAAGCGCTGGATGCCTATTTGAAAGCCGATATGATTCAACCGGACGATGGGTGGACTATTCGAAAAATTGCACTTTGCTATCGGTTGCTGGGAAATTATGAAAAAGCGTTGGCATTTTATCAACATGTCGATTTTTTGAAACCCGGCCAGTATACCACACAAATACATATAGCTCAATGTTATTTTGAACTCGGAAAATTTAAAGATGCGCTGGCAATTTATTATAAGCTGGATGCCGAAAATGCGGATGATGTAAAAATTTGGCGAGCGATTGCAAAAAGTAATTTTTTTGACAGTAATCTTGAGAAGGCCGATTATTATTCGCAAAAAATTATTCAGGCAGAGCCCAATGCAAACGATTATTTACTTTCCGGTCACATATGCTGGTGTCTCCATCAATTGTCTGCTGCAGCTGATGCTTATAGCAAGGCTTTAAAAATGTTGCAGAACAAGTGGGAAGTTTTTCAGGATTTGTTTAATGAAGATAAGGACAGATTGATTTCATATGGTATTCGGGAAGAAGAACTGCCGCTGATGATGGATGCTTTGCTTTTTCGTGAAGAGGAACAGAAATAG
>JAAYUQ010000071.1 GCA_012517575.1 Bacteroidales bacterium | reverse complement strand
TGGCAGGAAAAAGTACTATTTGTCCTTGTTCACTGGATTTAAAAACCACTCTTGACATAATTCATGTTATTGATATTCAGCTATAAAGATACAAAAGATTTTGCAATTACACAAATCATTTGTCCTGTTTTTTTCCCTGTTTTTTATGATATTTCCCAACTAAAAAAAAGAGGCTGTCCTTACTTTTGAGACAGCGGCAAAACTTACCGCTAAATTCGCACTTCTATGTTGAACTTAACCAACAGTTTGTGAAGAAGTTTTGTTAAATAAATACATGACGGATAATGTAAAAAAATAATTTTACGATTTATCGATTCGTTGGTGTCGAAAATAAGAGAGACATAACAGGTTTTTTAAACGAGTTATGTCTGAATTATTAAATTAATGCCAATTCGTTTAAGCTTAGCATCAGTAAGTTGGGAACGCTGTTAACTTCCATTTTAAATCTGGCTGAATCCAATAAACCCGATAAATTATTCAGCCTGTTAATATGTTTATTTCCAATTTTTACGTATTTTTGCAAAGAGTGAAGTAATAATATCCGGTCAAAAATTGCATCGAATGAATTTTCTTCCGATCGATATAAAAGATAAAATGGGTGAAGGACTGACTTTCAAGATTTCCCGCTTCAAAGAACAGATCAAAAAAACAAAACCCCACAAACACGAAGAATACTATGAGTTAATTTTTTTGTCGGAGGGAGAAGGTTTTCATACGATCGAAGAAGACCGATTTGTTGTTTCCACGCCTGAATTCTACCTGTTGAAGCCGTTGCAGCTCCACTACTGGCAATTTACATCCATTCCCAGAGGTTTTGTTATTCAGTTCAAACTATCCGAATTTGACGATTTAAATGAAAGCACCTTGCTGGATATGATTCGAAATCTATCGGAAAACAAACGAATCCGATTTACGGTCGAAAATTATCCCGATGCTCTCCTGAATGAAATATTCGAAGAATTTCAGGACAAATCATCTTATTCCCGAGAAATCATTCACGGATTGTTGACTGCCTTATTTGGTAAACTATTGCAAATCGCTACTGTTCAAAATAGCAACATGGCTCATCGCGAAACTTTATACGAACGGTTTATCTCTCTTTTGATGAAAGAATGTCCGCAGCTGCACAAAGTAAGTGAATATGCCGACAAACTGTTTGTAACACCCCAAAATCTGAATGCAGTTTGTCGAAAACAATCCGGTAAAAGTGCTGGTGAAATTGTTACTGCCCAGCTTATACTCGAAGCAAAACGCTATTTACTCCACACCGATCATACGGTAACCGAAATTTCTGAAATCATGAACTTTAATGATACATCCAATTTTGTGAAATTCTTCAAAAAGCACGAAAAAATTACTCCTGCTCAGTTTCGTGCCCAATATTTTCATTAATACCATTTTTTCATTTCATATTACCACATCATTTCTACGAACGAGAACTACTTTTGTAATGTAAATATTTAAATTCAATAATATGAATACATTACAATCTATCTTATTGTTTATTCTCGGCATTGCGCTTGTGTTATATTTTGCCGAGAAACTGGTGAAAGGAACGGTTGGCATTTCATTGGGATTTGGGATATCCACCTTTATCATAAGTGTGATTTTTATCGGTTTTGATCCTGAAAATTTGGCGGTTGGAGCTGTTGGTTCTTACGAAAGAGCTTCGGGAATAGCTTTAGGCTCGATTATTGGAGCAGCGATGGTTGCTATTGCCTTGGCATTCGGATTAACGGCATTGATTGCTCCCATGAAGTTTGAAAAGGCGCCCAAACAAATTCTCATAATTCCCGTGCTGGCTGTTCTCCTTCTGGGCTTGCTGGGTTTGGACGGACAACTGTCGAGAATTGATGGTGCAGTGTTGCTGTTGGGTTTTGTTTTGTCAATAATCTATCTGATACGACTATCGAAAAAGGGACTGGATATTCAACCAACGGGAGAAGTTGCCGAAACGCTTGAGGATGCCGGGAAGTTGAACAAGTGGAAATCACTCGGAATTTTTATTCTATCGCTTGCCGGTGTGGTTTTGGGAAGCGAACTGCTGGTCAGGAGTTCTCAGAGTATTATTGCCAAAATGGGACTTTCGGATACGGTTTTCGGCATGACGATACTTGCTGTCCTCATCAGCATCGAGGAACTTGCAAGGGAACTTCCTGCTGCTATAAAGGGACGTCCCGAAATCAGCTACGGTAATGTAATCGGATCAATACTTGCTTTTTTTCTGTTCAATGCCGGAATCATCGCATTGGTAAAACCCATAACGGTCGATGTCGAAACACTGAAATATTATCTTCCGATTTGTCTTGTTACTACGCTAATCGTTTCAATTTTCATGTCCACAAAAAAAGTATCTCGCTTGGCCGGGGCTGTATTAGTACTTTTGTATGTTGCATTCGCAGCGGTTGGATTTATTATTTGATAATATGAAAGCTGAAAAAATCGTTCAATCATTTATCCTAACAACAGTCTCCGATAATAGGTCACTTCTGCCGAGACTAATTGTCGGATTGATTTTCCTTTCCGAGGGTATTCAGAAATTTTTGTTCCCCGAATTGCTTGGTACAGGCCGGTTTGAAAAAATTGGTTTCATTGACCCTGCTTTCTGGGCTTATTTTGCCGGGGCATTTGAAATAATATGTGGTACTTTTATCCTTATTGGGCTGTTCACGAGAATTGCAGCCATACCATTACTAATTATCATGTTGACCGCCTTTATTACAACCAAATGGCCTATCCTTATAGATAAAGGCTTTTGGTCAATGGCTCATGAATACCGCACTGATTTTGCGATGACATTATTACTGATTTACTTACTCATTTATGGAGCTGGTAAATGGTCAGTGGATTCAAAAATATTTAAAGTACGGTAGGATATGAAAAATAAATTTAAACTTATTGAAACGAACTAAAAGAAAATGATTAAAAATACAAAGATAAAAATCTGTTTTACAAGCTTGTTCCTTTTATTCAGCTTATTCTCCTATGCCGGACCACCGTTCAACACGGACGATCCTGCTCCGGTTGATTACAAACATTGGGAATTTTATGTTGCATCCATCAATACTCTTCAGTCGCACAACAGATCGGGCACAAGCCCCCATTTCGAAATGAATTATGGTGTAGTACCCAATATGCAGCTTCATTTATTACTGCCGCTCTA
Source organism: Bacteroidales bacterium (assembly GCA_012517575.1). Lineage (GTDB taxonomy): Bacteria > Bacteroidota > Bacteroidia > Bacteroidales > Paludibacteraceae > MVYY01. The sequence goes on along the minus strand of JAAYUQ010000071.1, from coordinate 2,222 downwards.
TTATAGTTACACAAAAGGAGAAGAGGTTACGTTCGGCTATAGCAATACAGAAGTAGGAATCAAATATCGTTTTTTACAGGAAACCGAGCATCGTCCTCAAATCGGCATTTTCCCGATTGTCGAAATTCCGACGATTCACAACGAAGCATTCGGCAACGGTAACACACAAATCTACCTTCCCGTATGGGTGCAGAAATCGTGGGACAAACTTACGACGTATGGAGGTGGAGGATATTGGATAAATACCGGAAAGGGCAATAAAGACTGGATCTTTTCGTGATGGGAAGTTCAATACGACTTTTCGAAACATTTCACACTCGGCGGAGAAATCTATTATCAAACCGCCAATTCACCCGACAGCCAGTCCGCATTGGGATTTAATGTCGGCGGTTTCATCAATTTCTCCGATGAATTCCATTTCATCTATTCCGTCGGGCACAGCATGATCCACGAGAATTATTTTTCAACCTATGTGGGCTTATTGGTAACCATTTGATTGTAACATTGCTTCGGATTGAAAATCTTGGCTTCGAGAGTTATATGTAGTTTTGACTTGGCTACTTGACAGAAGATGAAATTATGGAGAAGTAGTGGGGTAAGGGATCGGCGGTATGGTTTGTTGCCGATTGCGGGCGATTTCCTGTCAAGTTACACAAAAGTTGAAGCGGGCTACACTCCTTGAATAACCTACTGTCCCGGCAATTTTTTATACCATGCCTTATGTCCAGTTATTTCTTTCAGACTTTTGTTTCATATGATAAAACTTCAAATTGTCTAGTCCTTTATATAGCTCATAGATTTTATGATAGTTGACACTACAAAGTAAAAACTCTTCTGTCCTAATTGAATCATCAAATTGGTGTCTCCAAATTGAGAGTAAAACTTTTTCGCTACTACTAATACTGCTTTCAATCTCAGGATGCTTAATGCCCGTTATTAAATCACGTTCATTATCAATGTCCCAATAATCCTTAAATTGTAATATTGGACTGGAGAAACAGTCTTTCCATAAAATTTCTGTTTTTTCAATTACAGATAAGTGCTGGTAAGAACTAAAAGTGTTATTAATCTCACTGGTTAAATATTTAAAGAATTTTACATATTCTTTGATAAACAATCTAATTAGTTTAGAATCAAATACTAAATCTCCATCTGTTGGGGGTTTAAAGTATTTTACTTTTTCATTCATTTCAATACTAACTTTTCCTCCATTATGAATCAAAGCATTTCGATAAAGCGATATTTCCTCCAATTTGATAATTGATTCTTTCTCTTCCTTGCTAATTGAGTTTTTGTTGCTAATTTTTCCCCCATTTCTATATTCTTTATTGAAAAGAATCTTTAACAATTTTTCAAGCTGAGTGCGAACCCCACCCTTAAATATAAAATAAAGTTCATTCTCAATTATTATACTATGTCCTTTATCTGCTACTGCACATATTTACTCCCTTGAAATTGTACAGGAATCTTTAGTTAATTTCTCAGGAAAAGCAACTAAAACAATTTTCATAAGTTCTCTTATTGAGTCCTCAAAATATGCAGTAACCATTAAGAATAATCCTTGATTAATCAGAAAGTCATTCCCAAGCTTTTTTTCAATTTCTTCTAATTTCTCTTTGAATGAGTTTGTAATACTTAATAAATCGTCAGAATACACTTTTTTTCTTTTACTTATCATTTTGGTATGTCGTTGTCTTTGTTATAATTGGGCATAACGTCTTATTTACACAACAAATATACAACTTTCGTAAATACAAAATTCGAAACTTACAATTATTCCTTTTAAATGGAGAAAAGCTTGTTAGCTGCACAATTTTTATTCAATTGCTTTCTCTGCCGCAACGGTGATGCTGAAAATTCCGATTTCTTTTTGGTTAAACTGTCGGATTTCTTCTTCGTTGAGGTATTTTCGCAGAATTTCCTGCGGCAGTTGCACTTCCTTTTGCTTGTGAACAGTTACCGATTGAAATCTGGCTTCACGAATGATATCCAGATACCCTGCATCTCAATGGCTCCCGAAACACAACCGGCGTACATTTCAGCATCGTTTTTCAATTTTTCGGGCAAATTGCCTTTGACAACTACATCCGACACGCAAAAATGTCCGCCCGGCTTCAATACCCGGTTGATTTCGGCAAACGCTTTCCGCTTGTCGGGAACAAGATTCAGAACACAATTGGAAATCACCACATCGAATTGATTATCTTCCAACGGCATATCTT
>JAAYUQ010000070.1 GCA_012517575.1 Bacteroidales bacterium | reverse complement strand
TTTGTTTCCTGAAACCACTTGGTTCGCTTATCGGGAGTTCCATATTTGTAACAAAAAACCAGAATAGTCGATTTCAAAGGCTTTTGAAGATAATAAACCAAATTTTCCCATGAAGAAATCATTTGTGCTTCCTTTACTATCACTACCTGATAGGGAGCAATCATAGGAAATCGTTTTGCCGTATTGATAACCGTAGAAATTTCTACATCTTTTCCATAGAGAATCGTCAAATCGAAATCCTTTTCACTTTCTGAAAGTACATTCTCCTGTATATAATTAGAAATTTTGTCGATATAATAAGGTTCTTCACCCATTAAAAAATAAATGGGATGAAATTTTTTCGATTTTATTTCCTGCAAAATTTCATCAGCTGCAGCTTCTTGTTTTATCACCTTAATAATTAATTTTTAATCAGTTATTCAAAATTTTACTCAAATCTCAAATGCTTAATAGTTCTGCTGTTGTGCATAATGGAAGTAAGCGATTCTATTCCTATTCGTAAATGCTCTTCCACAAAGTTGGCCGTTACTCTTTTATCGCTTTCTGCCGTTTTAATGCCGGCTTCGTACATGGGCATATCTGAAACCAAAAGCAATGCTCCTGTTGGGATTCCATTATAAAAACCAGAAGAAAACAAAGTCGCTGTTTCCATATCGATAGCCATAGCCCTGGTCATTCGAAGATATTCCTTAAATTTCTCGTCATGTTCCCACACTCTTCTGTTGGTGGTGTAAACAGTGCCTGTCCAGTAATCTTTTCCAAAATCGCGAATATTTGAAGACACAGCTCGCTGTAGACTAAATGCAGGCAAGGAAGGAATTTCGGGAGGGAAATAATCGTTGGAAGTTCCTTCTCCACGAATAGCAGCAATGGGCAAAATATAATCTCCTTCCTTGTTTTTGTCTCTTAATCCACCACATTTTCCTAAAAATAAAACGGCTTTGGGCTGTATAGCCGACAAAATATCCATGATCAAAGCAGCATTGGGACTTCCCAATCCAAAATTGATTATGGTAATGCCATTGGCTGAAGCATTGGGCATATTTCCATCTTTCCCGACAATAGGAACTTGGAAGTAACCGGCAAAAAGTTCTACATAAATGTTGAAATTAACCAACAATATATATGGTGTAAATTCTTCGAGTGGGCGCTTGGTGTATCGGGGCAGCCAATTTTCTACAATTTCTTTTTTTGTTTTCATAGCAATTTCACTATATGTTTTGTAACTTCGTGTGCTTAAACTGCCGAATAATTATAAAAATAAACAGGACAAAATTAGGAAAAATGTTGCAATTAAATCTTCCTTCATACGATTTCAAAATAAAAAAGGTGAACGAAATCCATTATATTTTCGATAGACAGAGGAGAAAATATGTTAAACTAACACCGGAAGAGTGGGTTCGTCAACATTTTATACGCTTTCTCTTGGAAGAAAAACATTTTCCTTCAGCCTATCTCGCTGTTGAAAAAGAATTGATTTTCAACGGAATGAAAAAACGCTGTGATGCAGTACTTTATAACGAAAAAGCCCAACCTCAAATGATACTGGAATTTAAGGCTCCTCATGTTCAGCTTACTCAAAGTGTATTCGATCAGGTCGCTGTTTATAATTACCAGTTAAATGTTGAATATTTTATTGTAAGCAACGGGATAGAGCATTATTGTTGCCGTGTAAAGAAGGCAAATTCAAAATTTGAATTTTTAAATGAAATTCCTGATTATGTCGATTTTTTAAATCAATAAAGAAAGGCGAATGGCATAATCCTATAAAGTTTCTAATGCGCCAACTATCTCAGAAACAGACGAAAAACCATGTCTACAAAGATAGTCTTCTATTCCTTCGATAATTTTTATGGTAACTGTTGGATCAATAAAATTGGCTGTTCCTACTTCAACAGCTGAAGCTCCGGCAAGCATAAATTCTATAGCATCGGCAGCGTTCATGATACCACCCATTCCTATTACGGGAATTTTAACGGCACGAGCCGTTTCCCACACCATTCTCAACGCCAACGGTTTAATGGCAGGTCCGGATAACCCGCCCGTGACCGTAGAAAGGCAAGGTTTCCGAGTTTCGGCATCAATTGCCATACCAAGTACTGTATTTATAAGCGAAATAGCGTCTGCTCCGGCATCTTCAACTGCTTTGGCGATTTCGGAAATATCAGTAACATTCGGCGAAAGCTTAACAATTAATACATTTTTATATACCCTTCGCACTTTATCAACTACCTCATTAGCCGCTGTACAGGACGTTCCAAAGAGCATTCCGCCTTCTTTCACGTTTGGACAGGAAATATTTAGTTCGATAGCTGGAATTTTTTCAAGATAATTCAATTTTTCGGCAGTTTTTACATATTCATCAATAGTAGAACCCGACACATTCACAATTATATTTGTATCTACATTTGTTAATTGTGGATAAATGTGTTCGATAAAATAATCAATGCCCTTATTTTGCAGTCCCACAGCGTTTAACATGCCAGATGCAGTTTCTTTCATTCGTGGATAGGGGTTACCTTCACGTTTGCGAAGTGTTGTTCCCTTTACAATTATTCCACCTATTCGTGATATATCAATAAAGTCTGAATACTCCATTCCATATCCGAAAGTTCCTGACGCAGTCATTACAGGATTTTTCAAATGTAATTTTCCAATGTCAACTTTTAAATCTACCATTTTAATTTTGCAATATTAAACACCGTTCCCTCTGTACAAACACATACTCGACCTGCTGTTGTGTCAGTTACACAACATAAACATGCACCTATACCGCACCCCATTGTGTTTTCAAGTGAAACTTCACAAAATGTGTTATTTTTTATGGCATAAGCCCCTACAGCTTTCATCATAGGCGTTGGTCCACAGGAATAAATTCTGTCAAATTTTCTCTCTTTAAATATAGAATGATCTGTTACAAATCCTTTCTCACCTTCAGATCCGTCTTCAGTAGTGATGAAAACTTTTCCATATTTTTCAAATTCTTTCAATTCAACCAAATAAGCACGACTACGCGCTCCAATAAGAAATTCAGGATTAAAATCAGCTTTGCGCAGGCATGATCCCCAAAAAAGCAGAGGAGCGATACCACTTCCACCACCTACCAGTAAAATTTTTTCATCTTTTTTATCGGGGAATGTAAATGAATTTCCAAGCGGTAAAATCATATTTACTGAAGCTCCAGGGGAAGTTTCAGACAGCTTTAATGTTCCGGCACCTACAATTTGAATCAACAGCCACAACTCATTATTTTCACCATCTACAAAATTTACGGAGAAGGGGCGTCGCAGAAAAGTAGCAGGGGAATCGTCAATTTTAACCTGAACAAACTGTCCGGGTAAAATTTTTGGAAGACTTTGTTCGGATGAAAAAATCAATAAATGAACTTGCTCATTTAAGCGAATATTTTTCTTTAAAATTAAATCGAGAATCAATTTTTTCATTTAGAATGAATAAAGCAGAACGTTAAAAAAATTAAGCCTAAAAAATAAGCTAATAACGATGCAAAATTAAAAGAAAAAAATCATCCGTGAAAAACTTTAACTCTCATGAGAAGTTGTAAATTCCTGAAAAGTATTGTCATTAAAATATACAATAATCCTTCTGATGGCTTTCTCAATAAAAGCAGAAGAGATTTTATTCTCATCGGTTTTTGGGGCTTTTATCGATTCATTCATAATTTCTTTTTGCTCTACATTTTGCTGGATTGATGGTTGAATCAGTTCATCTTTTTGCTCCGATTTCTTGACGTAATTTATTGTATTTGTGTTAGATAAATCTTGCAAATCGAATAATGTTGGCGTTTTAGATTGCCGTTCTGAACGATTCATTGGACCTTCACCGAAAATAAGCCAGTCAGAATTAATGTAATCAAAACGTTTCAGAATTTTCATCACCACTTCCAGACTTGGTTTGTTTCGTCCATTCAGAATATGTGACAATGTAGAACCTTGTATTCCAATTTCGGACGCAAACTGAACAGCATTCATAGCTTCATTTTGCATGATTTTTTCAATTCTGTCTTTTAGTTCCATGATTCAATAAAAATATTAAAGAGAATTGATGGTATTGATTTAAATTACAAAGATAAATCAATTATTTCACAAAAACAAATTTTATTACAAAAGTAATATCACTTTTGTAATTCACAAAAGTAAATTTATCAATTTACAAAAATGAAACAATGAAGGATAAATATTAATTATATTCTCGACATTAACAATAACTTAAAACTGGCTGTTCAGAGAAAGGTTTAAGTTAAATTGAAAAACAATATATTATAACATAAATAATTGGTTTTAAGAATAATAAATACTTAAATGAGTCGAATCTTATTATCATGACGAAATTTATTTCCGAAAGTAAATAAATTATTGAAGTATAAATACATATATTTCTATTTAAATAACTGGTTTAAAGTAAATTAATAATTAAATTTTAACTCTTAAAATTATTTACAAATACGAATGTGTGAAATTCATTTATATGAATTTATTAATTTACATTTATACAATTTTAAAGTGTTTTACTGTAATCACATTTGTAAATTGTTAGATTATTGTTGTGAAATATACAAATGTATTAATTGATGGATTTGAAACTATGGAACTATAGTAAATCAAGAAATTTTTTTCTATACAATTTGTAAAGGACTGTCCTAAAAAAATTAATAAAAAATTTTCGGAGAGAATATATAATGGAAAAATAAAGAGGCGACAGAGGAAGTTTTAAATAATTGCTACAACTCTCCTATTTTTGCTAATTGCAATAATTTTTTTGAAGTTTAATATGCTAAAAACTATCTTAAATAATTTATACAGAGCAAATTACGAAGGATTTTGTTCTCTGAGGTTTTAATATTTCAAACTTTCTTTACATCAATAGAGAAAAAATGAAATTTTAGCGCATAAAAAAGCCTGAATGAACTAAATCACTCAGGCAATATAAAAAAATTCAAAAAAAATTAACCTTCTGATGTTGGTGGAACAATTTCTGCCAATTCGGGATCGACCAAAATACGACCACAATATTCACATACAATGATTTTTTTGCGGGAACGAATATCCAACTGACGTTGAGCAGGAATTTTATTGAAGCAACCTCCACAAGCATCGCGCTGTACGGGAACTACAGAAAGTCCGTTTCTCGAATTTTTACGAATACGCTTAAATGCTGTCAAAAGCCGAGGCTCCATTCGTTGTTCAATTTGTTTGATTTGTTCCCTTAACCTCTCCTCTTCTTGTTTGGTTTCAGAAATAATTTCATTCAATTCGCCTTTTTTCTGTTCCAAATCCAATCGACGTTCGGCTAAAGTTTCCATTGTACTTTTCTGTTCGGCCTTTTTGGATTCGAGCGCAGCAGTGTATTCCCTGATACGTTTTTCGCACAACTCTATTTCAAGTGTTTGATATTCTATTTCTTTGGAAAGATTGTCATATTCACGATTATTTCTAACATTTTCTTGCTGTTCTTTGTACTTTTCTATTTTTGTACGCGCTTGCTCTATTTCCAGCTTTTTGGCTTTAATGGCAGTTTCCAGCTCTTCAATTTCATTTTTATAATTTTCCAAACGGGTATTTAAACCAATAATTTCATCTTCAAGGTCTTGAACTTCCAGCGGTAGTTCATCTCTTAAATTTCTGATTTCATCAATTTTAGAATACACTTTCTGCAGTTCATATAATGCCTTGAGCTTTTCTTCAACGCTTATTTCTTTTTCTGTTTTTACTTCTGTAGCCATATTGATTACAAATAATTAATGGGATTTGTATAGGTTTCTGAGATTTTGACAACAAAGTTAGGAATTTTTTTTGAGATAATTTCATAAAAAATATCTTTCGTAAATTGTTCAGATTCATAATGTCCAACATCTGCAATCAGAATTTTTCCATCAGCATTAAAAAATTCATGATATTTAAAGTCGGCCGAGATAAAAACATCCGCTCCTTGTTGTATGGCATTTCTAAGAAAAGTGCTTCCAGATCCTCCACAAACAGCAACCTTAACAATATCTTTTCCCAACAACGGTGTATGTCGAATGCAAGGAACTGAAAAAACCGTTTTTAAATTTTGTAAAAAGGTAAGTTCATCAATCGGTTTTTCAAGGTTACCCATTAACCCTGCTCCTGTTCTGTGCCAATCATTCTCCAAAGGAATCAGATCGTAAGCTGGTTCCTCGTAAGGATGAGCTTGTAACAAAGCATTTAGAACCGAACTTTTCAAATAATACGGTAAAATAACTTCAATACGGGTTTCGGGTTCAATGTGAAATTCATTGTGCTCGCCAACAAATGGATGAGCATTTTCGTCAGCTTTAAAAGTACCTTTTCCTTCAACATTAAAACTGCACGAATCGTAATTACCAATGTTACCGGCACCTGCGTCAAATAAGGCTTTTCGTACATTGTCGGCATAAGCATGGGGAACAAAAGTAATCAACTTAAGCAATTGATGAGACAAAGGTTTTAAAACTTGTGTATTCATCAATTGCAATTTTTCGGCAATTTTATGGTTAACACCATTCCAAAGGTTGTCCAGATTGGTATGGGCTGCATAAACAGCCAAATCGTTCTTCAATGCAAAAACAACGCAACGTTCGGTTTCATTCTGACCTATAAGACGTTTTAACGGATTGAAAATCAAAGGATGATGAGCTAAAATAAAATTACATTCTTTTCGATGAGCTTCCTCCAACACTTCCATTGTAACATCCAAAGTAATCAAAATGCCTGTAACTTCCATGAAAGGTTCGCCCACTATCAGCCCTGCATTGTCATAAGCCTCTTGCAGTGCCAAAGGTGCAAATTCTTCCAGAATATTACAAACATATTGAACTTTCATGGTCGAAAATGAATTTAATTTTCTGAAGAAATTTCTTCTGTTTTATCTGATGCCGTTTCAATTTTTTCTTCAGTTTCTGCTTCTGTAAAATCTGTCAATTGTGCATCCACCAAAATGTTGTACCAATTAATCAGTTTTCGAATGTCGCTCGGATAAACTCTGTTTCTATCGTAATCGGGAAGAATCTCTTCGAAATATTGAACCAGTTTTTCATGTCCCGATTTTGCATCGACACTGCATTTTGCTCCATTTTCCTTCGTCTTGATTTTTTCAAAAACTTCAGATAATGGAACTTCTCCATTTTCAGTAAAAATAGCTATATCTTTCAAATATACGATTTTATCGCTTGAAAAAACCGGTATGCGTTTACCATCGCTCAGCGATTCGATGACCATTAGATTTTTTCCTTGCGATACCATTTTGTAAAGACCGGGTTTCCCCGAAACATATAAAATATCTTTCAACATAACTTATTGATTACAAATTATTTGATTATACTTATAATTAAAATTTAAGATAAATATCTACTTAATTCTTTTAATGAAATATGGCCTTCGTAAATTGCTTTTCCGACAATAACTGACGGAATACCAGCTTCATTTAACATTTCAATATCCTGAAGTGAACCCACTCCTCCACTTGCGATCAAGTGTACCTGAGGTTCGGCTGCAATTATTTTTTTATACAACTCAACAGCAGGACCCTGTAGCATTCCATCCCGACTTATTTCGGTACAAATAACATATTTAATTCCTTTCGAAACGTATTCTTTAATGAAAGGAATCAAATCCAGTTCGGTACTTTCTGTCCAGCCCGATACGGCAATTTTGTCGTTTTTTGCGTCGGCACCTAAAATAATTTTTTCTCCGCTATATTTTTTCAGCCATTTAATCAAAATTTCGGGATTTTTTACGGCTATGCTTCCTCCTGTAACCATCGATGCTCCAGATTCAAAAGCAATACGCAAATCATCATCCGACTTTAATCCTCCACCAAAATCAACAATGAGATCCGTCGTCGAAGTAATTTTTTCCAATACTTTGTAATTTACAATGTGCTGGGCTTTTGCTCCATCTAAATCTACCAAGTGCAATCGTCTGAATCCTTCGTCGGCAAACATTTTTGCAACCTCTTCAGGATTACGGCTATAAATTTTTACCTTGTCGTAATCTCCTTGAGCCAGACGAACACATTTACCGTCAATAATGTCAATGGCAGGAATAATTTCCATTATAATTTTTTGTGTATCTAATTACTACAAACAGGTTGGCAAAAGTATAAAAAAAGAAAACGAGAAACAAGTCGTCAACAATTTTTGGATTTAGCAGTTTAGAATCTCTGATATTGCTTCAAAATATAGCAGCAAAGAGGGAACATCTCAAAAAATCAGGAAAACATAAATTTTCTGATATCCAATCCATTATTTTTTAAAAAATCAAATGAGACACTTATTCCAATAGTGCACCAGCGATTTCCGTCTGCAGTTTGATTATTCGCTTTGATAAGATGAATAATTGTTTGCTGACCGAAAAAATTCAAATTTTTGGAATTAATTGCAGCATCGGAACAGAAAATTTCCTTGTACCATTCGTCCGGAATCTCGGGAAACAATTTGTTTACGCAGAATTTTCGCAGAATTTGAGCATTGCAGCAATAGACTGCTTCAGGAACAAAATATACTAACATATCGGCCGAACCGGTTTCGAGCCAACCACGCGTATGTGGATATTTACTGAAAACTTCCAAATACAAATCGCCGAAATCCTTGTCTCTGAATTTTTCGGAAACATTGAAAGCTTGGTTATTTTTTATCAGTTCCACATCAATATCCTGAAGCTGCATTCTCATATCTTCCGTTGAATCAGTTGAAAATCTTCTGATTTCGTTAACATGTAACACTTCACGATAAAAATTATCAGCTCGTTGAAACTGACTTTTTTCAAAAACAAGACTTTTTTCAAACTCATGCACCATGAGAATAATTTTAGCTTTCCGTTTTTTTTCTCGAGCGTAATTTTTTCAATTCGTTTTCCAAACTTTCTACTTCTTTTTCGAGTTCGTAAATGGTATTGAGCAAAGCATTAAGTTCCTCGTTATCAATAGTAGTAGGATATTGTTCATCAACTCTCAGCAGAAAATCTGCCAGGATATTCATATAATTCATAAATGCATCATAAGGCGATTCGTAATAAGTTCCAAAAGCGTCTTTATGACTCATGTATCGAAAATGATCGGAAGACTGCAACATCAACCAATCGTGTCGAAGCGGCCGATCGGAACAAAGACGAACCCTCTCACCCACTGCATAAAGTTTATTGAGTGCTTCCTGCTGCAAGTCGTTACCGTTCCATAAACTTATGTCTTTCTCTATCCCAGACCAACTAATGGGTTCAGGAGACGAAAGCATATCAACTGCTTCAATCTTTTTTGCTATTTCCGAAGGCGTTAAAAAGCCGATATTGTTTTGTAAAGCAAAAAACGGTATAGCTTTAAGAAATTCAAAAATTCCACTTTCAGGTCGTTGAAACAAACCCAGTGCTTCGTATCCCAGCCAGATATTTACAACAGGTTGATCTTCCGGCATATTTTTTATCCATGAAATAAATTTGTCTGCTGTGAGAGGAAAATCGCTCCACGAGTGATCGGAGAAATGAAAAGCAATATCGTCACTCAACTTGAAATTTCGAACCAGTAATTTTAACTTAGGCAACGTCGGGTGAGAATATACAAAATTAGGACTTTTCCAGCCTAAAACATGGCTGACTTCATCAATTAATATGGTTTTGTATCCCATATTGTAGATTTTTTCTCCAATTTCGTCAGAATAGATCAACTCTGAATTTCGGAAAACAGTCGGTTTTTTCCCAAAAAGAGAAGTTATTTTTTCAGTTTGCAGAGCTACCTGCTGCTCAAATTCATGTAAATCGTAAACAGAAGAAAGAGAATGAGCATAAGTTTCGGCCAAAAATTCCACACAGCCAGTTTTGGAAAGTTCGTCAAAGCTGTCGATCACTTCGGGAGCATACTGCTCCAATTGTTCCAACACAACACCCGAGAACGAAAAAGCACAACGAAATTTTCCATTGGAATTTTGAATTATTTCCAAAAGCGTACGATTGGCCGGCAAAAATGACTGTTCAGCCAGCAAACGAATTCGTTCCTCATTTTGAAAATCATCATAATAATAATGATCCTGTTCAATGTCGAAGAAGCGATACCTTTTTAATCGCATTGGCTGATGAATTTCAAAATAAAAGCACAGATTTTTCATACGTTTATCCTTTTTTCTTTAAGTTCTGAATTGAATTTACTATTCTCTGCTATTTCTTACTCCAATAAACAGTAACAAATCCCTTCAAACAAAAAATTAGTTTTAATTTATAAATTTGATTATCAGAAAGATAATTTATTAACAAAGTCCTATTTCAAAAAATAGGATTAATGTCAGGAACATTATTTTCCCAATAAACTGTTGTATATTTTAATTACTTTTTCTCCTGCATCCTCCCAACGAATATTATTAACTTCTTCCCGTCCCAATTCGTGAAGGCTTTTGTACATGGCCGGGTTTCTGATAATGGCATTTACTGCATCGGCCATGCCATCGATATCCCAATAGTCGATTTTGATAGAATGCGTTAAAATTTCCGAGCAACCCGATTGTTTTGAAATTATGGTTGGCGTTCCCACTTGCATGGCTTCCAACGGAGAAATCCCAAAAGGTTCGGATACTGAAGGCATGATATATACATCGCTATCGGCCAGCATTTGATAAACCTGCCTGCCCTTAAGAAAACCGGTAAAATGAAAACGATCTGTAATACGACGCTTTGCAGCCAAATTAATCATATCCAACATCATATCCCCATTACCTGCCATCACAAAGCGAACTTTTTTATTTTTTTTCAGTACACGTTCGGCTGCCTCTACGAAATATTCCGGCCCTTTTTGCATGGTTATTCTTCCCAAAAAAGTTACAATTTTGTCTCTTCTCGGTGTTTTAACATAAGAATCAACATCAGGAAGAGGTTCAACGGCATTGTGAACGGTTGTAACCTTTTTTGGATCTTGAAAATATTTTTCAATCACAATATTTCGGGTCAAATTGCTAACTGTAATAATATGATTTGCAGCATCCATTCCTCTTTTTTCAATATCATAAACTATGGGATTTACATTTCCCCTGCTGCGATCAAATTCAGTAGCATGCACATGAACTACTAAAGGTTTTCCGCTGATTTGTTTGGCAAAAATACCGGCTGGATAAGTCAACCAGTCGTGTGAATGGATCACATCGAAGCTCAATTGATGTGCCAACACACTTGCCACAGCTTCATAATTTGAAATTTCCTCCAGCAAATTTTCGGGATAACGACCGGAAAATTCGATACAACCCAAATCGTTGGTATAAATTCTACGAAAATCGTATTTGATCCCATTTCTCAGCCAGAAATATTCATCGGGATTCATGATCCAGCCTATGCGCTCGTTAACATAATTCCAATCGTTTTCTTTCCAAACTACCGGCACATAACTGGCACCAATAATTTTTAAAAAACTTTGGTCTTCGTCACCGTGAGGCTTGGGAATTACAAAAGTGATATTCATATCGGGCTTGCCAGCCATAGCTTTCACCAATCCATAGGAAGCCGTTCCCAAACCGCCCAAAATATGAGGAGGAAATTCCCAGCCAAACATTAGTACTTTCATACATTCTTCAGTTTTTCATCGTATATACTCACCTCTAAACTTTCCGTTTACACCAAATTCAGTGGTATTAGTCTTCTTTATATTCTTTCAAAATTTCCATTACACGCAATACTTCTCCCACATTCATGGCGAAAGACATTCCGCCGTGTCCCTTAAAAGGTGGATTCCCGTCATATAATTCGGAAAGTGTACCGACACACAATTCTTTCATTTCTGCCTCGAAGCCAATCATCATTCTTTCGATAAAAGATTTTCCACTCATTTTGTAAATTTTTAAATAAGCTTCAACAAATGCACCAAAAGTAAAAGGCCAAACAGGCCCGTTGTGGTAATTTCGGTCTCTTTCCAACTGTCCACCTATGTACACCGGACGATACATACCACTCTTAGGGCTAATGGTTCTTAATCCTTTCGGTGTCAACAATTCTTTGGTTACAATATCGAGAATCAACTTCTGCTGTGATTTTTCAAGAGGAGAGAATGGTAAGCCCACTGCATAAATCATGTTTGGTCTAACTTCCTTGTCATTGTAATTGCCGTTAACAAAGTCGTAAAGATAGTTTCCATTCCAAAAAGTTTTTATGAACGATTCTCTTAATATGCCTGCCTGATAGTCTATTACATTGGCTTCCATCTCCTCTCCCATTTCACCAAGAAGTTGAGAAGAAAATTTCAAAGCATTATACCACAGTGCATTAATTTCAACTACGTAACCTGTTCGAGGAGTAATGGGTCTGCCATTTTCTACCGCATTCATCCACGTTGCAGGTTTCTCCAAACCATTCACATAAAGCAAGCCGTTGTTGTGAAGAAAAAGATTGGGATGCCGTTGTTTGCGAACAAAAGAAATAATGGAAGCAACCAGTTTCCCGAAACGCTGCGCTGTTTCTGAAAGTGAAGTGTGACGAGCATATTGCTGAATTGTCCACACAAACCACAACAAAACGTCGGGAGCATCAATTTCTTTGAGTTTGGAGCTAACTTTGTTTTCGTTTACAAAATTTTCAATTTCAGGAATAGCCGTTTCAATTATGGCATCAAAATATTCCATTCTGCCAATCGATAACGTACAACCGGGCAAAGCTACAAATTCATCTCTTGCCCGTGCCGTAAACCATGGATAACCTGCCAATAAATAAGTTTTGTCGCCCTCGCGTTTGTAAAATTGCTGGGCAGAATTTTTCAATGCACTGAACATATCCGAACGCGGATTTCTTTTTTTCAATTCCTTCTCCCAAAGATTTTTTAGCGAAGAAGTAGAAATTTCCGATATGCCAGCAGAGAAAATTACAGATTCTCCTTTTTTTATGGGAATTTCAAAAGAACCCGGTACCAGCAAGTCTTCCCTATATTCAAAGCCTCTCTCCTTTTCTTTGAAATATTCTATATTTTTGTACCAGTCAGGATAATGTTGATAAACATTCTTTTTGGAAAGTTGCATATAAAGTGTCGGATAATTTTCATAAAGTTTCATAGCTATCCCATTAGAAACTTCCTGAAAATCACAATTGGCTTCTGTATTTTGATGAGTAAGTTGATGTACATTTCGAAAAGCCAGAAAAGGTTTAAAGCGTAAAAAAGTTGGTGAATGAGCTTCCAACAAAGTATATTTGAAAAGAATGCGCGGTTCAAAAGAAACCAGCATGCGTTCTTTAGAAAGAATTGCTCCACCCACACGATAAATTGTTCTCGGAATAATCTCGCAGTCAAATTGGCGAATATATTTGTGCCCATTTGGATAAAAGTTGTTCCCTTCATACTGATGAACTCCCAAATTGAACTCTATTCCATGCTGAACAATGGTTTCATCCAACGAAGAGAGCAAAACATGGTTCGCTTCGCCCAATTCAGGTATAGGTACTACCAATTGCCCATGATATTTTCTGGTGTTGCAATCTATCAGAGTAGAACTATTGTAAGTACCTGCACGATTGGTACGCAGAATTTCTTTCGAAAGAGACCGTTCAAGATTAATTAATAAGGATTTGTCGAAACTTAGATAACTCATTTGATTTTTATTCTTTGATTATCTGATTATCAATATTATCAACGAAAAAGTATAGAAATTTTAAAAAGCACAAAATTCATTCCTTCGAATGATTGAAAATATTGCTTGCAATTTATTCAAAATTTCCAATTTAAAAAAAGAAAGTTGATAATTTTTTCAATGTTTGAAAATTTTTTTCGATTGCTCTTAATTATAAATTAGATTGATATTCGCAATTTATTGTTTATCAAAATTTTATAAAATGCATTCAAAAAAATGATTACTAAATTGTAGAGAAAATTCATCTGACCGTTAAAAAATATCTTCCCAAATAAAAAATTTTTTACCTTTGATGTAATTTTTAGTGTTTGGAAGACGTTATTTAGAAAATAGTGCTACGGAATGACGAGCGACAGCGAAAATGAATTGGAGAAGCAACGATGGAAATTTGCTATTTTTGTTCCTTTAATCGTATGTATTTTGTGGATTTTGTGTTTTGCTCTGGAACATGGCATGGATTGGGATTTTCACAAAGCCGGTATTTATCCCAGAAAATTGGAAAATATTTGGAGCATATTTACATACACATTCATTCATGCCGATTGGAGACACTTAATGAACAATGCTCTTTCATTTTTTATTTTGGGAATTTGCTTGTATTATTTTTACAGTGAAGTTGCCAACCGCGTGCTGATTACTTCAGCAGTATTAAGTGGCTTTATTTTATGGTGTATAGGACGCGAAAGCTATCACATTGGTGCAAGTGGCATCATTTATTCATTGGCTTTTTTTCTATTTTTCAGCGGAATTATCAGGAAACATATACCATTGATAGCCATTTCGTTAATTGTTGTATTCATTTATGGCAGCATGGTTTGGCATCTTTTCCCGTGGTTGCCCGACGATCCGGTTTCGTGGGAAGGACATTTATCGGGAGCCGTAACAGGAATTTTTTTGGCTTTTGTGTACAGGCACAGAGGACCACAACCTCCCAAACCAGAATGGGAAGAAGAAGATGATAATAAAAATGAAGGTGAAGATTATTGGGAAAAAAGTTATGATATAGAGCAATGGAAAGAAGAATAATTAGGCAATCGATTTTGAAAAACAAATAAATATTCAATCAATATGGACGAGAAAAATACTAAGGAAATTAATTTGCTGGATTTGATAAAAATGTTCAATGCCTGGGTGGTAAAAGTAAGTAAATCTTTTATCAACTTTATTTTGTATCTATTGAAGGCAGGTTATAGAAAAAAATATCTAACCTTAACGCTAATTGTCTTATGTTTTGCAATAGGTGAATACATGGCTCGACCAAGTAACAGACAATATTCAGCAGAAGCTATGGCCTCCCTGTACGGGGTTGATGCTTTCACCATGAAAGAAATTGCTGGACAACTGGAACAATCGAGAGCCGATAACCAATATTCTTCACTAAGCACGAAATTGCTATTACCCGACAGCATTGCAAAGAACATCGTATCTTTCAACTCCTTTTATGTAATTGATTATCTGAATGATTCAACTCCAGATATGGTTGATTTTGCCAATAACCATTCATTGGAGGACACCTTAAATGTTCGAATGAAAGATAAAATATATTTTCGCCTTATTACCCGAAATATTTCTCAAGTTCCTCAAGTTGAAAAGGCAATTTTAATTTTCTTTAATTCACAACCTATTGTTCAGCTTAAATATACAGCTCGAAGAAATGAATTGAAAGGAAAAATTGATATTTCTGTTGCTGAAATGCAACGATTGGATAGTTTGGCTAAAATTTCCTATTTTAAGGATACGGAAAAACAGTTAAAATGGTCAAAAGACCGTTTGATTGTGGGAGAACAGCAGAAACAACTTTTTTATGGAGATATGCTGTTTCTTCAAAAGGTAAAATCGGAAGCTGAATCTGAATTGCTAACCTACAAACAACCTATGGTATTGCCATCAGGGTTTGTTGTCAATCCTTTTCCTATGAATGGAAGACTCAAATATGGAATTTATGGCGTTTTGATAGGATTGGCTTTAGGTCTGACACTTGCCGCTTGCCTCGAACAACTCCAAAAGGTAATTCAGTTTTTCAAAAAGTAGGGCTTTCTTTTCCCAACTTAAAAAATCTGATAAAAGCAGATTATTTTTCTGCGTCTATTTGCGTATTTAATCTGCGAACATCTGCGAGAAATGGTTTTTCTTTTTTTTTCGCTAATTTTCGCTGATTTTCTGCTATTTTCTACAAGAAATATTTTTAAATAGTCATTCCTTAAAAAGTCTATTTTTAAGCGGCAAGGTTATAAAAGTTTTGGCGAAAAAGTAATCTAAAAATGAAACAAAAAAACTCTTCTTTGAGTTTTTCCATCATTTTCTTCAAATTCCAAGCTGATGCAGCC
>JAAYUQ010000069.1 GCA_012517575.1 Bacteroidales bacterium | reverse complement strand
TATATAATAAATCGATACGGATTCAATTGTTGTAATGTAAATCGACAACTTGTAAAAAAACATGGAAAAATAGGTTTCACGCTCTCTTTTGTCCTTACTCTCCTCATTTAAATCAAAAAAATTAAAAATTCGATTTCAATGACAATATTTTTCTAAAGTCATAAACTGACCATTCCCCAACAAACAGAATTGGATTCAACTTCTCTTATTTTATAATATCTTCAACAATTTATAAATCAGGAACTTTATTGAATATTTAGTTTTCATGGAAAAATTTCTTTTCAATTTAGAATAATTTCAAATTAATAGTTATTCAAAATTCACAAAAAAAAGGAATATCCATAATGCAGATTTTTAATAAATTACAAAAAATTATTTATTAAAATAAATTTATTTACTAATTCTTATTTAGAATCAATCTAAATTGTGTAACTTTGTGCCGTCAAAAACAAAAATTCGATAAAAATTTTGATGGAAATGATGAAAAAAAATCTTCGAGAAGTTCAGCCAGAATCAAAGAAAGTATTCATGGCTTCATGCAACAAAGTCGGATTGATGTTGACCTTGTTTTACGGTTCGTTGGCAACATTTCTGTCAGCACAAACCGAGACGACAAAACCTTTACATCTTTCGGTTTCATATATTGGCGAAGGAGCAAAAAACTTCAATGGAGGAATAAAGCGCGGCAGTACCTATCTCGGACTTGTATCGCTGAAAGCCGAATTGAATACACGGATGGCTGGCTGGTGGGATGGCGGCACATTGCTGATAGAAGGAATGAATACACATGGCGGACTGCCTGCAGCAGATTTGACCGGCGACTTTCAGGGTGTATCCAACATTGAAGCTGGAAATCATACATTTTTGAACAATCTTTGGTTTGCTCAACAAATAGGAAAAATAAATCTTTCTGCCGGACTGCAAAATATGGATGGAAACTTTGCAGCCTCCGAATACGGAAGTGCTTTTATCAACAGCTCTTTCGGCATTCCTTCTACTTTTGCCTATAATATACCAAGTCCCATTTTCCCTTTTACAGCACTCGGGCTTCGCTTGGAATGGAGTCTTTTGGAAAATTTACTGTTGAAAACGGCTGTCTATGATGGACAACCTGATGATTTTGAATCTCACCACTACCGCTTAAATTGGGAAATTAGCCAAAAAGAAGGATTCCTTTCCATCAGTGAAATCGAGTGGAACAAAAGTCCTTTGAAAGACCGAAACGGCTCATACAAAATCGGATTGTATTTTCATCAATCAACAGACAGTTCAAACATCAAACAAAAGAACAACGGCGTCTATCTTATTGCAGACCAGGAAATTAATCAAAAAATATCAGCTTTTGGGCAATTGTCAGTCAGTCCGAAAAATAAAAATCAACATTATCTATATGCCGGAGCCGGAATCAACCTGAAAGGAATTCTAACAAAAAACTCCGACGATTTATTGGGATTTGGCATTGCTCATGCAGCATTGAAAAATTTCGACAGAAAGGGAGAAACTGCTTTTGAACTGACTTATCAATATCATTTCAATGAATATTTCAGTCTTCAGCCGGACTTGCAATACATTCTTCATCCGGCAGGAACGGGAGAAACAATAAATAACGCATTTGTCGGATTATTACGTTTTTATATTAATTTTTAAATTCTTGTGATGCAAATAAAAAATACATTATTGGCCGATTTGGAACCGGGACAGGAAGGCGTGATCAGCAAAATAATAGGACATGGTTCATTTCGAAGGCGTCTTACGGAAATGGGGTTTGTCAAAGGAAAAAAGATTAAGGTGATCAAAAAAGCGCCTTTACAGGATCCCATTGAATACGAAATAATGGGTTACAAAGTTTCCTTGCGTCGCTCAGAAGCTGAACTGGTTGAAGTTATGCTGCTGGACCAAGCCCAGGAATGGCTTAACAACCGAAAATTTGAAGGAACTTTTATAGATGAAATAGAAGCAAGTGAGCCAAAAGAAGAAATACTCCAACATTCCCTGCTCGGGAAAGAAAAAATTATTGAAGTAGCTCTGGTAGGGAATCCAAATTCAGGAAAAACGACACTTTTCAATTATGCTTCCGGAGCACACGAACGGGTGGGAAATTATGCTGGCGTAACGGTGGATTCAAAGGAAGCCATATTGAAAAAAAACGGATATGTATTTAAAATTGTCGACCTTCCGGGAACCTATTCCATCAATGAATACACACCTGAAGAACTTTTTGTAAGAAATCACCTTACCGAAAAAATGCCAGACGTCGTGATCAACGTAGTGGATGCTTCTAATCTTGAACGTAATCTTTTTCTTACTACTCAACTTATCGACATGGACATAAAAGTGGTAATGGCGCTCAATATGTTTGACGAACTGGAGAAGAAAGGAATACAGTTCGACTTCAAGGCATTTGGGAAAATGCTTGGTATTCCCATAGTGCCAACCATCGCCTCCAAAGGAAAAGGTATTGATGAACTTTTCAAAAAGGTGATAGAAGTTCACGAAGATGCCGATCCCATCTCTCGACACATTCACATCAATTATGGGACAAACATTGAAAAGGCTATCAAGGAAATTCAGGATGTAATATGGAAAGAACCTGCCATAACCGATAAATATTCTTCACGATACCTGGCTATCAAATTACTGGAGGGTGATAAAACCACCATGTCCCAACTCGAAAAATACAACAATTACAACGAAATAATAAAAACAGCCGAAAGAGCAAAACAAGAACTGGAAAAAGAATACGGCGAAACGGCGGAAACCGTAATTACCGAGGCAAAATACGGATTTATTGACGGAGCGCTGAAAGAAACACTTAAACTACCAAAAAAGAATCGAAGAGAAACCACTCGTGAACTCGACGATTTGCTTACGCATAAAATTTGGGGCTATCCCATATTTCTTTTTTTCATGTGGTTGATGTTTGAAGCCACCTTCAAATTGGGGAACTATCCAATGGAATGGATTGACAATGGAATCACACTGCTGGGGAACTGGGTCGAAAATGTTATGCCCGAAGGAGCATTGCGAGATTTGATTGTTCAGGGAATTATCGGAGGCGTAGGTGGAGTAATCATTTTTCTTCCCAACATCATGATTTTGTTTTTCTTCATTTCGATTATGGAAGACACCGGTTACATGGCCAGAGCATCCTTTATTATGGATAAACTTATGCATAAAATCGGATTGCATGGAAAATCGTTCGTACCGCTGGTAATGGGTTTTGGCTGTAATGTTCCGGCTATTATGGCCACCCGAACGCTGAAAAACAGAAAAGACCGAATTCTAACCATGATTATTATTACTTTCATGTCGTGCAGCGCTCGACTGCCGGTTTATTTGCTGCTCATTTCGGCTATTTTTCACAAACATCAAGGATTGAT
>JAAYUQ010000068.1 GCA_012517575.1 Bacteroidales bacterium | reverse complement strand
ATTTCGCCGGTTCGTGGATCTTTCCAGTTGAGAGGAAAAACCGGAAAGCCGAGCCTGTCGCCGTCGCGTTTACTAAGTTTACCTTTCCCATCAGGTTTGAGCAGAAGCGGGAGATGCGCAAATTGAGGCATTTCGTTTTCCCATCCCAAATATCGGTACAACAAAATATGTAAAGGCGAAGACGGCAACCATTCTTCGCCACGAATGACGTGAGTTATCTGCATCAGATAATCATCTACAACATTTGCCAAATGGTAAGTTGGCAGTTCATCAACCGATTTGAAAATAACTTTGTCGTCAATTACCGAAGAATTGATGGTAACTTCGCCACGAATCAAATCGTTCACTACAATTTCTTCTCCGGGTTCAATTTTGATGCGAACTACATATTGTTCATTATTTTCTATCCTTTTCCTCACTTCCTCTTCTGGCAAGGTCAAAGAATTGTTCATCAAAAGACGCGTCCCGGCATCATACTGAAAATTGGGTATTTCAGCCCTTTTGCTTTCCAACTCAATGGGTGAATCAAAAGCAATGTAAGCTTTTCCGCTATTCAACAGCTGATCTACATATTTTCGATAAATAGCTTTTCTTTCGCTTTGGCGATAAGGGCCAAACGCACCTTCCTTTTCTGCCCCGACACCTTCATCTATAGTAATTCCCAACCATTTCAGCGACTCCACAATATAATCTTCTGCTCCGGGAACAAAACGTGATGAATCGGTATCTTCAATGCGCAAAAGCATGTCGCCATTGTTTTTTCGGGCGAAAAGAAAATTGTACAACGCTGTGCGAACACCGCCAATGTGCAAGGGACCAGTAGGACTTGGCGCAAAACGAACTCTCACTCTTCTCATGAAAAGGAAATTTAATGTTTGAAGCTTTAAAACAAATATATGTTATTGGTTTGCAAAAATAAGAAATTTAACTGAGAAATAATTCGTTTAGGGGAGTAATACTATAAAAGTTTCCTGAAAAGAAGCCTTTTCAAAAAATAGAAAAAATTGTTCAACAAAGATTTTTTTACTGGTTGAATACGAAGAACTAATTCCTTTTCTTCTTCTATACTCGATTTGACGTATAATGCTGAAGCTATAGGAATTAGAAAAAATACATGATCTTAACCGTTAAAAAAATTGTTAATGTGCTTCGAGCCAATTGTTCCCCACGCCGCAATCTACAATTAACGGAACATTAAGAGGAAAAGCATGTTCCATTTCGTATACAACAAGTTTTCGCACTGTTTCCAATTCATTTACAGGAACGGTAAAGTTCAATTCGTCGTGTACCTGCAAAATCATTTTTGCCAGCAAATTCTCCTGTTCCAGTTTTCGCTGAATGTTCACCATTGCAATTTTTATAATGTCTGCTGCCGAGCCCTGAATAGGTGCGTTTACCGCATTTCGTTCGGCAAAACCTCTCACCACGCTGTTCTGAGAATTGATATCGGGCAAGAAGCGTTTTCTTCCGAGTAGCGTTTCCACATAACCGTTTTCTTTGGCTTTTTTGATGGCATTTTCGATATACGTTTTAACCTGCGGATAGGTAAGAAAATATTCATCAATCAGGTTTTTGGCTTCTGTGCGTGAAATGCCCAGCCGTTCTGCCAGACCAAAAGCAGAAATCCCGTAAATAATTCCGAAATTGGCCGTTTTGGCATGCCTACGCATTTCAGAAGTAACTTTTTCCAACGGTATCTTGTAAATTTTGGCTGCAGTAGCAGCATGTATATCCAAACCACTTTTGAAAGCGTCTATCATATTTTCGTCGTTGCTCAAATGAGCCATCACACGAAGTTCAATCTGTGAATAGTCGGCACTGAGAAACAGGCTGTTTTCTTCCGGAATAAAAGCTTTTCGTATTTCTTTCCCCAATTCATCGCGAATGGGAATATTCTGCAAATTGGGATTGCTCGAACTCAATCGACCGGTAGCGGTAGTGGTTTGGTTGTAAGAAGTGTGAATTTTCCCCGTTTTGGGATTAATCAACTGAGGTAGCGCATCAATGT
>JAAYUQ010000067.1 GCA_012517575.1 Bacteroidales bacterium | reverse complement strand
GCCCTGATGAAAAATTTCTTTGCCTGTTTTGGTATAAACTCCGCGATATTCGAGCATTCCGGGATTACCGCTGCAGGCAGCATCTACCGAAATACTTTCCATTATCGGTTGCCCGACTGGTGTTTTTTCCCCTGCAGGTTTTTTTTGAGCATTATTTGATGTGCCGATATATTTCCAGAAAGGTGATTTAAATGCTTGTTGAGCTTCTTTTTCAGTAGCAAAACCTTTAAATTTCGCTCCTTCAAATTGATGAACTTGCCGACTGCATTCTTCCCAAGAAGGATAAATTCCGGGCTGTTTCCCTTTCCAGACAACAAAAAATTTATTTTTACTCATAACGTTGATAATTTTCAGGATGAGAAAGGCTGAGAAGCAGGAAGTAAATTTTTATTTATCGCCGAAAAAATGTAATTTTGCACCACTTTCAAAAAATGGTCTTGTAGTTCAATGGATAGAACGAAAGTTTCCTAAACTTTAGATTCGGGTTCGATTCCCGGCGAGACTACGAATTTTTCTTTTTCTGTCGTTTTCAGCACCATTCCATCTTTCAGCTCTATTACCCTGTCGGTTTGTAAAGCCAAATCTTTATCGTGTGTAACAATGACGATGGTCAATCCCAATTTGTCGCGTAGTTGAAACAACAACTTGTGAAGTTCCGTTTTGTTTTTTGAATCGAGGCTACCGGAAGGTTCATCGGCCAGTATCAGTAAAGGATCATTGATTAAAGCGCGTGCTACGGCTACCCGTTGTTTTTCTCCGCCCGACAATTCGTTGGGTTTGTGATGCATACGGTCTGAAAGTTGAAGTTCCTCCAAAATTTTTTTTGCTTTGTCAGTTGTTTTTTTAACTTCTTTTCCGGCAATCAAGGCAGGAAACATAACATTTTCCAAAGCCGTAAATTCGGGAAGAAGTTGATGAAACTGAAAAACAAAACCGATATTTCGATTCCGAAATGCTGAAAGTTCTTTTTCGGATAATTTGCTGAAAGTTACTCCATTAATAGATACAATTCCATCATTTGGTTTGTCAATGGTTCCCAATATCTGTAGCAGTGTGGTTTTACCTGCTCCACTTGGGCCAACGATGGCTACAACTTCTCCTTTTTCAACCGATAAATCTACACCTTTCAGCACTTCCAAGTTGCCAAAACTTTTATGAATATTGTTGGCTTCAATCATTTTTTCGTGCATTTTGGTACTCATGCTGTGGTTTTCAAATGTATTCATTCTTATTTTTATATTGGGAGCAATGTTTCAAATTTATTAAAAACCAAGCCATTTTGTCAACCCAAACTGATTCAGTAGAATGAGAAGAATGGCGAGAGGGGCAAGGTATCGGGTTATCAACAAAAAAACATTTAAAAAAGGTATTTTGTATTTTCCGTTACTGCTGAGTTCTTTGTAAATTTTCTGTTTGTCGATTTTCCAGCCAACAAATAACGATATAAAAATTCCTCCCACCGGCATCAGTACTTTTGAAGTCAGAGCATCAAATAAATCGAAGAATCCAAGTCCAAAAATGGTAAATTCTTTCCATATTCCCAATGAGAATGAAGCCATGACTCCGAGAATAATTACGCCAACCGATGAACCGATTGCTGCTTTGGCTCGCGAAATATGTAATTCTTCATTCATGTAGGCAACGATTACTTCCAAAAGTGAAATGGTAGAAGTTAAAGAAGCCAAAGCCAGCAAAATGAAAAACAGAGTTGACCAGATCGCACTACCTTGCATTTGTGAAAAAATATGAGGCAAGGTTATAAATACCAGTTCGGGACCTTGAGCAGGATCAATGCCGAAAGAAAATACTGCTGGGAAAATGGCAATGGAAGCAAGGATGGCTACCAGCGTATCGAGAATGGTAACTTGAAGCGCAGTGGAACTGAGATTGTTGTGTTTATTCATGTAGGAACCGTAAGTTATCATACAGCCCATTCCCAAACTTAATGAAAAAAAAGCTTGTCCCATCGCGCTCAAAACGACTTCTGAATTAATTTTTCCGAAATCGGTTTTGAAAAGAAATTTCAATCCTTCGGTACCGTTGGGTAAAGTAATGGAACGAATTCCCAAAATGATGATAATCAAAAACAGCAAAGGCATCATGAATTTGGTACTTTTCTCAATCCCATCCTTGACTCCTGCCAAAACAATGGCACAGGTAAATGCAGTAAAAAGAATCATCCAGCCAATAGGGCGAAAAGTATCGGTGCTGAAATTGGTAAATGATTGATTCAGTTGGGCAGGCGAAACGTGTGAAAACTTATTGCCAATAGACTGGGCAATGTATTCGAGTGTCCACCCTGAAACAACTACATAAAAACCCAGAATGATGAAAGAACAAATAACGCCCATAAGTCCGACCAGCCACCATTTTCCTTTTGGCGCCAAAGTTCGAAACGAACCTGCTGCATTTGCCTGCGCCATTCGACCGATGGAAAACTCGGAAATCATAACCGGCAGCCCGAGAAAAATAACACAAAGAATGTAAACCAACAGAAAAGCCCCTCCTCCGGATTCTCCAAGCAAATATGGGAAACGCCAAATATTGCCCAATCCTACGGCAGAGCCTGTGGCAGCCGCTATGGCGCCAATCTTGCTGAAATTGATTCTATCTTTTTTTGCCATTTTTTATTGTTTTCGATGCATATTTGTTGCAAAAGTAGAGAAAAAAAATAAAAATCGAAATGAATTGAAAAAAGCAGCTTTAATAATTATTTTTGTAAAATAGTTATCTTTGCATGGGTTAGAAAAATCTAAAGGAAATCAACATTATTTTAAAGTGGAAAAATTGGTTTTTGCTACAAACAATCTTCATAAGTTGCAAGAAGTTAGGGCAATTTTGGACGGGAAAGTAAATATTCGAAGTTTATCGGAAATAGGCTGCTTCGATGAAATACCTGAAACTGCTGATACGTTGGAAGGTAACGCCTTGATGAAGGCAAAATATGTTTACGACAGATTTCAGTTGGACTGCTTTGCCGACGATACCGGCTTGGAAATTGAGGCACTGGGAGGTGAGCCTGGAGTTTTTTCGGCACGATATGCGGGGTTGGAGCAAGATTCTTACAAAAACCGAATGAAAGTGTTGCGTTTAATGAAGCAACAAACCAATCGAAAAGCTCGATTCAGAACAGTCATTGCCCTTATTTTGCAAGGGGAAGAATATTTTTTTGAAGGAAAAATCAGTGGCGTTATCGCTCTTGAACCTCGTGGTGAAGGTGGTTTTGGATACGATTCCATATTCGTTCCTGATGGTTACGAAAAAACTTTTGCAGAATTGTCGGCGGAGCAAAAAAACCAAATCAGCCACAGGGCAATAGCCGTGAAAAAATTTGCAGATTTTATTCTGTCAAAGGAACATTGAAAATTCAAGTTTTAAAATAGCTTCATGTCATTATCAATCATTGACAGAACAAAATAAAACAGAAATTTTTCAGTTTATTTTATCGGTAACTTATTTGACTGCAACTAAATTTTAAATCTAAATCAGATTTGACTAAATATATTACTATTTTCGATGTGGCGTGATAGAATTAAGTGCGCTATTTCCTCAAAAACAAATATTTAACTTATGAAAAATAAGATTTTTTACATTTTATTGATTTACTGTAGCTTGTTTGCTTCTTTTATTCAGGCAGACAATATAGGCATGGGTAAATGGAGAATGCATCTGGCGTACAACAGTGTTGGTCAGATAGCGCAATCCGATAAAAAAATTTATGCTGTAAGCGATGGTGCTTTATTTTCAGTAGATAAACTGGATGGAAGTATGGAATTCTACAGTAAAATCAGTGGATTGCACGATACTTCTGTTGGGCGAATCGAATATGATCCTACTTCCGAACAGTTGCTGGTTACATATGTCAATGGAAATATTGATTTTGTAAATGATGGTAGTGTGATTAATCTCCCCGATTTTTACAACAAACAAATGACTTTCAGCAAAGAAGTTCAACATATTTATTTTTTCGGAAATAAAGCTTATTTATCTTGCCACTTTGGTATCGTAGTTTTGAATATGGAGAAAAAGGAAATAGCCGAAACATATTTTATCGGGGCCGATGCATCTCCGGTGGATGTACTCTGTACGACGGTTCACGGTCAGACTATTTATGCTCTTTCCAAAAGTGCAGTTTACAAAGCTGATGTTACCAGCCCGTATTTAGTGAGTTATGAAGTTTGGTCAACAGAAAACAATTTGCCCGGAAGTGGTAATTTTCAGTCTGTTATATCTTTTGCTGATCAGCTTTTTCTCCTTCGTGACGGTAAAATTTATCAAAAAAATGCCGGAGGGCAATGGTCGCCTTTTCTTCCACAAGTTACGGCTAAAAATTTATTGGTTTCAAATGGAGTTTTGTTGATATTAGGCACCGACAATAATATTTATTCGGTTGACAATAAAATAGTATCAAAAACTGTTTCGGGAATTGGCGTTGTTGCAGATGCAGAATACGACACTGAAAACAATACGTGTTGGTTTGCGGCCAATGGGAATGGTATTATTTCCTATCGTCAGGAAGGGACACAGCAACCGGTAGTGTCTTCTTACAAACCTTCCGGTCCGGCAGTTAATATTCCCTGGCAAATGAGATTCTCGGGAAAAAAATTGTTTGTGGTGCCTGGTGGAAGATCTTCTGCACAGTATTCTCAGCAGGGTTACGTTATGATGCTTGAAGATGGAGTTTGGACCAATATTGATGGAAAAACCATTGAAACCCAAACTGGGAAAAGAGTGTTGGATTTTATGGACATTGCTGTTGATCCTAATGACGCTTCTCATTTTTTTGTTCCTTCTTATGGAACGGGTATTTATGAATTTAAAAACAATCAGTTCAGTAATTGGTATAATTTTACCAATAGTCCTATTGAAACCATTTACCCTAATGATCCCAATAGTTCATATCTTTATATGCGAATGGATGGTGGTGTTTTTGATGCGGAAGGAAATGTTTGGTTTACCAATACCAGAGCTTCGTACGGTATTAAAATTTTGAAATCCGACGGTCAATGGACACAACTTGCTTATCCGGGAATTGCTTCACGACCTACTTTAGGACAAATATTAATTCCATCATTAAATCCTAATCAAAAATGGATTTTGTCTGTGCGTTCCGAACAGGGAATTTGTATTATTGATGATAACGGAACTATCGATGATCAGAGAGATGATAAATCGATATTTTACTCCTATTTTAGAAACACGGATGAAGTTGCGAGCAATATTTCACCAACACTTTACAATTGTATGGTGGAGGACAAAAATCATGTGATTTGGGTGGGAACAGATATGGGACCTCTGTTGTTTTACAATCCTTCGAATGTTTTTGATGCAGATTTTACCTGTTCGCGCGTAAAGATTCCGAGAAATGATGGCACCAATCTGGCAGATTATTTGTTGGCCGGCGAAACAATTCAAGCCATAGCTGTAGATGGAGCCAACCGAAAATGGATTGGTACAAAATCATCCGGCGTATATTTAATGTCGGAGAACGGGCAAGAAACCATTCAGCATTTTACTGTTTCCAACAGTCCCTTGCTATCCAACAATATTATGTCTATAGCCATTCATCCTGTAAGCGGTGAAGTTTATTTTGGAACGGGGAAAGGAATCGTTTCTTATCAAAGCGATGCTGCGGAAGCCGGAAGCACTTTTGGCGATGTACATGCCTATCCCAATCCGGTAAGAGAAACCTACAATGGAGTCATTACCATCACGGGCTTAATGGAAAATACACATATAAAAATTACCGATCTAAATGGAAATCTGGTTTATGAAACAACATCCAACGGCAGCTTGGCTACGTGGAACGGTAAAAATCTGCATGGCCAGAAAGTCAGTACCGGTATTTATTTGGTGATTGGAGCCAGTGAAGATGGTACGCAAAGTACCATTACGAAAATATTGGTAATCAATTGACTCTTCACATGAAAGGAAGGGTTAAATGGGTCGATATTGCTAAAGGAATTGCTGTTTCTTTGGTAGTTTACGGGCATTTTGGGACTTCGGATGCTGCTAAAAGCGTAATATACGCTTTTCATATACCGCTTTTCTTTTTCTTGTCCGGCTTATTTTTTAGTTTTGATAAATTTCCAAATTATACCTCTTTTCTTCGTAAGCGTTCATTTCAACTGTTGATCCCTTATCTTTTTTTCAATTTTATAACCTATTTGTTGTGGCTGTTTATAGGGAGAAAATTTGGGAACGATATTTCAACTAATGTCAATGCTTTAAAACCTATTTTTGGAATAGTTTATGGAAATGCTTCCAATTTAGCGCACAATGTTCCATTGTGGTTTTTGACCTGTTTGTTTTCGGTAGAGAATTTCTATTTTCTTATCTTCAGAAAAACAAAAAAACAACAGCAGTTTTTTTTATTGGTGATGATAGCTGTAATTGCTTTTATCAATTACAAATTCAATCATGTATTTCGATTACCATGGGGGATGGACATTGCAATGAGTATGTTGTTGTTTTATGGTTTAGGAGTTGGCCTGAAATCGGAGTTTCTGGATAAAAACAGGAGCAAAGCATTACTGTCAGCTCTTTCGATAATGTCATTTTTAGTAGTGTTAATCATTGCTCAACTGAATGGAAAAATAGAAGTGTCAGACAATTATTTTGGAAATTATTTATACTTTTTGCTTGGTGCGTCAGCTGGAATCATTTTTATTGTTTCTTTGTCTATGCTCATAACTCAAGTTAAAATCAGGTATTCTCTCTTGAGTTTTTTAGGTTTTAATTCATTAATTATATTTGTCCTACATTTATATTCAGGCAGTTTTATCAAGGCAATATCCTTCTTCGTTTTTCATTTACCATTGTCAATTTACGAAACACCATCAGTTTCATTATTATTAACTTTTTTAAGTATTTTAGTATTAATACCTGTTGTGTTATTGATGAATAAATTTCTGCCATTTGTTGTGGGTAAATCAAAGTGATAATGAAATCGGTTATAAAATCATTTTTTTCTCTTTTTTTGTTTGTTTTGGCGTGTACTTTGTGGGCAGGCATTTTTTTTATTTTGCCCTATTTTCTCGACAATCCTTTCAATGGTTGGCAAGGTTGGTTTATCACTCTTTTTCATTGGGGATTAGAATGTTTTGCCACATTTTTTCTGATTTATTTTTTCTCTGTAAACAAATATGTTTTTGCCGTATTTTTCCCTTTGTTTTCGTTGTTGGGTTCAGTTCTTTCTTTTTACCGTTATGCATACAAGGCGGTTCTGACTCCCATGCTGATTGATGCCTCTCTGCATAACGATCTCAGGACAACGCTTGATGTAGTGTCCATACCTTTGGTTGTTTTTGTAATTGTCTCTTTATTGATTTCAATTTTTGCAGTCAAATATAGATTCGAAAAATTAAAAGTTTCTAAACCACTGATTCATTTTGTTGCCAGTGCCTTGTTGTTGTGTGTTATACTTACTGCAAATGGCAGATTAACAGCAAGTTTAATGCAGCGTTTCCCCTTCAATGTTTACTATAACTTCTCTGAATATAAAAAATTACGTAAAACTCTCTTCACTGAAAGAATTGATCCCGATCCGACTTTGAAGTCAACTTGTAATGATTCATTGAAAGTTGTAATTGTGATTGGAGAAGCTCTTCGTGCCGATCATTTGTCACTGAATGGTTACCATCGCCTCACCAATCCGCGATTATCTAAAAGAAAAAGTATTTTTTCATTTCCTGCTATTTACTCGGAATTTACCAATACCAACATGAGTCTGCCGCATATTCTTACCCGTGCCGACAGCATTTATCCCGAGCGGGCTTTTCAGGAAAAATCCTTTATCAGCCTGTTTAGAAAGTGTGGTTATTATGCTTCATGGATTTCTAATCAAGATCCAGCTGAAACTTATGTCTCGTTTATCAATGAATGTGATACAGTTCTGTATTGTCATCCCGAAAAATCGGTTTATAACTATAACGAATGGTTGGATGAAGATTTGATTCCTCTCGCAAAAGAAATAAAGAAAAAAGATTCTCCGTGCAATTTGTTTGTTTTGCATACAATAGGAAGTCATTGGTATTACAACAACCATTTCTCACCTCCCTTTAAAGTGTTTACTCCCGTAACTTCAAGTAGGATACTTTCCCAATGTTCGAAAGAAGAATTAATTAATTCGTATGACAACACAGTGGTTTATACCGATTTTTTCCTCGACAGTTTGATCCAGCTTTTTGAGAATGAAAATGCAGTCATGATTTATTTATCCGATCATGGAGAAACGCTGGGAGAAAATGGAGCATGGCTTCATGCAGGTGATAGTGAAGCATCTCATCATCCGGCCTGTATCGTTTGGTGTTCCGATAAATTCGAGCAAAAATATCCCGATAAGGTGAAAGCGCTGGAAATGAACAGAAACAGATATTTTCGAAGTAACTTTTTGTTTCACAGTGCTTTGAATGCAGCCAATATTCCAAGTAAAGTGATGGATAAAAAACTCAGTATTTTTAATTTTCCTCTTCAATAATGGGAAACGAAATACGTCATAAAAGGTTTTTTCTGCAGCAATTTCTGCTGAACAAATACTTTTGGTTGGCATGTATTTTTTTGGGATTAATTGTTAAGGCGTATTTTTTGCCTTTGAAAACGGGCGATTATGTGGTATATCTGAAGCCGTGGATTGATTTCATTAAAGCGCATGGATATTTTTCCGCTTTGCAATACGATTTTTCCAATTATACGCCAGCTTATCTTTATTTTCTTACGCTTGTTGCCAAAATTCCCGTTGATCCAGTTTTTGTCATCAAAATATTTTCCATATTTTTTGAATTTCTGGCTGCTTATTTTTTGGGAAAAATTATTTGTTTAAAATATCACAATTCTCTGATTCTCTGGATTTCATTGGCAGTTATCCCCTGGTTGCCAACCGTAATGCTCAACAGCAGTTATCTCTCCCAATGCGATGCCATTTATGCTTCTTTTGTGGTAGGCAGTATTTTTTATGCTTTAAAGAATCGACAATTTTTATCGGTTCTTCTATTGGGAGTAGCTTTTGCTTTTAAAATGCAGGCTGTTTTTGTGTTGCCTTTCTTTTTTGTTTTACTTTTGAGGAAGGAAATAAAGTGGTATTATTTTTTGATTGTTCCCGCTGTTTATGTGGTAAGTATTTTGCCGGCATGGTTTTATGGCCGAAGTTTTGTCGAATTAATTTCTCTGTATTTTTCTCAAGCCGGCTATTATCGGTTGTTGACCATGAATTTTCCTAACATTTATATCTGGTTTTCAGGAGCAGATTTTGATACTTTTTCCGTAGCCGGAATATTGTTTACCGTTTTGCTGACTTTGACAGTAGGTTTTTGGCTTCGTTCTCCAAAAATCACGTTCACCATTGAAACGTGGATCAAATTTATTTTTTTGAGTTTCATTGTTATTCCGTTCATTTTGCCGGGAATGCATGAAAGGTATATGTATTTGGCCGATATTTTCGGTTTGGTTTATTTGATGTTTTTCCCAAAAAAATGGTATTTGCCTTTAGGAATTTTATTGGTTTCTACATATTCGTATATTCGTTGTTCGCGCTTCAATGAAGTTTTACCTATGCAACCGGCTTTTTTCGTATATTTGCTGGTGATAGTCCTCACTTTTTACGATTTTGTTGAAAGCTTAAAATCTACCGAAAAATGAATGCTGTTCGTAAAGTAAATTTTTCTTTTATAGGTATTATCATTTTTCTATATGCTTTACTGACTGCCGGTTGTCTGAATAACTGCTATTTCTGGGATACTGTTCAGCAAATTTCCAAAGAAGGTCATTGGTTCTATCAGACCAATTTCAGATATTTAATTATTCCTTCTCAAAATTCTTTAACCGACATGGTGGTAACAGGTTATCATCCGCCTTTGATGGGAATGTTGACGGCAGCGTTGTGGAAAATTTTTGGCGTACATCTTTGGGTTTCTCATCTACTGGCATTGATTTGCTTTTTTGTGTTGCTGTATCAGACACTGAAACTGGTCGAAAAGTTTTTCCCTGCTCATCAGGCTGGATGGGTAATGCTGGTAGTTTTTCTGGAAGCCTCACTATTGGCTCAGTTCTCCATTGCTTCACCCGATTTTATATTGTTAACTGCTTTCATTGCTTCACTCAGGGGATTGTTAGAGCGAAATACATGGCTCTCATCCATTGCCTTGATTTTTCTTTTCGGGAGCAACATGCGCGGAATTTTTGCAGGAATTGCTTTATGGATGAGTTTTCAGTTTTATCTTTATCTTAATTCGGGGAAAAAATTCAGTTTCAAAGTGTTGGCAGCATCAGTTCGACCATTTTTGCCGGCTATCATTTTATCGCTGCTCTATTTTATTTTTTACTTTAGAATGAATGGCTGGTTTTCTGCAGTTTCTGAAGAGGGAGGACATTATTCGTTGCCCGAAAATATTTCCATGGTGGCAAAACATTTTATTGAATTTCTGCTTCGTTCGGTAGAAAATGGGCGCATTATCGTGTGGGCGTTTTCGCTATTCGCTTTTTATTTGGTTGCCAAAAAGAAAGTTTCAATTTCCAACGAATTTAAAATGTTGATTTGCTGTTTCCTGATTCTTTTCAGCATATACTTTTTGTTTGTTTTTATAACCAGGATGCCTTTTTCGGGTAGGTATTTCATGCCTCATTTTTTTCTGTTGACACTGATTACCCTTTCGGTACTTTCTTCCCGGTTAACTGAAAAAAGATGGAAAGCAACTGTGCTTATTTTCCTTTTATTCGAACTGACAGGCCATTTATGGATGTATCCGGAAAAGATGGCAAAATCTTGGGATTGCACCCTGGCACATTTTCCTTATTATGAATTGAGAAAGCAGTGTTTTGATTATATCGACCGGCAAAATATGGATTATGAAAAAATTTCGGCAGGATTTTGTCTGTATGGCGACAGAGGCTTTACTGAGCTGAATCATGCAGGGAAAAAAGTCAATACAGAAATCGACAATCAGTATTTTATCTATTCCAATATTTCCAATTTGCCCGATGAATGGATAGATGAACTGCATAATCCTGCTCGTTGGAAACCTCTACGGTCTTTTGAAAAGTGGCCTGTTAACATTACTGTTTTTGAAAATATATCTTTCAAACAAGCAGAAAAATGAATTTTTCTAAAACATTGGTTCAATTTCTGAAGTTTGGAATTGTCGGAATTTCCAACACTTTGCTTACGGCTGCAACAATATGGCTGTTGCTGAGGGTTTTTCATTCTTCCAATTATCTGGCCAATATTGTGGGTTATGTGGTGGGATTGGTAAACAGTTTTATTTGGAATCGTCGCTGGACTTTTGAAAATCATGCCCAAGTTGGCGCAACCATTTTCAAATTTATTGTTACATTTGCTATTTCTTATTTGCTTCAATTGGGATTTTTGTCGTTTTTACTGCAACAAACCAATATTGATGATTATGTTTGTCAATTGCTGTCGATTGTTGTTTATACGGTCGTCAATTTTTTCATGAACAAATATTACACTTTTAAAACCGAAATAAAATGAATGCATCCTTGAGTGTCATTGTTCCCTGTTTCAACGAGGAAGAGGTTATAAGTGAATCGTATCATCGGTTGAAAAAGGTTTTAGAGCAACTTCCATTGTTTTCACAAATAATTTTCGTAAATGACGGGAGCATAGATGGGACGGAAAAAATTTTGTCAGAAATAGCTCACGCAGACAAAACTGTTAAAGTTATCAGTTTTTCCAGAAATTTCGGTCATCAGAATGCCGTTACGGCAGGTTTAAATTATTGTTTGACAGATTTGGCTGTTGTAATTGATGCCGATTTGCAAGACCCTCCCGAATTGATTCCTGCTATGATAGATACGCTTGAAAAAAATAATGCCCAAGTGGTTTATTGTGTTAGGAAACACCGAAAAGGAGAGCGCTTTTTTAAAAGAATTTCTGCAAAATTTTTCTATCGTTTTCTAAATTTTTTCTCCGAAGTCAGACTTCCAGTCGATACGGGCGATTTCAGACTGGTTGACAAAAGTGTAATTAGAGAATTTAACAAACTGCACGAAAAAGGAAAATATATTCGTGGACTGATCGTCTGGCTGGGTTTTAAGCAGGTTCCGTTTTACTATGAGCGCGAACCCCGTTTTGCTGGTGAGACCAAGTATCCATTTTCCAAAATGATGAAACTGGCAACTACTTCGTTGCTCTATTTTTCAAAAAAGCCTTTGAAAATTGCTTCGTATATGGGTTTCTTTTCTGTAATTATTGCTTTGCTTTTAGCATTGTGGGCAATTTTTGGAAAATTTTTCGGTTTCACCAATGCCGATCCGGGTTGGACTTCGTTGATGGTTGCGGTAGTTTTTTTCGGAGGCGTTCAGTTGCTCACTGTTGGAATTCTTGGCGCTTATATCGGTAATTTGTTTGACGAAATCAAAGATCGACCAGAATATGTCATCAAGGAAATGATGAATTTTGAAGCAGAAAATAGCGCAAAAGCCGGTGATGATGGAATCGGCTTGCAAAACAAGTAATTTGTAGAAATGATAAAAACGCTTTTTATATCTGCTTGGTATCCTAACCGATACGATGAAATGTTCGGCCTATTTGTCAGGAAACACGCCGAAGCGGTGAGTTTGTATTGTGAAGTGCAAATACTTTATGTGCATCCTTCAGCCGATATTCGACATTTTGAAACCGAAACACGCCAGCATGGAAAAGTAAAAGAAACCATTGTGTATTTTCCAGCTCCCAACACAGGGTTATTTAATAAATTTTTAAAACACATAAATTTTTTACGGGCTTATTTCAAAGGTTGGAGCTTGTTGCGAAAATTTGGTTTTCGCCCCGATATTGTTCATGCCAACATACTTACCCGTACTGGCGTAATAGCTTACGGAATAAAGCTATTTACCGGTATTCCCTATGTGATTACAGAACATTGGTCGAGATATTTACCTGAAAGAAAAAGTTATAAAGGTTTCTTTAGAAAAAAAATGACCGAATTTGTTGTCAGACATGCCGAAGCAGTTTTTCCCGTGTCGGAAAATTTAAAAAAAGAAATGATCAATAATAACTTATATAACAAAAATTATTTTGTCATCAATAATACAGTTGATGATGTTTTTCTGACAACAATTCCTAAGATATCAGAAACAAGAAAAATTATTCTTCATGTTTCCTGTTTCGATGAATCGGCAAAAAATATCAAAGGTCTGCTGAATTCTTTGAAAATGTTGTCATACAGGCGGAATGATTTTAAAATGATTTTTATTGGAACAGGTGTTGATTTTAAGGAAGTGGTTGATTACTCTGTCAAGTTAAATTTTCCAGAAGATATGATTCATTTTACAGGTGAAAGAACTCCTGGAGAAGTTGCCGAATACATGAAAAATGCCGATTTTTTGGTACTGTTTTCAAATTACGAGAATGCCCCTGTCGTTATTTCGGAAAGTTTGATTTGTGGTAAACCCGTTATCAGTACTGATGTTGGAGGGATTCCGGAATTTGTGAACGAATCAAATGGTATTTTGATTCCTGCAAGAGATGAAAATAAACTTTTGGAAAGTTTGAATTTTATGCTCGATCATTTTCAAGAGTACGATGCCGAAAAACTACGGCAGGAAGCAGTCGAAAAATTCAGCATGAAAACCGTGGGAAAGATGATCACCCGACAGTACGAGAAGATTTTAGGAATAAATTCCGATTAATACATTTCCAATGACCAAAGTTTATGCAGAAAGGTCTTTATCATGGCAAATCATTCTTTTCACCATCTGTAATTCATAACATTTATTTCTGAAATAGTTTTCATGCACGGATTTAATGTTTTTATTTCACAAAATGCCGCTCAGCAGCAGCCTCATTTCTGTTGGAAAAAGCCTTTTGACTTTCAGCCAACTCTTGAGCTTCGTACATTTTCTGACGAACATATTGTGGTAGAGCAATTTACCGAGACAAAGTTTATGTCGGAAAAGTTGTGGTTGGACAATGAAGATTTTTTTATTGTAACCGATGGCGTTATTACTAATCTGAAAGCCCTTTGCTTGCAACATAACGTTTCCAATCATGATGAGTTAATCGGAAAAATGCTAAAAGACAAGGACTTTTTTAAATATTTTCGCGGACATTTTGTTGGATTTATCTATTTAAAAAAAGAGAAAAAATTCATTGCTTTCAATAATCAAACGGGGTCAAAAAAACTTTTTTATTTTGCCAATCAGAATACTATTGCGATAGGTACTGATTTGTACACACTCAGTAAATTGCTCGAAGACCAAAAGATAAAAAAAACGCTGGACACAGAAGCGGCTATTTTTTTACTTACGAGTGGATTTATGCATGAAAACTTAACTTTGTTGAAAGAAGTTAAGCAGTTGCGGGCGGGAGAATTTTTACAAATAGACAATTTCCGATTAAAAACGGATTTTTATTTTCGTCTTCAGGATATTCAGGAGAATCGGGATTCAAAAGCGGATATTGTCGAACAACTCGATTTCCTGTTTAAAAAGTCGGTTGATAATGAATTTTCTCTTGACAAGTCACATCAATTAATTTCTCTGACTACCTTGAGTGGCGGTCTCGATTCGCGAATGGTGGCGCTCACGGCCTTACAGTCGGGGTTTTCTAACCAAATGTTTTTTAACTTCTCTGCAAAAGGTTATGCCGATGAAGTGATTGCACGGCAAATTTCAGATAAATATCGAGTTCCGTTAGCAGCTTCAGTTGTTGATGCTGAAAGTTTGAAACCTGTTGAAGAAGTCGTGCTGGTGAACGATGGATTAACCATTTATACCGGAGCAAGTGCGGTGTTTGATGCCATAAAACGACTTGAGATTTCCGATACGGGCATGATTCATACCGGCATGCTGGGCGATGCTCTATTGGGAAGTTATTTGATTGCAGACCATAAAACCAAGCCACAAATTTCCGATGGAGTCTATTCTACCAAATTATTGAGTAAATATGCTTCCGTTTTTCAGAAATACATTCAAAATTATTCGGATACTGAAATTTATAAATTTTACAACAGAGGCTTTTCCGGTATGAATAATGGTTTTTTATATTTTGATTTGTGTGGTGAATCGGATGCAGCATTTTTAAATCCCGATTTTTTGTCTTATGCTCTTTCAATACCGGCTAAATATAGATATAAGGAACAAATTTATATCGATTGGATAAAAATCAAACATCCCGAGTTTGCCGGTTTTATCTGGGAATCTATTGGTGGAAAACCTACCAACAACAAAACATTGCTCAGTTATTATCGTTATCGGAGAGCTTTGTTGAAACGTTTACCTTTTAAAACGATGTGGAAAAACAATATGAACCCCGAGCAGCTTTGGTACGATAAAAATTTATCTGTACGGCAGACGCTTGACCAATATTTTGTGGAAAACATTCATTTGCTTTCATCCAACAGTGAATTATATGGCGATTGTCAATTTCTTTATCGGGAAGGAAACATTACGGAGAAAGCACAAGTGCTTACGTTATTGGCCGCTTGTAAACTATTGCTTTAGAATAACGGCTTGCTAAGAATAGAATTGAGGCAAAAAACGAAAAATATGAAATTTTTTCCCCGTCTTAACTATCTTTTATCCGATGTTGCCGCAAAAGGCTTTTTCCATTTGCTGTCAGCCAATGTTTTGATTCAACTGGTGGCTTTTGCTTCGCAGCTTTTTGTGGCCGGTATTCTTTCACCCGAAGATGTGGGACGAATAAAAATTATCACCACTTTTCTTTCGGTTTTTTCCATCATTGGTGGAATGGGTTTGAATGCTTCTACCTTGAAACTTTGTTCCGAAAATCGTTCAGAAGCAGAAACAAAGGAACTTTTCAGTTCCGGCGTGGTGTTTACTGTTGTTTCCACCGTTGTTTTTTATGTGTTGGCTCTCGTATTGAATTCTTTTGGATTTCTTTCTTCCGATACCATTATCCGCAGACTCATGCCAATGGGGCTTTTCCCTTTGATTACGAATTCGGCTTTCATGGTTTTGGTGTCTTATTTTCAGGCCACCAAACAAATCAGAATCCTATCCCGTATCACTGTTGCCAATAAGCTGATTGCCATTGTGGCCATTATATTGCTTACCTGGTGGTTTGGAATCAATGGTTATTACGTGGCTTACAACCTGAGCTTTATTGTTATGTTTTTTGTTGGCTTCCGGTTGTTGCGAAAAGATTTTGCTTTTTCTAAAAACAGGGAAAGTGTGAAGCGGAATTTTAAAACGCATTTAATTTATGCAAAACCTTCCTTGTTGTCCAATCTACTTTCCGAAATTTCCGCTTATGCCGATATTTTTGTGATCAACTATCTGCTCAAAGACATGAAAGAAATTGGCTATTATAGTTTTGCTCTGACACTGACGGTAGCTTTGCGTGTTTTTCCTTTCACGGTACAACAAATGGCAGCACCCTATTTTTCCGGTCTTTCCAGCGATCGCAATTATTTTGTGCAAGTTTTTAAAAAGTACAACCGACAACTTTATTTGGTTGTTGGTGTCTCTTTGTTACTGGCTGTACTGGCAGGACCTTTTTTAATCAGGATTATTTTTGCTGGGAAATATGATCCTTCTATTCCTTTTTTCGTTTTGTTGTCGGTAGGCTGGAGTATTCGCCTGCTGAACCAGCTTCAGAGTGCAGCCATTTTCGGATTGGGGAAAATTCGGTACAACGCATG
The DNA here is from genome assembly GCA_012517575.1 of Bacteroidales bacterium. GTDB lineage: Bacteria > Bacteroidota > Bacteroidia > Bacteroidales > Paludibacteraceae > MVYY01. Next base: position 24,773 of record JAAYUQ010000067.1, on the reverse strand, counting down.
GAGCAGTTTTATTTCATTGATATTCAACATATTCATTTACGTTCTTTTTGTTCATTGGTACGGTGCCATCGGGGCGGCATGGGCAAGTATTCCGGCAGGAATTGTCATGACGCTCACATCCGCTTTGTTTTTAAGAAAAGCAATTCGGGAATAATTGAATCTGCCTTTATAAGCAGAAGTCTTTCCTTTTTAGCTTTATTATGTTGGAAAGAAACTTCTGTCTGCCAGTTATTGATAAAAAGCAAATAGTGTAAAAATTGTAAGTAAAATTTTTCAGTTAATATTGCAAATTTAATAGAATTGAAAAATTTTATATGCTTTCAATCGATTTCAGTACTTTTGGTTTTCTTTTTCCTGAGGAAGAATTATTAAAAAAGGATTTTTTATCGGTTGATGAGATTCATAAATTCTTCACGTGTGCGAGCTTCCTGAAAGACACCCGTAAAATCGGAAGTGGTTGTAATAGAATTTTGTTTTTGTATCCCTCTCATCTGCATGCACAGATGTTGTGCTTCGATAATAACCATAACACCCATTGGATCCAGTGTGTTTTGAATGCATTGTTTTATTTGTGTGGTCATACGTTCTTGCACTTGCAAACGGCGAGCGTAAATTTCTACCACCCGTGCAATTTTACTTAAGCCGGTGATTTTTTTGTTGGGAATATAGGCAACATGTGCTTTCCCGAAAAATGGGAGCAAATGATGTTCGCAAAGCGAATAAAAATCAATATCCTTAACAATCACCATCTGACGGTAGTTTTCTGTAAAAGTGGCCGTGCGTATAATTTCTTCCGGATCCTGCTCGTAACCTTGTACAAAAAACTGCATGGCTCGTGCCACTCTTTGGGGTGTTTGTATCAAACCTTGACGGTCAGGGTTTTCGCCCAGCAAACGAATAATTTCCTGATAATGCTGTGCAATTTCTCCGGTCTTTTTTTCATCAAAGGGACGGGAACTGGTAATATCAAAATCCATGGAAATGATTTTTTGAAGAAGTTATTTGACAATTTGATCTCTCACCACATAAGTTTGGCTGCGCAACTCGGGAAAAACTTCCAGCAATTTGCTACGAAAAGCTTGGGCTTCATCTATTGTGTTGAAATCACCCACGCGAACTTTCCAAAATGGTGAATTGTAGTTGACGTAAACGCCTGTATTAGGGAAAGCTTCCCGTATTTCTCTTTCTATTTTGAAGGCTTCGGTTTTTCCGGTGCGCTGTTCGTTGCTCGAAAAAACCTGCACGCGGTAACCATTACCCATAATGGCTTCACGATCTGCTTTTGCGCTTTGTTTTTGATTGATAAGATTTTCTATGCGCTTGTCTTGATGGATAATGACTTTCCCTACTCCATCAGTAGCTTGAAGGACTTCAAAAATATTCTGTCGAACGGAAGTGTTATCTTCCTGCGCCTGAAGCAGGGGAATTGCTGAAAGTAATATCGTGAAAAGTAAAAATTTAAGATTTTTCATCATTTTACTCTTGATTGAAGTGCAAAGTTATAAAATATCGCTTAATTCTGATAGCGAATCAACGAAATTATGAAAAATTGAAAGTTTGGATGGAAGCTCACCATCAATTTTTGAAGTTAAATGTTTATCTTTGTTCATAACTAAATTTTTCCAGAAAATATGGAACCTACAAAAATTGTGCTCATAGTTGCCGGCGGAAGAGGAGAACGTATGCAGTCAGATATTCCGAAACAGTTTATTGAAGTAGCAGGGAAGCCCATATTGATGCATACCATTGAAGCCTTTATACGTTATGATTCCGGTTTACCCATTTTTGTCGTTTTGCCTGCTGATCAAATTAAATTTTGGGAAAACCTTTGCTCGAAATATTCTTTCAAATTTCCTCACCATTTGGTTGTAGGTGGCGAAACGCGTTTTCATTCGGTCAAAAACGGGTTGGCTGCGGTTTCTGATTTTTTGGCAACATTTTATCATGATAAATCGGAAAATGAAAAATACTCCGTACTCATTGCAGTGCATGATGGCGTTCGTCCTATGGTGAGTGAAGCGACGATACGTCGTTGTTTTGATGAAGCTGAAAAATTTGGTACAGCCATACCGAGTTTGGATTTGATTGATAGTCTTCGTTCAATCCATACCAAGCACAGCCAATCGTTGGACAGGAAAGCCTATAAATTGGTGCAAACGCCGCAGGTTTTCAATTTTAACATTCTGCAGAAAGCTTATGAGCAGCAATTTTCTCCACTTTTCACCGACGATGCTTCTGTGGTTGAATCCATCGGTTTAAATGTTCATCTCACCGAGGGGAATCGTGAAAATATTAAATTGACTACTGCTTTTGATCTCGAATTGGCTTCTTTTCTGTTGGCGAAAAGAGAAAACACCGTTTATTGAAATTATAAATCTTTTGAAGATTCTACATAAGTGGATTTTTTTACCCAAGATATACAATTTTTTCCCGGCGTTGGTCCCAAGCGGGCTGAACTCCTCAAAAAGGAACTGAACATCCGAACGGCTGAAGATTTGCTGAGACATTATCCTTATAAATATGTTGACCGCAGTCGTTTTTACATGATCAGTGAAATTTCTGAAAACATGCCTTTTATTCAACTGAAAGGTAAAATTTTGAGGTTTGAGAAAGTGGGTGAGGGGCGGAGTCAACGTTTGATTGCTATTTTTACCGATGGACGGCAGAGTATTGAGTTGGTCTGGTTCAAAGGATTGAAATTTGTTACGGAACGCTACAAAACCAATATTGAATATGTCGTTTTTGGGAAGCCTACGCTTTTCAATGGAAAGTACAACATAGTTCATCCCGACATTGAAATTCTTTCGCAGCTTCCTACTGTCGAACAAATGGGTTTACAACCTTTTTACAATACTTCCGAAAAAATGAAGACTCATTTTTTGAATTCCAAAGCCATTCAGAAAATCATATATTCATTGTTGTTCGAGTTGCAAAAAGGAATCCCCGAAACATTGCCGGCTTATGTCCTGAATCGTTATGGATTACTTCATCTGACAGATGCCTTAATTAATATTCATTTTCCTAAAAACAGTCATTTACTAAATCGTGCCCGGCAACGGCTGAAATTTGAAGAACTTTTTTACATACAGTTGGACATTGTAAAACAAACTGCATGGCGAAACCAGCGGTTTAAAGGATTTGTTTTCAAGCATGTTGGTAATTATTTCAACACTTTTTATCGTGATTATTTGCCATTTGAACTGACCAATGCTCAAAAAAAAGTGATTCGTGAAATTCGTGCAGATGTAGCTTCCGGTAAGCAAATGAACAGGTTGCTTCAAGGGGATGTGGGAAGCGGTAAAACGCTGGTTGCACTTTTTGCCATGTTGATGGCTGTCGATAATGGATTTCAGGCTTGTATGATGGCTCCAACAGAAATTCTTGCTGCTCAACATTTTGAAAGTCTGAAAGAGTTGTTGGGAAATATAGGTCTCCGAATTGCTTTGCTGACTGGGTCAACACGCCCAAAGGAAAGAGCGGAGATACACGAAAAGTTGCTGAATGGTGAACTAAATATTTTGCTGGGTACTCATGCTTTGATTGAAGAAACAGTTCAGTTTAAAAATCTGGGACTTGTGGTGATTGACGAACAGCATCGTTTTGGCGTAGCCCAGCGTGCAAGGCTTTGGAGCAAGAATGTTCAACCTCCCCATATTCTGGTTATGACTGCCACCCCAATTCCACGCACTTTGGCCATGACTATTTACGGCGACCTCACAGTTTCTGTTATCGACGAATTGCCACCCGGTAGAAAACCTATTCAGACTTTTCATTTTTACGACAACAAAAGACAGGCGCTTTATAAATTTATGGTGAAGCAAATTGAACTCGGAAGACAAATTTATGTCGTTTATCCGTTGATTCAGGAATCGGAAACTATGGATTTGAAAAATTTGGAAGAAGGTTACGAACATTTGAGCGAAATTTTTCCACAATACAAAATCAGCATGGTACATGGCAAAATGAAATCTGCAGAAAAGGAAGCCGAAATGCAAAAATTTGTGACCGGAAAAACGCAAATCATGGTTGCTACAACAGTAATAGAAGTTGGAGTGAATGTCCCTAATGCTTCTGTAATGATAATTGAAAATGCTGAGCGCTTTGGTTTGGCACAGCTGCATCAACTCAGAGGCAGAGTTGGTAGAGGGGCTGACCAGTCGTACTGTATTTTGCTCACAGGATACAAATTGAGTAATCTGACCCGCAAGAGAATTGAAACCATGGTGAATACCAATGATGGTTTTCAGATAGCAGAAACCGATTTGCAATTGCGTGGGCCAGGTGATTTGGACGGAACGCAGCAAAGTGGTTTGCCTTTCGAACTGAAAATAGCCAATCTTGCTCAGGATGGAAAAATGCTCGAAATTGCCCGTAAAACAGCTATAGATATAATAGAAGACGACCCGCAGTTGCAGAAAAACGAAAATATAATACTCTCTGAACAATTAAAAAAAATGAAAACTTCATCCTTAAATTGGAGTGTTATTAGTTAAAAAAAACTAATGAAGTTTTTATTTCTGATTCATTTTTTTTATTTTTGGGAAACGAAAAAATTCTTCTTTATCAGATTCTTCCTTTCGTAGTATTTCAAAATAATGGAAAAAACACTTGTTATTATAAAACCAGGCGCTATTCAGCGCGAACTTGTCGGCGAAATCATTACCCGATTTGAAAGGAAAGGATTGCATTTATGTGGTATAAAAATGTATCAGTTTACTGATAAAGTGGTTTCTGAACATTATGCTCACTTAGCCGATCGACCTTTTTTCAAACGTATTAAGGATTCAATGATGATAACGCCCGTGATTGTTTGTTGCTGGGAAGGTCTGGATGCAGTTAGAATTGTCCGCTCCATGTCAGGAGGAACCAATGGCAGGGAAGCCGCACCCGGAACCATAAGGGGCGATTTCAGCATGAGTGTGCAGGAAAATATCGTTCACGCTTCTGATACGGTTGAAAATGCCAAGGTGGAAATCAACCGATTTTTTAAACCTGAAGAAATTTTTGAATTTAAGCCCAATAATTTTCCTTTTGTTTACGCCAACGACGAAGTTTAATTTTTTTCTTAACTCTTTAAAATTTTTTGATTATGGTAAATGTATCGCAGTATCCAAATTTCCTGATTTTATTGCTTGTTTTGTTGTTGTTTAGTGGAGCGATAAATGCACAGAAGTTTAATATTGCTTTGGTGGCGTCTTCCACATTAAAAGATACTACCAACATTTATCATCAAATGTTGAATGATAATTCTGACGACTTGATGGAAAATCATCCGGCAGATGATATTTACAACAACATTTGGACATCTGAAAGGCTCAATCCTTATCATTTTCCGGTAGATAGTCTGCCTGATTCCGTTCGAATTGACTGTTCCAATTTTGTTCTTCCCATTTATGGAAAAGTTACATCAAAATTTGGACGTCGTCGTTATCGCTATCATTATGGAATCGATTTAAGACTCAATGTTGGCGATTCAATTCGTTGTGCTTTTGCCGGTAAAGTTCGTATTATTGAATATGAACCCGGAGGTTATGGTCATTATGTGGTTGTGCGGCATGACAATGGGTTGGAAACGGTTTATGCACATTTATCACAAGTTTTGGTAAATTTAAATCAATACGTTAAGGCTGGTCAAATGATAGCTTTGGGTGGAAATACGGGTCGTTCTACTGGCCCTCATTTACATTTTGAAACGCGTTATCTGGGGAATGCCATCAATCCCGATTATCTTATTGATTTCGAGAGAGGTACTATGAGACAGCTTTCCTATCTGATTACCAAAAAAAATACTTTCAATTATCAAAAAGAATTGAGTAATTTGCAATTAGCTCGTTATCATGTAGTTCACAGAGGCGATACATTAAGCGAGATTGCTTCGCGCTATGGGACAACGGTAAGAAAGATTTGCAATTTAAACAGAATTTCTACAAAAAAATTATTGAAACCGGGTCAGAAAATCAGAGTCAAATAAAAGCTTACAATTTTCAAAATCTAAAAAAACCGTATTTTCAGGAAAGAAAAATACGGTTTTTTAATTTTTTTTGATAGGTTTTTCAGTATCGATAATGTTCCGGTTTAAAAGGACCTTCCGGATTCACACCAATATATTCTGCCTGTTCTTTGGTTAAGCGGGTCAACTTCACACCCAATTGAGCCAGATGCAAGCGGGCAACTTCTTCATCCAAATGTTTGGGTAAGCGATATACATTTATCTCGTATTTTTTCGTAAATAGTTCAATTTGAGCCAACGTCTGGTTGGTAAATGAATTACTCATCACAAAGGAAGGATGACCTGTTGCACAGCCAAGATTCACCAAACGACCATCAGCAAGAAGCAAAATACTATGCCCGTCAGGGAAAATGTACTTGTCCACCTGAGGTTTGATGTTAACCTTTTGAATGCCGGGAAATTTCTTCAACTGATCTACCTGAATTTCGTTATCGAAATGTCCAATATTGCAAACTATTGCGCCATCTTTCATTTTTTCCATATGCTGAATGGTAATAATGTCACGATTGCCGGTAGTCGTAACATAAATATTCCCTTCAGGTAAAGCATCTTCCACAGTACAAACTTCAAATCCTTCCATTGCAGCCTGCAAAGCACAAATTGGGTCAATTTCGGTTACCATCACTCTGGCTCCGTAAGCCCGCATAGATTTGGCGCAACCTTTCCCTACATCTCCATAGCCGCAAACTACCACAACTTTCCCTGCCAGCATAATATCTGTTGCTCTTTTTATCCCGTCGGCCAATGATTCTCGACAACCATACAGATTATCGAATTTTGATTTGGTAACCGAGTCGTTGACATTGAAAGCAGGGAAAAGCAACGTTCCTTCCGAAAGCATTTGATAAAGTCGGTGAACGCCAGTAGTGGTTTCTTCCGAAACACCACGAATTTCGGAAATCATTTTCGACCAGAAATTTTTATTTTCTTTTAAAACTTTCTTCAAAATGGTCAGCAATTCCTTTTCATCTTCTCCTTCTGCCGGTCTGTCCAGTACGTTTGCTTCCTTTTCGGCAGCAACACCCATGTGAATCATCAGCGTGGCATCTCCGCCATCATCTACAATAAGATTTGGTCCTTTTCCGCCTTCAAAAGTCAAAGCTTGCAAGGTACACCACCAATAATCTTCCAGCGTTTCGCCTTTCCATGCAAAAACAGATATTCCGGCTGCTGCAATGGCTGCCGCTGCATGATCTTGCGTGGAATAAATATTACAACTGCACCAGCGAACTTCGGCTCCCAGTTTTGCTAACGTCTCGATTAAAACGGCTGTCTGAATAGTCATGTGAAGTGAACCCGTGATGCGAGCGCCTTTCAGTGGCTGTAAGGCTGCATATTTTTCTCGAATTGCCATAAGTCCCGGCATTTCTTTTTCTGCCAACTCTATTTCCTTCCTGCCGAAATCGGCCAGCGAAATATCGGCTACTTTGTATGGCAAGGAAGTGAATAATGCTTTATTGTCTGTCATTTTATTGATTTTTTTGTTTAAATACCTTTTAAATCAGATTAAAAGTTTGCAAAGATATAAATTTTACTCGAAAATTCTTTACTTTTGCACCTATGTTTTTAAGATAGCCGTAGTTCATAAAGGCAAGAATGAAAGAACATTTTGTTGATATACATACACATGGAAAATCAGAATTTAATCCGTTTTCTGTGAGGAATTTGCTTGTCAAGGAAGTTGCGCTTTTTTTTGATTCTGAAGAGCATCGGTTTTGCTCGGTGGGTATTCATCCCTGGTATGCCGATCAAGAAAATCCGGAAGAGTTGACAAGTTTGTTTTGTTATGCTTCAGATAAAAGGTGGACAGCGATTGGTGAATGTGGCTTGGACAAAAATATTTCCGTTACTTTTGCTGTGCAGAAAAGTATTTTTGAACGTCAGATTTCTTTTTCCGAAAGTTTGAAAAAACCTTTGATTATCCATTGTGTAGGCTATTTCAACGAATTACTGGAAATCCGTAACAGGCTTCGACCTTCACAACTTTGGATTGTGCATGGTTTTCGTGGAAAACCCGAATTGGCCAAGCAATTATTAAAAACAGGAATTTCTCTCTCATTTGGCGAAAAACGTAATGCAGCCAGCGTTTCTGTTACGCCAATAGACAGACTATATGTGGAAACGGATGAAAGTTTATTGCCGGTTGAGCAGTTTTATCTGGAAATTGCCAAAATTAAAAACTGTCGCCCTGAAGATTTGGATGCGGGAAAGAAATTGCTTAATTTAACGGGATTCTGAATCGATTCTGTTTTTCAACCCAATCTTGAAAGAAACAAGTTGGGTAAGAATAAATTTTTTGGAACTTATATTTGTGATTTTCATTGTTTTTCTTTTATTTTTTAAGACATTACCAACAAAAAATATGAAAAAGGTATATTTGATTTTTATTTTCAATTTAATTTTTGCCGGAGTTTTTGGACAGGGAATATCGTTGATGCAGCAACGTAAATTAATGAACGCCTTGAATGCCATTTCAAATTTGTATGTGGACAGCATTAATGACAAAAAACTTGTCGAATCGGCAATAACAGCTCTTTTGAAAGATTTGGATCCGCATTCGTCCTATATTCCTCGCGAAGAAGTTGAACGGATCAACGAACCGCTGGAAGGCGAGTTTGAAGGAATAGGCATTCAGTTTCAAATTTTTGAAGATACATTGATGGTGGTGCAGACCATTGCAGGCTGTCCTGCCGAAAAAGTTGGAATTCTTCCCGGCGACCGTATTATTTATATTAACGACGAATTGGTTGCTGGCGTAAAAATTCAAAATTCTGACATCATGAAACGGCTGCGAGGCCCACGAGGTTCGGAAGTTACGGTTAAAATATTGCGTCGAGGAAAGTCCGAATTGCTCATTTTTAAAATTATACGCGATAAGATTCCACTTTACAGTGTGGATGCACATTACATGATTGGGAAAGATATTGGTTACATCAAAATCAATAGTTTTGGCCGTACAACCGATGAAGAATTTGTCAAGGCATTTTCCGAACTTCAGAAAAAAGGAATGAAGCATTTGATTGTGAGCTTACAAGGAAACGGAGGCGGGTATTTGGCTACTGCAATTCAATTGGCAGATGAATTTTTGGATCGCGGAAAACTTATTGTTTACACGGAGGGATTACATCAGCCAAAAAAAGAATCGCTCGCTACCGCCATCGGCAACTTTGAAACAGGTAAGTTGATAGTACTGGTTGACGAATATTCAGCATCAGCCAGCGAAATTGTGTCGGGAGCTTTGCAGGACTGGGACAGAGCTGTTATTGTAGGAAGAAGAACTTTCGGTAAAGGATTGGTGCAGCAGCAGTTTCCGTTGATTGATGGCTCGATGATGAGGTTGACGACAGCACGATATTATACTCCATCCGGTCGATGTATTCAGAAACCTTATAAAGATGGCGCAGAAAAATATGAACGCGAGTTGCTGACCCGTTATAAAAAAGGAGAATTACTGCATCCCGATAGTATTCATTTCCCCGATTCTCTTCGTTATCAGACTTTGAAACTTAAACGTACCGTTTATGGCGGTGGCGGTATCATGCCGGATGTTTTTGTTCCGCTGGATACTACCCGTTTTACCGATTATCATCAAAAATTAGTTGCAAGGGGCGTGATCAATAAAGTTTCCGTTCAGTTTATCGATCAGAACAGGGAAGACTTGAAGAGAAAATTCAGTACGTTCGACAAATTTGAAAAAGAATTTTCGGTTGACGATGACTTTCTACAGCAGTTGATTCAAGCCGGAGAAAAGGAAAATATTGCGTTTCAGTCGGCACAGTTCGACACCTCGAGAGAGCTGATAAAATTGCAGCTTAAAGCATTGGTTGCACGCGATTTGTGGGACATAAATGCCTATTACCAAATCATAGACAATGATAATGAAGTTCTCAAAAAAGCAGTCGAATTATTGCAAACGCCTGATGCGTACGAACAAATTTTAAAGTAAAAAGGTCAAAACAATGATTTTGTTGAAAGAAACTTTTTCGTTCGATTCGGTCTTAGAATACGTTATCGACAATTGGGTAGAGCTCACTGGCGCTATTTTGAGTTTGATATATCTTATTTTATCGGTGAGACAGAAAATAGGATTGTGGATTTTCGGATTTCTGTGCGCCGCATTGTACGTGTATGTTTTCTTTCAAAGCAAGTTTTATGCCGGTATGACGCTGCAGTTTTATTACATGGCAGTCAGCATTTACGGATGGATAACATGGAAAAAAGGAACAACAGACACCCAACCTGAATTGCCCGTAACACGAACCTCAAAGCACATGGCTTTCGATTTGATGACGGTTTTTTTGGCTATATTTGTCATTTATTTTTTCATTTTGGGCAATTTTACCGATTCTCCACTTCCCAGAGGCGATGCTTTTACTACAGCTCTGAGTATTGTAGCTACCTGGATGCTCGCAAAAAAATTACTCGAAAACTGGTTGCTCTGGATTGTTGCTGATGCCGTTTCTACAGGTTTGTATATTTATCGCGGACTGTATCCTACAGCCGTACTTTTTACTGTTTATACACTGATGGCTGTGTTGGGTTATTTCCAATGGAAAAAGTCTATTCATCGTTAGAAGTTACAAAATATTTTGTTCAGTAAATGAAGAAAACAAATTGATAATATGTTGAAAGTTGCTATTTTGGGGCCTGAATCTACGGGAAAAACTGAACTTGCCAAATCTCTTGCTGAATTTTATCGTGTAGATTGGGTTCCCGAATTTGCGCGCGAATATGTGGAAAGTTTATCACGACCGTATGATTATGAGGATGTTTGTCGCATTGCTGCCCATCAGATTGATGAAGAGCTGTATTACGAAAATCATCCGAATGACGGGAAAAAGTTTGTTTTTTTCGATACGGATTTAATAATCACCAAAGTTTGGTTTCAGTACAAGTACGGAAAAGTCCCCAAGTTTTTATCGGAAAGATTGAACCGGCATTTTTTTGATTTTTATTTGCTGTGTTATCCTGATTTGCCGTGGAAGCCCGATTTGGTTCGAGAACATGGAGACGACAGAGAATTTTTCTTCAACTGGTATAAGCAAGAAATAGAAAAAACAGGAAAGCCGGTTGCCATTATTACCGGAATCGGTAAGGAAAGGTTGCAAAATGCCATTCGGGCATTGTCTTCATTTTTAAGTTAGTTTTATAAATTTTTAATTCAAATTTATGGAAAAGGAAATTTTAGATGCTATCATCGAATTATCGAAAGTAGATCAGTATAAATTTGCATGTCATCAGCACGTGATGAACGAACGGATGCCTTCCATCAATAATTTGCAGGAAATTGTTCAGTTGTGCCGCTCTGTTTTGTTCCCGGGTTACTTTGATGATGCGGCGCTCGATTCCGATACGTTGCTTTATCATATCGGACTCAGTATCGATCGATTGAAACTTTTGCTTACCGAGCAGATGAAAGCGGGAATTTGTTTCGAGAGCGAACATCCGACCGATAAAAATGTATGTAACGACATGGAGCAGAACGTTGTACAAAAAGTAAATGCTTTTATTGCCCAATTGCCGGAAATTCGCAGAAAACTTTATACCGATGTGATTGCCGCCTATAATGGCGACCCTGCCGCCAAAAGTATTGGAGAAGTGATTTTTTGCTATCCGGGTATTCGAGCCATCAGCAATTATCGTATTGCCCATGCCCTGCTAAAACTCGATGTTCCTTTGATTCCCCGTATTATCAGTGAAATGGCACATTCGGAAACAGGTATTGACATTCATCCCGGCGCCGAAATTGGTGATTACTTTATGATAGATCATGGTACGGGTGTCGTTATTGGAGAAACATCGGTGATTGGTGACAACGTGAAAATGTATCAGGGCGTTACGTTGGGAGCCAGAAGTTTTCCCCTCGACGAGAATGGAAACCCCATAAAAGGAATCGTTCGCCATCCGCGAATAGGCAACAATGTAATTATCTATTCCAATTCTACCATTTTAGGAAACATTACTGTTGGAGATGGAGCTGTGATTGGCGGTAACCTTTGGGTGGACAGCGATGTGCCGGCTGGGGCAAAACTTTCGCAAGATGATAAACTGAAACGTTGATTTTTTAGATGAAAACAACATCCGGAAACGACAATAAAATTAAGAAATTCTTTGTGGAGAAGGAATTTCCAATGATAGCCAAAACCTTTCAGGGACTCGAAGAGATATTGGCCGAAGAACTTACTGAATTGGGAGCCAACAATGTACAAATAGAGCGGCGGGCAGTGAGTTTTAGCGGCGATAAGACCATGTTGTACAAGGCAAATTTACATTGCAGAACTGCTTTACGCATTCTTAAACCGATCTTTTCTTTTGAAGCAGACAATACGGACGAATTATACACAAAAATCAAGTCTGTAGAATGGGATAATCTTCTAAAGGTGAATAATACTTTTTCGGTGGATGCGACCGTTTTTTCTGACGAATTCCAGCATTCACGCTTTGTAACCTATCGGGTGAAAGATGCCATTGTTGATTGGTTTTCGGAACATTTCAACGATCGTCCAAGTATTTCTGTGGAAGACCCCGATTTCGTATTTAATATCCACATAGCCGGAAATCATTGTACTCTGTCACTCGACAGTTCGGGTGAATCGCTTCATAAACGTGGTTACCGCATCGGGCAAACGAAAGCTCCGCTGAATGAAGTTTTGGCTGCCGGAATGTTGATGTTGGCTGGTTGGAAAGGACAATCCGACTTTCTTGATCCGATGTGCGGTTCGGGAACTTTGCTTATCGAAGCTGCCTTGATTGCCTTAAACATTCCTCCCGGAATTTTCAGAGCTTCGTTTGCATTCGAAAAATGGCCCGATTTCGATAAAATGCTTTTTGATGCCTTATACAACGATGATTCACAGGAGCGACCTTTTGAATATACAATTTTTGGATCAGATATTTCTGCACATGCCGTTAAAATTGCCGAACAAAATGTTAAAAGCAGTGGACTTTCGAAATATATTTCTTTACAGGTGATGCCGATAGAAAAACTCGAGCCGCCTTCAGCCAATTGCTTCATTGTTACCAATCCTCCTTATGGAGAACGACTTCCATCGAAAGATATTTTTGAATTGTATGCCAACTTGGGTTCATTACTGAAACGTAAATTTTCGGGTTGTACGGCATGGGTAATCAGTTCTAACGAAGAAGCGTTGAAAAAGATTGGTTTAAAACCATCTCAACGCTATCGTTTGATGAATGGTCCGCTTGAATGCTGGTTTCAGCAGTATGAACTTTTTTCGGGAAAACGCAACGATTATTTACAGAAAAAGAATTCGTAAATTCAAATGTATTTTTAATTTGCTGAATATCAATAAAAATAATATCTTTTTAATTAAAAAAAGAAATTTCGACAGTTTTTGTTTTTGTGAATCAAAAAAATAATTTACTTTTGTACCCGCTAATGCCCAGATGGCGGAATCGGTAGACGCGCTGGTCTCAAACACCAGTGGATTCACTTCCATGCCGGTTCGACCCCGGCTCTGGGTACTAGAAAAAAGCTCAATCAATTGATTTTCAATGATTGGGCTTTAGTTTTAGTTATAGACAAGTTCCGAAATTAATTTTAACGAAAACCTATAATGAAGTTCTGGTTTTTTAGTTCCGAGAAATTAAGTTTTGATGATTAACAGAATTTTTTGATTGACTTGATTTTCAATATAATAAAGTACTAAAAATTGAGAAACAAAATTTTTAGTTAGACGTATGGAGATATGCCAAAGAGAGATAAATTTTTTTACGATACTCTGTGCTATATCTTTAAAAGTCAGTGAAATTAAATTTTTATTTCATAGAGGAACACAGAAGTTTTTATTTAATAACTTTCATAACTGAATCCTTTTTTCTCCGACATTGAAAATCAATATATTCAATTTGAAAACAACATTTTGACCAGTAAAAGCAATTGGAAAATTTTCCAAAAAGTTGTACCTTTGCAGGCTAAAAATAATCAACTGAAAAATTATCTATTGTATTCAAAATGAGCTTTCAAGAAGAAATTCGACGTAGAAGAACTTTTGCCATTATCAGCCATCCGGATGCCGGAAAAACTACTTTAACCGAAAAACTTTTGCTTTTTGGAGGTGCTATTCATGTTGCCGGAGCTGTAAAATCGAATAAAATCAGAAAAACGGCTACTTCAGACTGGATGGAAATAGAAAAACAGCGTGGAATTTCTGTGGCTACTTCCGTAATGGGTTTCGATTATCAGGATTACAAAATTAATATTCTGGATACGCCCGGTCATCAAGATTTTGCCGAAGACACATACAGAACACTGACAGCCGTCGACAGCGTAATTATAGTAATTGACAATGCCAAAGGGGTAGAGGAGCAAACGCGAAAGCTAATGAATGTTTGTCGCATGCGCAAAACGCCGGTCATGATATTTATCAATAAAATGGATCGTGAAGGCAAAGATCCATTCGATTTGCTTGATGAGCTGGAGTCGGAACTCGATATTCACGTTCGACCCTTGAGTTGGCCAATCAATCAGGGATTTTCATTTAAGGGAGTTTATAATATTTACGAGGAAAATCTTCAGCTTTATACGCCCAACAAGCAAAGCATTAGTGAATCCGTTGAAATTTCGGATATTAACAGTGGAGAACTGGATAAGTTTATTGGCGAACCTGATGCACATCAATTGCGACAGGATTTGGAACTCATTCATGGAATTTATCCGGCTTTTGACAGGGAAAAATATCTGTCGGGAGAGCTGGCTCCGGTTTTTTTTGGCAGTGCTTTGAATAATTTTGGAGTGAAAGAACTATTGGACTGTTTTGTGGAAATTGCTCCTTCTCCGCGACCTGTTCAGGCGCAGGAGAGAGTAGTGAATCCTTACGAAGAAGCTTTTTCGGGTTTTATTTTCAAAATTCACGCCAATATGGATCCCAATCATCGCAGTTGTATAGCTTTTGTAAAAATTTGTTCGGGGAAATTTGAACGAAATGTTAATTACAAGCATATTCGACAGGGAAAAATGATGCGTTTTTCGAGTCCTACTGCTTTTATGGCTCAAAAAAAAGAGATTGTGGACGAAGCTTACGCCGGTGACATTGTGGGATTGCACGACAATGGGAATTTTAAAATTGGCGATACCTTGACCGGTGGTGAAGACCTCCATTTTAAAGGATTACCGAGTTTTTCGCCCGAAATGTTTAATTATCTCGAAAATGCCGATCCCATGAAAACCAAGCAATTGGAAAAAGGCATTCGGCAATTGATGGATGAGGGTGTAGCCCAGCTTTTTACCAGCGAATTTAATCGGCGAAAAATTGTAGGAACTGTCGGGCAGTTGCAGTTTGAAGTAATTCAATATCGATTGTTGCACGAATATAATGCTCAATGTTGTTGGGAACCTATTTCTTTATATAAAGCATGTTGGATTGAGAGCGATGACCCTGTACAGTTCGAAGCCTTCAAGAAAAGAAAAGCGCAATTTATGGTGAAAGACAAACAAGGGCGCGATGTGTATCTGGCCGAATCACCCTATATTTTGCAAATGGCTCAACGAGATTTTGAACACATCAAATTCCATTTTTCTTCCGAATTTTAATTTTCATATCGATTTGATGATCGAAACAAAGAGATGAAATAAATTGTAAAGAATTAATTTACTTGCTCTTTAAGTTTTAGATTTTATCCAAATTTTCCTCTTCATCAAAACCGAACTAAAAATTTAGTATTTCCGATTCACGTCTTTTTTTGTACTTTTGCATGAGTAAATGTAAAAGAATAAAATCATGCAAGGAAATATTTTTAAGTCTTCCATGATATATGGATTGATGATGGGAATTCTTTTTTCCGTCAATTTCATTATTTCCATCCCTCAGGGTAATGTTTTCAGAATTATTTCTTTTTTGATTACCATCGTGATTGTCGTAGTCATGTATCGCTATTCGGTCAAATTTCGCGATACCGAATGTGGAGGCTATATTACGTACGGAAAATCGTTTTCCTTTATTGTACTCACTTTTTTCTTTGCTTCCATTATTTCGGCCATTGTCAAATTTGTTTATTTTCAGTTTATTAATCCCGAATACCTTACCAATGTTTTGCAGCAAAGCATAAAAGTGGTGGAAAGCATGAATTTGCCTTTGGATGAGGAATATTATACGCAAATGGAAAAAATGATGAAGCCTTCGGTATATACTTTACAAAGTATTTGGGTAAACGTATTGCTTGGTGTTTTGTTGGCACTTGTTATGTCGGCATTTGTGAAAAAGGATAAGGATATTTTTGAAGAATAAAAGTTTATTTTTAATCGTTTCGATTGATTTTGCAAATTATTTATTCGATAGCAAAGTGTTTTTTATCGACTGTTTTTAGTTTTTTTTGAGATAGTTGTATTTTAAAAAAGCCAATTTTTTTAAACTCAATAGAAAAAATGGACATATCAGTTGTTGTACCTTTATATAATGAAGAAGAATCGATTCGTCCACTTTATGAGTGGATTGAGCGGGTAATGAAGGAAAATAGGTTCAGTTACGAAGTGATTTTTGTGAACGACGGGAGTACCGATCGCTCTTGGGAAATTATAGAATCGTTGAAAGTATCTTCTCCCGAACAGGTACATGGAATAAAATTCAGAAACAATTACGGCAAATCGGTAGCTTTACATTTTGGATTTCAGGCAGCAAAAGGAGATGTTGTGATTACTATGGATGCAGATTTGCAGGATAGTCCAGATGAAATTCCGTCTTTGTACGATATGATTAAGAACCAGAATTATGATTTGGTTTCGGGTTGGAAAAAGAAACGGTATGATGCCAAACTTACCAAAAATTTTCCTTCAAAAATTTATAATGCAACAGCTCGACGCGTAACAAAACTTCAACTCCACGACATGAATTGCGGGCTGAAAGCTTATCGCAATGAAGTAGTAAAAAGTATTGAGTTGTACGGCGAAATGCATCGGTACATTCCGTATCTTGCAAAAATAGCCGGTTTTTCTAAAATTGGCGAAAAAGTAGTGGAACATCGCAAACGCCAGTTTGGCACTACCAAATTTGGCTGGAATCGTTTTGTAAATGGTTATCTTGATCTGATGACGCTTTGGTTTCTGTCGAAATTCGGAAAGCAACCCATGCACTTTTTTGGGCTCATTGGAACATTGATTTTTTTGTTGGGATTGATTGCGGTGATTGTGGTGGGCGCCAAAAAACTGATAGCTTTATCGGCCCATGTGTCTGCTCCGTTGGTAACCAGTTCACCATATTTTTATCTGGCCATTTTGGCTATGATTTTGGGTACGCAACTTTTTCTGGCGGGTTTTGTAGCGGAGCTGATTACCCGAAATTCCTCCGAAAGAAATAATTATCTGATAGAAAAGGAAATATAATTGGTCGATATTTTTTGGTTCGAAAAGAAAGAGTTTGTTTTTCTTCTGATAAAAGACCAAAAGCAGAATATGAAACAGTTGCTGATTGTCGGATTGGGCGGTTTTTTGGGGACGATAGCTCGTTATCTTGTTTCCAGAATTAATTTAATGGAAAATTTTTTGTCTTTGCCGCTGGGTACGCTCACGGTAAATGTTACCGGTAGTTTTTTGATTGGTTTTTTAACTGGTTTGGCAAACAAAAGTGAAATTTTATCGGCTGATATGCGTTTGTTTCTGATGGCAGGTTTTTGTGGCGGTTTCACAACTTTTTCGTCTTTTACCAATGAAAATTTGCAGTTGATACAAAATGGACAGTTTTTAAGTGCGGCCGTTTATATAGGTATCAGTCTTTTCTTGGGTTTTGTAGCTGTTTTTCTTGGGTATGCCGTAACCAATTTATTGTAAGATGAAAACAGACGTAAACAGTTTATTGAGAATTTATGCCAGCAGCACCGATAAAATGGGAAACGAACTGCTGTACGAACATTTGGTCTTTCTGGCAAAAGAAAACGGTATTGCCGGTGTAACCGTTTATCGTGGAATCATGGGTTACGGATTGAGTAGCCGCACAATTTCTTCTTCTCGTTTTTGGGAGTTGACAGAAAAACTTCCCGTTGTAGTTGAAATGATGGATACAACCGACAAACTCGAGAGCTTTTATCAAACGATAGAAGAAAAATTGAAAAATATTCCGAACGGTTGTCTGGTTACTCTGCAACCGGTTGAGGTGAAGCTCCACAAATATGGGAACAGAAAATAAAAGTTTTTTCTAAAACATATCCAATATCATGACCGAAATATTAACGTTGCTCATTCCTGCTCTACTCGTTTTGCTGACAGCTTACCTTTTGCTGGACAGACTTTTGAAAAATGAAGAAAAACGTCGGGGTTTCGAATTGTTCAAAAGCAACTATGCTGTTATTACCCCCATCCGCTTGAGAGCCTACGAAAGATTGATGCTTGTACTGGAGCGAACAACGCCAAATAATTTGATTTTGAACACGTTAAAATCAGGAATGACCAACATAGAACTTCAGTCGCAGTTATTGAACAGTATTCGACAGGAATTTGCACATAATCTTTCTCAACAAATTTATGTGAGCGATGAACTTTGGAATTATATTTCTGCTGCTCATGAAAGTTTGCTTCGGTTGATAAATATGTGTGCTTCGCAGTGTCAGCCAGATGAGCCAGCTTCTTTGCTGGCCCAGAAAATTGTGGAAGTTTATGCTGCCAGCGAAGAAACACCTACCGAAGTAGCCATACTGAAACTGAAAGAAGAGGTGCGAAAATATTTTCAGCCTTAATGCAAACATCCATGAAGAGGGAAAGTGGTAACAATGATTATTTTAACTTCAAAAATTTATTCAACATTTTGAAAAATTTTCTTCATAACAACTTTATCAAATCAACAGTTTTCATTTGGATTACTGCTGTTTTCTTTTTTTCAACATCATGTATTGTTTCTGATGAGGTTTGTCGAAAAGAAAAAAATTCCCGGCTCAAGGTGGGTTTTTATACTGCCATTTTGAATAGTTCAACCGGCAATTACACTTTGTCAACGCTTTCTATCGACAGTCTTACAGTAAACGGGGTGGATTCGCTTGGAAATATTATGGATTCCGTTCTATACAACAATTCTAAAAATCTTTCTTCCATCAAATTGCCGCTCAACAAATTTTCAAACGAATCGAAGTTTATCATTCGTTTTAACGACAGCATTCAGGACACGCTTACCGTTTTTCATACCAATTATGACCAGTATTTGTCGTTCGAATGTGGAATAATCAGAAATCATTTGATAGATACGGTTCTGATAACCAATCATTTTGTTGACTCGGTAAAAATTCAAGAACATAATGTTTCAACCATCGATGCAGAACATTTACAGATATTTCATAATTAGTTTGCTTATTACTGTAGCAGTAAATTTTTCGGCAGCACAGAACAAAACGGCGGGCTCGGACAAATCTTCTGAAGTGAAATGGTGGAACGGGTTTCTCGTCAAAATGGATGTGGTTTCTCCTGTTGTTACCGGTTTTTCCGACTCCGAACATTTCGGTATGGAAGGAAGTGTTCAGTTCAATTTAAAAAGAAAAATTTTTCCTGTTTACGAAATAGGTTTTGGCGGTGCCGATAAACTTTCTTCCAATGCAATTCGTTTCAATACCAACGGAGTTTTTCAAAGAATTGGCGTTGATTTTGGTTTACTTAAACAAAGCAATGATAAAGAATTAATTAACAATATGCTCACGGGCGGAGTTCGTTTGGGATGGTCTAATTTTAGTTATGATTTAACAAATCTTTCCCTGTCGGATGATTATTGGGGCGGTAGTCAGACATTAAATTTTGAAGGTCGGTCCACTACCAAAACATGGTATGAAATTGTGGTTGGAATCCAAGTACAGGTTTATAAAAATCTTTATATGGGGTGGAATATCAGAAATCGACATTTCTTTAAGGAAGACACTTCAGGTAATATTGTGCCGTGGTACATTCCGGGATATGGAAAAAGCGGCAGTTCCAACACAGGATTTAATTACACCATTGGATATCACTTCTAAAAACATGAAATAACAAACACAACCTAACAACAAATTTTTTATTATGAATTCAATTCAATTATTAAACAAGGCAGCCGATAACATACGCATTTTAGCAGCGGCTATGGTAGAAAAGGCAAAATCGGGTCATCCGGGTGGAGCCATGGGAGGCGCTGATTTTATAAACGTGCTTTTTTCGGAATTTTTGGAGTACGATCCTGAAAATCCTTCATGGGAAAGTCGCGATCGGTTTTTTCTTGATCCCGGCCACATGTCTACCATGTTGTATTCTGTTTTGGCTTTTTCCGGAAAATTCACTTTGGATGAATTGGCGCAGTTTCGTCAATGGGGAAGTCCAACTCCGGGACATCCTGAATTAGACGTAAAGAGAGGAATTGAAAATACTTCGGGCCCACTCGGGCAAGGACATACTTATGCCGTTGGAGCAGCCATTGCTGCAAAATTTTTAAAAGCACGTTTTGGCGATGTGATGAACCAAACCATATATGCCTACATTTCCGATGGCGGCGTGCAGGAAGAAATCTCACAAGGAGCAGGTCGAATTGCCGGACATCTGGGATTAGACAATCTAATTATGTTTTATGATTCCAACAATATTCAGCTTTCTACCGAAACGAAAGTTGTAACCAGTGAGAATACGGCAGAAAAATACAAAGCTTGGGGATGGAAAGTGATAGAAATTGACGGGAATGATGCGGTTCAAATTCGTCAAGCTTTGACGGAAGCCAAAGCAGAAAATGAGCGTCCTACGTTAATAATTGGTAAAACCGTAATGGGTAAGGGAATCCGGAAGGCAGACGGCAGTAGTTTTGAAAATCAAACTTCTACTCACGGAATGCCGATCAGCGAATGTGGCGCTTCTTTTGAGGAAACCATAAAACATTTGGGTGGCGATCCCGAGCATCCATTTGTTATTTTTGAAGAAACGAAGGCACTTTATGAAAAACGCAAAAATGAATTGAAAGAAATAGTTGCAGAGAAAAAAGCAGCCAAAGAAGCTTGGGCAAAAGAACATCCAGAATTGGCCAAAAAACTCGAATTTTTCTTTTCGGGAAAATCTCCCGAAGTTAATTGGGAAGCTGTTGTTCAGCAACCAAATAAATCAACTCGTGCAGCTTCGGCAACTGTTCTTGGCGAATTGGCCAAACAGGTTGAAAATATGATAACTGCCAGTGCCGATCTTTCTAATTCCGACAAGACGGATGGATTTTTGAAGAAAACAAAAGCTTTTTCGAAAAACGATTTTTCTGGTTCATTTCTACAAGCCGGTGTATCGGAGCTGACAATGGCTTGTCTTTGTATCGGCATGAGTTTACACGGCGGTGTTGTTCCAGCCTGCGGAACTTTTTTTGTGTTTTCCGATTACATGAAGCCTGCGGTTCGTATGGCTGCTTTAATGGAACAACCGGTGAAATTCATCTGGTCGCATGATGCTTTTCGTGTTGGCGAAGATGGACCGACGCATCAGCCGGTCGAACAGGAAGCCCAGATACGTTTGATGGAAAAATTGAAAAATCATCACGGACAGAATTCCATGTTGATTCTTCGCCCGGCAGATGTTGAAGAAACAACCGTTGCTTGGAAAATGGCGTTAGAAAATACCAAAACTCCTACCGGTTTAATTCTTTCACGTCAGGATATTAAAGATCTTCCAGCCGTAAGCAGCCGCAAGGAAGAAGCCAAAAAAGCTGAAAAGGGCGCTTATGTAGTTCAGTGTGATGGAAACCCTGATGTAATTTTGCTTGCTTCGGGGTCGGAAGTTTCAACTTTGTATGAAGCTGCCGTTTTACTTCGTAATGATGGAATTCGGGTGCGGATTGTTTCCGTTCCTTCTGAAGGATTGTTCCGTTGTCAGTCAAAAGAATATCAGGAAAGAGTATTGCCACAGGAAGTGAAAAAGTTCGGACTCACAGCGGGTTTGCCTGTAACTTTGCAAGGATTGATTAATAACAACGGAAAAGTTTTTGGAATGGAATCTTTCGGCTTCTCTGCTCCATACAAGGTTTTGGACCAAAAACTGGGATTTACCGGAGAAAATATCTATCATCAGATAAAATTGATGCTTTAAAAAAAGTAAAGAAATAAGAAGCGAATTTTGCTTTTTATTTCTTTATATAACCGTTTTTGTCATGGACAATGTTACCCTTATTTTTATAGGAATCGGGCTGGCTATGGATTGTTTTGCTGTGGCAATCAGCAAGGGAATCAGTGTTAAGAAATTCTACCTTTCTTCTACCTTGTTCATGGCATTTTTGTTTGGATTATTTCAGGCAGGGATGCCTTTAATTGGTTATTATGCTGGCAAAAGTTTTGTAAGTTTCATTAGTAAAAGCGATCATTGGATTGCTTTTGGTCTGTTGACTTTGATAGGCGGTAAGATGCTTTATGAGGGTTTGAAAAATCATCAATCCACCAACAACGGCGAATCCAATCCCTTTCATTGGCTGAAAATTCTCACTCTGGCAATAGCAACCAGTATTGACGCATTAGCAACAGGGATAATTTTTGTTCCTTATCCTGAAGTTATTTGGAAGGCCATTTTCATCATTGGATTCATCAGTTTTCTTTTTGTTATCGCGGGGATGTTTATCGGCGTTCGGTTCGGGAAACGTTTTCATATAAAAGTTGAAGCTTTGGGAGGAATTATTCTGGTTGCACTGGGCATCAAAATCCTTATCGAACATACTTGTGCCTGAAAAAGCTGAAGAAAATTGATTTTCCTCTTCCTTTTTCCTGTCCGATTAGTCAAATTCCCGATTTTAACATGTCATCTTCGCCGATAGGCCGATATGGGCCTTCCTTAACTTCAAAAATGACGGTGCCGTTTTCAAGCACTTCCAATGTGTGAAATTGACCGGCAGGTATATCAATGCCGAATTTTCCTTTTTTTACGTTCAGTTCTGTTTCTTCCGTCAGATTTCCCTTATCATCATAGTATTTCACTAAAATACTGCCTCGTACCAGAAAATATGTTTCCGCCGTATGTCGATGCCTGTGGATGGGAAGTTTGGTGCCCGGCTCCATGGCATTGAGTAAACGTTGAACTTTATCTTCCAAATGTTCATGAAAATTGTAATTGACACGCAGTCGAACATTTTCTTTTGCTTGTCTGGTAAGTTCATTCAGCAATTTTTCATCAATCAGTTTCATAGTAGAGGAATTTTAATTCAAAGAATTCACATAAAATTATCTTTTCCAACTCATTACATTAGCAGGTGAACGGTGAAAAAACAGTTCATTAGCCATAAATTCCATATAAGGATAACTGTGACGGAAAAAGTTTGTGTATCCCCGACAAAGATAATTCAATCCATTTTCACCATCAGCCGTTTTTAAAATTCTGTTTTTTGGACATTCGCCCCTGCAGAGTTTTAAATATTCACATTTTTTACATTGCGATGGGAGCAAATCGCGCTTGTTTTGTCCAAATTGAAGCTGTTTTTCTGAAAATGCCATTTCAACCACCGTATGTGTTTTAATATTTCCCAGTTTGTATTCGGGAAACACAAAATGATCGCATGAATAAACGTCACCGTTAAATTCCATGACCATTGCATGACCACAAGTTTCACCAAAAATACAGGTGCCGGGTTGCTCTCCAACCATATTGGCCAATGTAGCATCGAAAAGTTGAACGAAATATCTGCCAACGTCTTTTTTGACCCATTCATCAAAAATCTGAATATAAAATTCCCCGAATTTTATGGGATCCACATTCCATGGAGCAATTTGTGAATCGGTATTCCCTTCAGGCGGCAATAAAATTAATCCGTCTTCACTATTTGTTGACAGTTGCTCCACAATAGGCGTAAATTGCATATATTGGCTACCAATTTCCTTAAAAAAATGATAGATTTCAAGTGGAAAATCAATGTTGTAATTGTGGATAACGGAAAGTGTATTAAATTCCACCTGATGTTTCTGCAGCAGCTCGATGCCACGCATTACTTGTTTGAATGTTCCTTTTCCGCCCTTATTTTTTCGGTAATAGTCATGACAATGTTCGGGCCCATCAATTGAGATGCCGATCAGAAAATTGTTGTCCTTGAAAAAACGGCACCATTCATCGTTCAGCAAAATTCCGTTTGTTTGCAGGCTGTTGTCGATTTTTCTTCCTCTGCCATATTTTTTTTGAAAAGCAAGCGCTTTACGGTAAAATGAAATATCTCGGAGCAGCGGTTCGCCGCCGTGCCAAGTAAAAAGCACTTCCGGAACGGGTTGTGCCTGAATATAGCTTTCGATATATTTTTCGAGTACCAAATCATTCATTTCAAACGATTTGCGATTTTTGTAAAGTTTCTCCTTCTCCAGATAATAGCAATAAGAACAATTGAGGTTGCAAATGGAACCTGTAGGTTTCGCCATTAAATAAGTTGGCATCGAAAGCGGATTGAACAATATATCCATGAAAATCTGTTCTTTTGAAATCGAATATAATGTATGTGTGATGCTGGTTTATTAATTCAAATTCATGAGCAATTAATAAAATAAAATGAAATTTTAAAGGAGAAATGAAGCTAACCTTTATTCTAATGTGATAGATTACAGTATTCATTTTTGCCTATTAAAAACTTAACTGTATAACAAAGATACGACAATTTGTTTAATGAAAGCACCTATAAGTACATGAAAAGTTAATCACTATTGAGAAAAGACAAGGTATAATTAATTGATTGCCAATTGAGGTACTACCCATTTTTAGGACCACTTTTGGTCATTTCTTAATTGAATTTCTATCATAATTTCTGATGATGAGGTGTTATATAACCGGAAATAACTCGCAGAGTTATTCTGGTTATTAACACCTTTTCTTCTCGTTACT
>JAAYUQ010000066.1 GCA_012517575.1 Bacteroidales bacterium | reverse complement strand
TTTGAATACAAACACTTTGAAAGTTCAATATAGCTCATCAGTAAATTCAACTGCTTTTTTGCCGATTTTAGTTGGTCGAAAATTTCATGAAATTTTTCGTTTTCCTGAATTGCAGGATTGAGACGTATGTACGTTTCGGTTTTGGGATGAAATTTTTCAGTCAACTGTTCATTGATTTCGATGGTGCCTTTTTCGAAGAGTGATTTTAGTGGAGGCAACACATTTGAAATTCCGGAAGTTTTTGCCAAAGCCGATAAAGAAATGGGCTTTTTTTGATTCAAAAGAACATCCAGTATTTTCTTTTCACGTTCCGAAAAATGGACGTTGGTATCAAAATCAGGCTTAACCTGTACAAGAGTTTCGCTTTCCAACTTAAGACCCGCCGGCAGAGCCGATTGATAAACTTCTCCCAAATGTGACTGATAATAACTGGCTATCCATTCCCAAAATTTGATTTGAGGCCGGCGTAAAATAGGCTTTTCATCCAGAATACCAACAATTTCTTTGATCTGATAAGTTGTTTCGTGACGGAGAATATGTAAATAATAGACAATTCCGGAGTATAATTTTTTTTTACCAAATGGCACCACTACCCTCACACCCGGTTGCACTGAATTTTCTTCTGCTTCAGGAACTGCATAAGTAAAAGTATTGGGCAATGGCAAAGGCAATATGACTTCAATGTATTTCAAAATAGCCGATTTTTGTTCTTAAAGTTGATTTGATGAATATCAGTTTGGGAAAGAGGATAAAAAGAAATGAAAATATTTTGTTTTGCTAAAGTATAAAAACACCAATTTTTAATTGTAAATAAATTTAAAAAGAAGTGGTTCTGCATTTTTCAAGGCAGCATGAAGAATGTAAATTCCTTTTTGCATATTTTGCATAGAGACACAATTGGTTGACGAAACGCTTTGAATGGCAGTGCCGGCACTGTCGAAAACGGTAACTTTACTAAAAGTTTTATCGAAAAGAATGGCTTTTTGCATATCATCATATCGCCAGCCGGAATTTTGGAGTAGCGGTTTGTTAGATTGACTGACTTCCTTAAAAGCATCGAGTGCTATAGTTGGTTTGCCTGTATTGTCAAAAGCGCCCAATGTATATCCGTTCCAGCCGGGATAGCATTCCGGCTCCCAGTATAGTACACCCAATCCCTTTTCTTGCGAAACATTTTTTGTTTTGTTTATCAAATCGGAAAGAAAATCTTTGCATGTTTCGGGAACATCCCATTGCATGCCGCATTCCACTATCATAACTTCTTTACCATATCGATTCACCATGTCGTTCATGTTGTTGAAACAATCTCTATTACAATTTTGCCAGTCGTTTTTAGTCGTGTACCAATAAGGATAAACCGACATGCCAATGACATCCCATTTCCCGTCATAATTCTTTAACGTATCGAAAAACCAACGGTACAAACTGTTGCTGTAGCCATTGGGTAAATGAACGATTACTTTGGCATTGGGGAAAACAGATTTTACGGCATCATATCCCGCATTGTTCAACTCGGCGTAGTTTTGTGGATTTTTGGAAATTCTACCATCTTCCCAAAGCATTCCATCGGAGGTTTCGTTGCCAACTTGCACCCATTCGGGAGTAATATTATTATTTTTCAATAAGGTAAGTACTTCGTTAGTGTGTTGGAAAAGAGCTGTTTTCAGGTTGGCAAAAGAAAGGTTGGACCATGCTGCAGGTTTGGTTTGTTTCCCAGGGTCAGCCCAAGTATCGCTATAATGAAAATCTATCATGATGCGCATCCCCAAATTTCGGGCTCGCAATGCCTTTACGAGCACATCCTGAGCATTGCACCATCCATCGCTCGGATTGACCCATACACGCAGCCGAACGGTATTCATTCCCAAACTTTTCAGTAAAGCCATGCATTCCGTTTCTACACCTTCGGAAGTGTAGAATTTTTTACCCGCAGCTTCCATTTGCGTTACCCAGCTTACATCAGCTCCTTTGGCGAAGTCCTGGGAAAAAGTTTTTGAGAAAAATCCAATCAGTAGAAGGAATAAGCAAATTATTTTCTCAAAATTTGGGGAATAAAAATTTTTTGTATGTGCTTTCATCTTGTTTAGTCGAAATAATGTTGAAGACTGTGAACATTGCAAATGTAGAAAATTTTGTTGGTAAAATTCATTACTTTTTTGAAGAAGTAATTTTTTTTGGATAGAACAGGTGTTTTTCGGCTTTATATGAGAAATCGGCTAATCAAATTATTATTTTTTTGTTTTTTAGAAAAATTAAGTTCCCTTTTTGACTACTTTTGTAAATTATAAAATTACAAAAGTTGTTGTTCGTAAAATCTGATAACCAAATATTTTTACAATCAATTTTCTTAAATTTTTATCGTTATGAAATCAAAGTCTTTTGTTAATATTTTAATTATAAGTATGTTGTATTTTTGTATGCAGCAATTGAATGCTCAAGACTGGCCAAATTTGGCTCGTTTCCGTGCAGAAAACGAAAAATTGGGAGTACCTTCCAAAGATGAGAAAAGAGTAGTTTTTTTGGGCAATTCCATTACCGAAGGTTGGATTAATATTCGTCCCGATTTTTTTAAAAATCGTTCCTATATCAATCGTGGTATCAGTGGTCAGACCACACCCCAGATGCTCCTGCGTTTTCGTCAGGATGTAATCAAACTCCAACCGGCAGTAGTGGTTATTTTAGCCGGCACCAACGATATTGCGGGAAACACAGGTCCTTCAACGCTCGAAATGATTGAAGACAACCTTGCTTCGATGGCGGAACTGGCTCGGGCGCACAACATTAAAGTAGTTCTTTCTTCTGTACTTCCGGCTTTTGATTATCCATGGCGACGGGGTTTACAGCCGGCCGAAAAAATTGTAACTCTGAATGCATGGTTGAAAAATTATTGTCAGAAAAACGAATTTGTTTATCTGGATTATTTCCCAGCTATGGCTGATGAAAGAAACGGTTTAAAATCCGAATATTCCGAAGATGGCGTTCATCCCAACCAAAAAGGCTATGAGGTAATGGAACCACTCGCTGAAGCAGCTATTCAAAAAGCATTAAAACAGAACTACAAAAAATGTCCTTGTAACAAATAAGTTTTCTGTAAAAAATTATAAATCAAATCATAAACTTTTTGTATCTTTGTGGCCGTATTTTTTTAAGTCAACATAAAGTCTAATCTACTATTTATTAGTAAAAAAACAAATTTTTAGAATGGAAGAAAACCAAAACAATTTAGAAATGAACGAATCTGCCATGTCAGAAAATGTCTCTTCGGAAGCTGTTGAAACAAAGAAGGAACAAACTCAGGAAGTAGAAGAAGTTCAATCTCCGGCAGAAGAAAGTGTTGAAGCATCGCCTGTAGCAGAAACAAATGTTGCCGAGACACCCGAAGTTTCTGTACCTGAAGAACCTTTGAAAGAAGCCGTTGTTGCTGTTCAGGAAGAAACAATTCCCGAAGAATTTGATTGGGAAGCTTATGAAAAGGGAAATACTTTGACTGACGAAGCAAAGAAGGAATTGGAAAATGTTTATGACAAAACCCTGAATGCCGTTAAGGACAAAGAAGTGGTGGAAGGAACAGTCATTTCTATCAACAAACGTGAAGTAGTTGTAAATATCGGTTATAAATCCGATGGTGTTGTTCCCATGAGTGAATTTCGATACAATCCCGATTTGAAAGTCGGCGATAAGGTTGAAGTTTATATTGAAAGCCAGGAAGACAAGAAAGGACAGTTACTACTTTCACACAAGCAGGCACGCATTAGCCGCGCATGGGATCGTGTAAATGCAGCTCTCGAATCGCAAGAAGTGGTTAAAGGTTTCATTAAATGCCGTACTAAAGGTGGTATGATTGTCGATGTGTTTGGTATCGAAGCATTTTTGCCCGGTTCACAAATCGATGTTAAACCTATTCGCGATTACGATGCTTTCGTCAACAAAACTATGGAATTCAAAGTAGTTAAAATTAATCAGGAATTCCGAAATGTAGTCGTATCGCACAAAGCTCTGATAGAAGAAGAATTGGAGCAACAGAAAAAAGAAATTATCGGCAAATTGCAGAAAGGACAGATTCTCGAAGGTGTTGTCAAGAACATTACTTCCTATGGCGTATTTATCGACTTGGGAGGCGTGGATGGCTTGATTCACATTACCGATTTGTCGTGGGGACGTATCAATCACCCAAGCGAAGTTGTTTCGCTGGATGAGAAAATCAACGTCGTTATTCTGGACTTTGATGAAGAGAAAAAACGTATTGCTTTGGGCTTGAAACAACTGACACCACATCCATGGGATGCATTGGATCCAAATTTAAAAGTTGGCGACAAGGTAAAAGGCAAAGTGGTTGTGATAACCGATTATGGCGCATTTGTAGAAATTGCTCCTGGTGTGGAAGGATTGATACACGTGTCAGAAATGAGTTGGTCGCAACATCTACGTTCGGCACAAGACTTTTTGAAAGTTGGCGACGAAGTGGAAGCTATTATTCTTACGCTTGACCGTGATGAACGCAAGATGTCGTTGGGTATCAAGCAACTGAAATCCGATCCTTGGGAAAATATTGAAGAACGCTATCCGGTGGGAAGTACACATGTAGCCAAAGTTCGTAATTTTACCAATTTCGGCGTATTTGTTGAAATTGAAGAAGGCGTAGATGGTTTGATTCATATCTCCGACTTGTCGTGGACAAAGAAAGTCAAACATCCTTCAGAATTTACACAAATAGGAAGCGAAATTGAAGTAGTGGTGCTTGATATTGACAAGGACAATCGTCGTTTGAGTTTGGGACACAAACAGTTGGAAGAAAATCCATGGGATGCACTCGAAAGCGTATTTTCTGTAGATAGTATTCACGATGGCGTAGTAGTTGAATTGCTTGATAAAGGTGCCGTTATTGCTTTGCCATACGGTGTAGAAGGCTTTGCTTCTGCCAAACAGTTGGTAAAGGAAGATGGAACTCAGGCGCAAGTAGATGAAAAACTTCCTTTCAAAGTTATTGAATTCAATAAAGATGCCAAGAAAATTGTACTTTCACACACACGGATTCATGAAGATTTGAAACGTGCTGCCAAAGCTGAAAGTGCAGAAGGCGAGGTTACTTCTTCTCCTAAAAAATCGGTTACCAAGCGGTCAAAAAAAGAGGAATCTTCAACCGTACAAACTCAGGCTATCGAAAAAACCACTTTTGGAGACATCCAATCATTGGTAGATTTGAAAGATCAGATGGAAAGTGAAGCTGCCAAGAAGTTGGCCAAAAAGGAAACTAAATCCAAGAAAGCTACAGCTGAGCCCGCTGAAAAGGAAGAACCTGCAGAAGTAATAATTGCAGAAGAAACAAAAGGGGAAGAATCTTCTGAAAAACCTATCGAAAAAGAAGAAAAATCAGAAAAACCTCTGAAGTCGAATAAGAAAGAAAAATCAGAAAAGGCTGAAGAAAAGGTTACTGATACAGAAGAAACATCTGCTTCTGAAGAAGTTGAAACTTCAGAAAAACCAACTGAATAATAATTGGTAATTTTGTTCTAAATCTAAAAAAAGCTGCTTGATTTTTTCAGGCAGCTTTTTTTAAGTCAAAAATTAGGAAACGGAGATTAACTCATTCAGATAGTTTTGTTTCCAGATTTTGTTTTAATGCTGATAGAAATTCTTCGGTACTCAAGTAATCATTCCGGCTAACTTTTTCTCCATGAACAAGAATGGCAAGATCTTTTGTCATTTTCCCTGATTCAACAGTTTCTATGCAAACTTCTTCCAGCTTTTTTGAAAAATCGATAAGTGCGTCATTACCATCCAATTTTCCCCGATGGGCAAGTCCTCGTGTCCAAGCAAAAATGGAAGCGATAGGATTGGTTGAAGTTTCTTTTCCTTGTTGGTGAAGTCTATAATGACGTGTAACCGTTCCATGTGCAGCTTCTGCTTCAATGGTTTTTCCGTCAGGAGTTATCAGCACCGACGACATCAGTCCGAGTGAGCCAAAACCTTGAGCAATGGAATCGGATTGAACATCCCCGTCGTAGTTTTTGCAAGCCCATACGAATCCTCCATTCCATTTGAGAACAGAAGCAACCATATCGTCGATCAGACGATGTTCGTAAGTGATGCCAGCATTTTGAAAAGCTTCTTTGAATTCTGTTTCGTACACTTCCTGAAAAATATCCTTAAATCGTCCATCATAAGTTTTAAGAATAGTGTTTTTTGTGGATAAATATAATGGCCATTTTTTATCGAGTGCTGCCTGAAAAGAAGAACGGGCAAATCCGTAAATTGATTCATCGGTGTTGTACATGGTCATGGCTACGCCATCGCCTTGAAAATTAAAGACTTCCCATTCCAGTGTTTCTCCATTTTCGGCAGTAAAAGTCATTTTTAATGTTCCTTTCCCTTTTATGGATACATCGGTTGCCTTATACTGATCGCCAAAAGCATGACGACCAATCACTATGGGTTTTGTCCAACTCGGCACCAGTCGAGGAATGTTGGAACAAAGAATTGGTTCACGAAAAACGGTTCCGCCTATAATATTTCTTATGGTGCCGTTGGGTGATTTCCACATTTTTTTCAATCCAAATTCTTTTACTCGTGCTTCGTCGGGAGTTATAGTGGCACACTTTATCCCAACATTGTATTTTTTTATGGCATTGGCGGCTTCAATAGTAACTTCATCGTTGGTGCGATCGCGATTTTGTATACTTAAATCATAATATTTTATATCAATATCCAAGTAAGGAAGAATAAGTTGTTCTTTGATAATTCGCCAGATGATACGCGTCATTTCATCTCCGTCCAGCTCCACAACCGGTTGTTCAACTTTTATTTTTTTCATATTTTACCTTTTAAACAGCAGAAAGGATTTTTTCAAAACAAAAATCTTTTCAACTGTTGCATTTAACGTTTTTCGAGAGGGATAAACTGTTGAATTTCGTTGACATTTTTGTATGCGGGACGAATAATTCTTTTACTTGTAAAATTGAGTTCTTCGATGCGATGCGCACACCAGCCAACAATGCGTGCCATTGCAAAAATGGGTGTGTATACTTCTTTCGGTATTCCGATAGCTTCGTAAACAAATCCCGAATAGAAATCGACATTTACACAAACCTGCTTGTTGTTGTTTCCATTTTTATGTTGCATAAAAATTTCTACGGCACGTTGTTCAATCAGTTCCTGAAATGCAAATTCTTTTTCAAGTCCCTTTTCTTTTGCAAGTTCCCGAGCCATATCTTTTAGCAATATGGCACGTGGATCGCTGATGGTATATACGGCATGCCCAATTCCGTAAATCAGCCCGGTTTTATCAAAGGCTTCCTTGTTTAATAATTTTTTTAAATACCGGTCTATCTCGTTTGTGTCAGTCCAATCCTGTATATTTTCTCTCATTTCTTTTATCATTCCCATTACTTTCAGGTTGGCACCACCATGAAGCGGACCTTTCAACGAACATATGCCGGCAGCAATGGAAGAATAAGTGTCGGTTTCGGTAGAGCTGGTAACACGCACACTGAATGTAGAATTGTTTCCTCCTCCGTGTTCGGCATGAAGAATCAAGGCTAAATCAATAATTTTCACTTCCAATGGTGTGTACTGTCCTTTTCCTTTTATCATAAACAAAAAATTTTCAGCAAAAGAAAAGTTTTCATCTGGATGTCTTATATGAAGCGAACGCCCTTTTTCGTGATGGCGGAGTACATTATAAGCATACGAAATAATGGTTGGAAATTTGGAAATCAGATTGATGGATTGCCGAATAAGATTGTCGCGTGAAATGTTGTCGGGATCATCATCGTAAATGTATTGTTCCAATACGCAGCGAGCCAAAATATTCATAATGTCGTGTCCTTTCAGTGCCATAATGTTCATGGTAGCCTGATGCTGAAGTGGCATCGCATCATTGAGTATTTTTTTGAAAGTTTCCAATTCGTCTTTGGTTGGCAAATATCCCTATAGCAACAAGAAAGCCGTTTCTTCAAAACCGAGCCGATTTTCAGACTGAATGCCATGTACCAATTCTTCCACATCAATCCCGCGGTAGTAAAGCTTGCCCGGAATTGCTTTTAACTGGCCATCTTCGGTACGTTCGTATCCTACTACATCTCAAATGCGAGTAAGTCCAACCAGTACTCCCGTATGATCTTCGTTTCTCAGACCACGTTTTACGTTGTATTTAGTAAATAGTTCCTTATCTATTGCACTAGTTTTTTTGATAGTTTCTGATAATTTGTAAATTAAAAGTTCTTCTTTCATTTTTTATACCTCTCTATTTTTTATTGATAAGTTCCTTTATTTTTTTGTGATTGGAAAATGATTTTTGCCCAAATTTTGTACAAAAAAGATTTATTTTCTCATGGCATTCAGTGCGCTTCCGGCTTTAAACCATTCTATTTGAGTTTCATTGTAACTGTGTGCCACTTCAAACTGTTCAACACTTCCATCGGAGTGATGAAGTTGAACCATCAAATTTTTTCCCGGTTTAAAATCGGTAAGGCCAAGTATGCTGATACGGTCATCTTCGCGAATTTTATCATAATCTGATTTGTCGATAAAAGTTAATGCCAGCATACCCTGCTTTTTCAGGTTTGTTTCATGTATTCGGGCAAAAGATTTGGCGATAATGGCTTTAACATTCAGATATCGGGGTTCCATAGCTGCATGTTCACGAGAAGAACCTTCGCCGTAATTTTCTTCAGCTATTACCACTGAGCCGGTGCCCTTTGATTTGTATTTGCGAGCAAGAGTCGAAACAGCTTTATATTCCTTAGTTTCCGGATCGAGCACTGCATTGGTTTTGTCATTAAAAGCATTTACGGCGCCCATGAGCAGATTGTTGGAAATATTGTCTAAATGTCCACGAAAACGAAGCCATGTACCGGCCATTGATATATGATCGGTAGTACATTTTCCCTTAACTTTTATCAGCAGCGGAAGTTCCTTCATATCCTTGCCATCCCATGCCGGAAAAGGTTCCAATAACTGTAATCTTTCTGATTTGGGATTGATATTGATTTCCATTTTTTCTGCCGAAGGCTCTATATAACCCGATTCCTTTATTTGGTAACCCAACGGTGGAAGTTCAAAGCCTTGTGGTTCAGTCAGTTTTACTTTTTCTCCTTTTTCATTTTCCAACTCGTCAGTCAACGGATTAAAACATAAATCGCCGGCAATAGAAAGAGCAGCAACTATTTCGGGAGAAGAAATGAAAGTATGGGTATTGGGATTGCCATCATTACGTTTTGCAAAATTTCTGTTGAAAGAAGTGAGAATGGAATTTGGGCGATCTGCCACATCCATATCACGTTTCCATTGTCCAATACAAGGTCCGCAAGCATTTGCCATAATTGTGGCGCCCACACTTTTAAATTCATCCAACATACCATCGCGTTCGGCTGTACTTCTTATTTTTTCGGATCCGGGATTGATAATCATCTGCGAACGAACTTTCAGGTTTTTTTCACGTGCCTGACGCAATACCGAAACGGATCGTGAAAGATCTTCATAAGAGGAATTGGTGCATGAACCAATAAGCCCAACTTCCAACTTTTGAGGATAATTTTTTTCTTTTACCATTTTTCCAAATTCCGAAATGGGAAATGCTGCATCCGGAGTAAACGGACCGTTGATATGAGGTTCTAATGTGCTTAAATCAATTTCAATCAGACGGTCGTAATATTTTTCCGGATGTTGCAAAACTTCAGGATCAGCCTGTAAATGTTCTGCGAGTTTTGCTGCTGTTTCAGCAATGGAATTTCGTCCGGTAGCTTCGAGATAGGAGGCCGATTTACTATCGAAAGGAAAAATAGAACTGGTGGCACCAACTTCTGCACCCATATTGCAGATGGTTGCTTTTCCCGTAGCCGAAAGGGCAGCAGCTCCTTCTCCAAAGTACTCAATGACGGCATTTGTTGCACCTTTAACTGTTAAAATGCCGGCAAGTTTAAGAATAACATCTTTCGGAGAAGCCCAACCGGAAAGTTTCCCTGTTAATTTTACTCCTATTATTTTCGGCATTTTCAATTCCCATGGCAATCCCGACATAACATCCACAGCATCGGCTCCACCAACGCCGATAGCCAGCATGGTTAATCCACCTGCATTCGGTGTATGAGAATCGGTACCAATCATTAATCCGCCCGGAAATGCATAATTTTCCAAAATCACTTGATGAATAATTCCGGAACCAGGTTCCCAAAAACCGATACCGAAATTGTTGGAAACAGCTCGTAAAAAGTCATAAACTTCACTGTTGGTTTTTATTGCGGTATCTAAATCTTTTTCTGCTGATATGTGTGCCTGAATCAAATGATCGCAATGAATGGTGGCAGGAACTGCCGTTTTTGAGCGCCCCGAATTCATGAGTTGTAAAAGCGCCATTTGAGCGGTAGCATCCTGCATGGCCACCCGGTCAGGTGAGAAATTGACATAATCGGTGCCCCGAACATAATTTTTTAATGTTTCGTCGGGTGACAGGTGAGTATAGAGTATTTTTTCTGTCAAAGTCAGTGGTCTGCCAAGTTGATTCTTAATCTTTCCAATTTTTGCAGGAAAAGACTCGTAGAATTTTCGAATCATTGCCTCGTCAAAAATCATATTTTCTGTATTTTTACTCATATTCGAATATTTTGTTTTGCAAAAGTAATAAAAAAGAACAAAATAATACTTTTTATCCAATAATAATTAAACTTTTAAATAATCATTTGCATTTCCCGAATGAATTGTATAATTATACAAACAAATCAGCATATCATAATGTTTTTTGAGAAAAAAGTTTTAATGTGTGAAAAATAACAGATAGAATGATAGAATTCCTAATTTTAGCTTAGAAAAACTGGTCGGAAAAATTCCGTAAGAATTTTAGAGGAAAATAAGGGAAAGTTTAGATTTTTGAAATGGAAAATATTGCGTTTCAAATAAATGAGAAATTTGGTTTTCGATTGTATTCTTCTGTAAAATTGACAAACTCAGTAATTAAATTCGGATTTTCTTCAAATGCATTACCCACTACAGCTATGTCGGCGCCGGCATCAAAACAATCTTCCAGATTTTGTGTGGTTTTAATACCTCCACCAACTATGACAGGAATGGAAAGGCGGGAAGTTACATAGTTAACCAGTTCTTTTGGAACTGGTTGAAGCGCTCCACTTCCGGCTTCCAGATAAATTATGTGCTGCCCTGACAATTCTCCGGCTATTGCAGTTGCCAGAACAATTTCTTTCTTTTCGCGTGGAATGGAGCGGGTATGACTCATATATTCTACGGCACTGACTTTCCCGCCGTCAATAAGAATGTAGCCGGTAGATATCACCTCAATTCCCGATTGTTTGATGGCAAGAGCTGATGTTACATGCTGTCCGATTAAAAATTCAGGATTCCTTCCCGAAATCAGCGAAAGGAAAAGCAATGCATCGGCTTTAGGGGAAAATTGGGAAGCATTGCCCGGAAAAAGTACAACAGGAATTTGTACTTCTTCTTTGAGCAGCTCGATAAACGAATCTATCGGAGAATTGACGTAACTGCCGCCAACAAATACAAAATCGGGCACCGAAAGTTTTAATGCAGCAATGGTTGACGACATCAACTTCCCCTGACAACGATCCGGGTCAAGCAAAACGGCCAGCATCTTTTTTTTGCTTTCCCGATTAATCAATATTTGTTTGTAAAGACTTTTCATGATTTTCCGTTTTTAGTGAGTACTGTCTTTTACCCTTTCGGGACAATTTTTCACAATATATTTTGCTCCATATTATCGATAAGATAAACCAGGGCATATTCTTCTGTCAATTCGTAATTGAGTTCATACAACTTTTTACGGGGAATGTGCAAAGCTTTCATTTTTCCTGATTTTCCCATTTCGAATGGAAAAATCAGCAATTGACGTGAAAAATCCACTGCTTCCTTTCCAATAACTTTAAAAAGCGCTTCTTTTGCTGACCACAACAAGGTCAGTTTTTTTAGTTTTTCTTCTTTGTCTTCAAGTATTTTTTCCAATTCCTCTTGGCTCAAAAAGCGTTCGGAAATTGCCAATATTTTTGATTGGAAACGTTCAACATCTATTCCAACTTTTTGTGTTGGATGAGTTATGACAGCTATCCATTGGCCACTGTGGGAAATGCCTATTTCTGCAAAATAATCAGAGAGAAAAGGTTTTCCGTCGTCGTTGTAACAGATTTTTATTTTTCTGTTCAGCAAAGTTTTCAATGCTAACCGAACAGAGAGATATTCTT
This sequence comes from Bacteroidales bacterium, assembly GCA_012517575.1. Taxonomy (GTDB): domain Bacteria; phylum Bacteroidota; class Bacteroidia; order Bacteroidales; family Paludibacteraceae; genus MVYY01. Next base: position 24,940 of record JAAYUQ010000066.1, on the reverse strand, counting down.
TTTTTCGTTTATCGGTATGAAAAGTACTGAATTCAACACTATCGATTTCATTTTTGTCGAATTGTTTCAACAGCTCTTCCCATGTTTCGGTGAGTTCCCAAATTAGAATTTTTGTGTCTGATATTTTTATTGTCCGGTGAATCATTGCTTCCATTCAAAACTTTCCATCAACCTGATAATGTCTTCACGAATGTAATCTGAAATTGGAGCTATGGAATCTTTATTGGGTACATTGTCGAAATAAAGCGATCCTCTGAAAAAATGACGAACGCTGTCCGTTACAAAAAACTGAACTGAAGAGGCGGTATTTCCTTTCAAATCGTAAAGAATTCCGTAAACTTTTTTTTCGGGATGCTGAAAAAGTTTTTCATTGATGGCATCAGCACGGATGCTGTGTTTATAAGCCATTTGTCGCGTGTCCTCCAACAATTCCTTTAAATTTCCATGAATGGGTTTGTAACTGCAGTAAATGGCAGCATTCAGAAATGGATATTTTATATCCATCCAATATTTTTCTCCTTCAACTTCTCTTTTTTCTACTTCAGCGGAGTTTGAAATTTCAAAGCGGAAAGGAAATTGAAGCGTATCGAGATAATGGTAATGATGCGGAGGTAAATCTACTCTGAAATAACCATAAGGGTGGGGAACATAATTTTTGCCACAGGAAAACAAAAAACCTGAAAAGACGATGAGGAGTATCGTTTTAAAAATTCCGTTTTGTAAATATTTGAATTTCTTTGTATTCATGTGGATACACGTTGTATTCCAATCAAAAAAAATAATACTTGACATTCTGGCCAAGAACTTTATTTTTTGGTTTAGGGATTATTCTTCCTGGTTGGGATCAAAATTATCTTTTATATGAAGTTTAATTTTTCGGATTCTGCGGTTGTCCACCGACAAGATTTCAAAAATATATCGTCCATATTCGATCATTTCGTTTTTTGCGGGCATTTCACCTTTCAGTTCAAGAATCAAACCTGCCAATGTTTCCACTTCTTCGGTAACTTTTGAAAATTCATCTTCGTCGATGCCTGTAACTTTAAAGAAGTCGTTCAGCAAAATTTTTGCTTCAAAAATATAGGTATGATTGTCCACTTTTGTGTAGAGTTTTTCTTCTTCGTCGTATTCATCGCTTATGTCTCCCACAATTTCTTCCAAAATGTCTTCCAGCGTGACTAATCCGGAAATTCCGCCATACTCGTCGACAACCAAAGCCAAGTGAACTCTGTTTTTCTGAAATTCGCTGAGCAAGTCGTCAATTTTTTTTGTTTCGGGCACGTAATAAGCTTGTCGGATTAAACTTTGCCATCTGAAATTGGCCGGTTTGTCGAGATGGGGCAACAAATCCTTGCTGTAGAGAATGCCTTTTATATTGTCGCTGTTACCTGAATAAACAGGAATGCGCGAATATCCCGATTGAATAATGATATTTAGCAAATCTTTATAATTAGTTTTAATATCCACAGCCAGCATATCTACGCGTGAAGTCATAATTTCGGACACTGTGATATTTCCAAATTTGATGATGCCTTCCAGCATTTCTTTGTCTTCGTCTTGTTCATCAGTTGTAAGTTCCAGAGCATGTGAGAGTTCGTCGATAGATATGTCGGATTTTTTGAATTTCTCAATCTGCCGGGTAATTAAAGAAGTGGAATTGACGAGTAATATGGCAACCGGCTGAAAAATTTTTTGCATGGCCAAAATAAATGGTGTAACAAGCAATGCGGTTTTTTCGGGATATTGTGATGCATAAACTTTGGGCATTATTTCTCCGAAGAGTAACAAAACAAAGGTGATAATAACCGTATCGAAAATAAAGCCGAGCAAAGGAGATGACTGGAAATCCAAAACAGAGCCCGTAAAATAAGTGAGCAGCATAATAACGGCTACATTTACGAAATTATCACTAACCAGGATCGTTGCCAACAATCGCTGTGGATTATTAATCAGATGCAGGAGGGTTTTAGCATTTTTTTTGTTGCTTTCCTTGATTTCGTCTTTCATTTGCGGAGTAAGAGAGAAATATGCTACTTCCGACCCCGAATTAATTCCCGAAAAAACAAGCAGAACAATACTTAACAGCAAGGCAATGGCAGCCGAAAATGTCAAAGGCTGAAAAGTAATTTGAAGGATAATCGATAACAAATGATCAGGCATATAGAGATTTTGATTATAAGAAGTTCAAAATTTTAATCTAAGCATCAAGAGAATTTTTTTTATAAATTGACCGTGTTCAGAAATTAATTAAATTTTTTTGAAACCATACAAAACAACTTTTTCGAAATAAACGTTTTATATTAGGATGATGTTTTGGTTTTCTGCTAATTTGAGTACAAATATAAGGTTAATTTCTGTTTTTAGGTAAAAATTTCGGGAAAACAAGTGGTAAAAACCACTAAATTGATTAATTTTACCCACTCATCCAAGTTTTTTTTGAAAAAGATTTTTCATTCTCAAAATTTTATAAATATTTCAGTATCATGGAAGATAAACTGGTAACCTTAGCTATTCGCACTTACAAAAGAGCACAAAAAATTAAAGCTACTCTTGAAGAAAACGGGATTGAAACCATTATTCAAAGTGTGAATCTGGAACATCCCGAAATGTCTGTAGGCGTTCGTATTCGCATTAAGGAAAGCGATTTGCCTCGTGCTTTGAAAATTGTGGAAGACATGGAAAATGCTTGGGAAGAAAAGGAAGAACACAAACAAATTTCTGGCAAGCAGATACTTGTACCTGTCGATTTTTCTGACCAAATACCAAAGGCTATTGATTTTGGCTTTTATTTTGCCGAATTGTTGAACGCTAAAGTCGAATTGTTGAACGTTTATTACAGTCCGCCGTTTACAATTTCTTCCATCAATGATGAAGTAAACACCTATACATTGAGCGATGGAGAGTTGTTGCGTCAAATTGTGGAATCAGCCAACCGTGAAGTTGCTGCATTGACAGATTCACTCAATCAACGAATAGAAAAAGGAGAACTACCCAATGTACCTTTTCATTTTGAATTGAAGGAAGGAGTACCCGAAGATCAGATTTTGGATTATTGCAAGAAAAATCAGCCCGCTTTGGTTATCATGGGGACGCGAGGAAAAAAAATCAGTACCGAACTGATTGGCAGCGTTACGGCGGAAGTGATAGAATCGTGCGTATCGCCTGTGTTGGCTTTGCCTGTGGATATGCAGCTAAGTAAACCATCTGAAATCAAGCGAATGGCTTTCCTTACCAATTTCGAACCAAAAGACCTGATAGCCATTGACAATACTATTTCACTTTTCAGCTGGAACACACTGGAAATGTTCTTTATTCACGTTTCACAAAAAAAAGAAATATGGGACGAGGTAATGCTGGCCGGCATAAAAGAATATTTTTCTAAACATTATCCGAATATTTCTACGCATTATGAGTTGATTAATTCTTCCGAAACGATGAAACAGATTGACGATTATTTGGCTAAAAACTCAATTGATGTTTTGGCTTTCAATTCTCCCCGTCGAAATCTTTTCCGCCGATTGTTCAATCCGGGTTTGGCTTATAAAATGGTCTTGCATTCAGATACGCCCTTGTTTGTTACGCATGTTTCGTAAGTTTTTCATCTTTTTTAGTAAACTTTTAATGTCAATTACGTTGAAGAAGAAACCGTTTTTTATCTCAATTTGAATAGTTGAAAATGAAAAAATTATTATTTGTGCTTATGACAGGAGTTTTTTTAGGATGCCATTCCGAAAAACAGACGACGCCGGAGATGGACAAATTTCCTTACACGGTTGATCGATTTGCCGATATCGAAATTTTGCGTTATCGTGTTCCCGATTTTGAATCACTTTCCTTGCAGCAGAAGGAACTTATTTATTATCTTTCTGAAGCTGCTCTTTCGGGACGCGACATTTTGTACGACCAGAACAACAAATACAATTTATGTGTTCGTCGAACATTAGAAGCTGTTTATGAAAATTATCGCGGAGATCGCCAGTCGGAAGAATTCAAAAATTTCATTACTTATTTAAAACAAGTATGGATGGGCAATGGCATTCATCATCATTATTCCGAAGATAAATTTGTTCCAAAATTTTCTGCAGCTTTTTTTGCCGATGCAGTGAAAGGTATTAATGCTGAGGATTTACCTCTCGAAAAAGGAGAAACACCTGATGATTTGATTCTTAAACTGACGCCCGTTATTTTTGATCCGACAGTTTTTCCTAAACGAACCAATCAGGCTGATGGAGTAGATTTATTGCTCACTTCGGCGGTTAATTTTTACGAAGGCGTAACGCAGGCTGAAGCTGAAGAATTTTACGACCGAATGAAAAATCCTAATGATTCAACTCCTGTCTCGTACGGATTAAACAGCAAACTGGTGAAAGAAAATGGTGTTTTAGTAGAAAAAACTTACAAACTGGGAGGAATGTACGGAAAAGCTATTGAGCAAATTGTTTTCTGGCTCAACAAGGCTGTTTCAGTTGCCGAAAACGACAGGCAAAGAGACGTCATTCAGTCTTTAATAAAATTTTACGAATCGGGTAATTTGAAAACGTATGATGAATATTGCATAAAATGGGTGCAGGATACTGCATCGCTGGTAGATTTTGTAAACGGATTTACGGAAACCTATGCCGATCCGCTTGGATTGAAAGGAAGTTGGGAATCTATTGTGAATTTTAAAAATTTGGCTTCCACCAAACGTACGGAAACCATTAGCAAAAATGCACAGTGGTTTGAAAATCATTCTCCCATCGATAATCGTTTCAAAAAAGAAAATGTAAAGGGAATTACTGCCAAAGTGGTAACTGCAGCCATTTTGGCCGGCGATTGCTATCCATCCACCCCAATTGGTATTAATCTTCCCAATTCCGATTGGATTAGGCACGACTATGGTTCCAAGTCGGTTACTATTGAAAATATTACGGAAGCTTACGATCGGGCTTCTTTGGGAAACGGATTCAATGAAGAGTTTATGTGGAGCGACGTGGAACGCGAAAGAGCAAAAAAGTATGGTTCGCTGACCAATAATTTGCATACCGATTTACACGAATGTCTGGGGCATGGTTCTGGGAAATTGCTTCCGGGTGTTGACCCAAATCGGTTGAAAGCTTACGGGTCGACCATTGAAGAGGCGCGTGCCGATTTATTCGGATTGTATTATGTAGCCGATCCCAAAATGATTGAACTTGGTCTTTTGCCAGACAATGAAGCCTATAAAGCCGAATATTATCAGTATATTATGAATGGACTTCTCACTCAGCTGACTCGGGTTCAAACAGGGAAAAATATTGAAGAGGCTCACATGCGCAATCGTCAACTCATTGCTCGTTGGGTGTACGAAAAAGGGCTGCCCGACAAGGTAATTGAACTCAAAAAAAGAGATGGCAAAACTTACGTTGTGATCAATGATTATGAAAAACTGAGAATTCTCTTTGGAAAACTTCTGGCCGAAATTCAACGCATCAAGTCCACAGGAGATTATCAGGGAGCTAAAGTGCTGGTAGAAAATTACGGAGTAAAAGTTGATCCTGTTATTCACATGGAAATTTTGGAACGTTACGAAAAATTAAATCTCGCACCTTATCGCGGCTTTGTTAATCCTGTTTACAAGGCAGTGAAAAATGCCGATGGAGAAATTAGCGATGTGCAAATCTCTTACGACGAAAATTACGTGGAGCAACAATTGAGGTATTCGAAGCAATATTCCAATTTACCAACATTCAATTAAAAGCTATTTTTTATAACTGTTTGATATGCAATAACAAGATTGTTTTTTTGTAAATTTTTTCCGATGCGAAATACACTTTTCGGGTTGTTGTCGTTATGATGGAAAATAGTTAAAACAATTGTTGTGGATAATGCCTAAATTTGGCTAAAAAACTGTTGGTATTTAAGGAATTTTTCCGAACTTTGCAGCCTAATAATGAACAAGATTTAGAAATGAATACGAACAACGAAAAATGGCATGGGAGTCCAAAAAAGGGAGGGAACTCTTATGACAGCCGTGATGGCAGACATTTTGAAAAAGGCGGTAATAATTCGTCTTTCAGCAAGCCGGGAAGAAACCAAAAGGTTTATTCTTCTCAGAATACTTCCCATCCCAATTATGAAAATCGTTCTACGGGAGGAAAACCTTATTATAAGAACGAAAACAAAAAACCATACAGACGACCTTTTACTTCGGATGAAAATTCGGAAGGTGAAAATCGCAAATTAAAACTGGTAAAACAAGGCAAGTTTGTTGAAACGCGTTTCGATGACCGACAACCCAACGTAACTTTTCGCAAGCGAAAAAATAAACCGGAAAATGAGTTCAATCCCAATGATAAATACAGTCGGAAAAAGCAACTCGAATATCAAAAAAATAATATTGATTATTCAAAACCTATTCGGTTAAACAAATTTTTGGCCAATGCCGGTGTATGTTCCCGACGTGAAGCCGATGAATTTATTCAGTCAGGCATTATTTCCGTTAACGGAGAAGTTGTTACTCAGCTGGGTGCAAAAATTATGATGACCGACACGGTCATGTTCAAAGACCAACCCGTGCAGTCGGAAAGAAAAGTGTACTTATTGCTCAATAAGCCAAAAGATTGCCTTACAACTTCTGATGACCCCAATAACCGGAAAACAGTGCTCGATTTGGTAAAAAATGCCTGCAGCGAAAGAATTTATCCTGTTGGAAGACTCGACAGAAATACTACAGGCGTTTTGCTGCTCACCAACGATGGGGATTTGGCAGCCAAGCTAACTCACCCAAAATACAACAAAAAGAAAATTTATCATGCCGTACTCGACAAAAATCTTGAAACCGTCGATTACGAAGCTATTATACAGGGTGTAGATTTAGGAGATGAACGGGTAACAATAGATGCACTCGAATTTGTTAAAGCAGGTAGCCGCCGAGAGATAGGAATAGAATTACATTCCGGACAAAACAGGGTAGTAAGGCGAATTTTCGAAAAATTTGGTTATAAAGTCGTTTATCTTGACCGTGTTTATTTTGCCGGATTGACAAAAAAGAATGTCCCAAGAGGAAAATATCGCTTTCTTACTCAGCGCGAAGTCAATATGCTGAAAATGGGGGCGTACGAGTAAAAAAGTTCTAATTGACCTGTTTTTTTTATTTTTTTGAAAAAGTTTTGTGCAACTATAATTTAAAAACAAGTGTGATATGAACGAAGTAAATTTGAATGAGACTCATTCTGAAGTGCAAAATCCCGTTCCGTCGCAGCCATCAAGAAAAAAAGGTTTTTTTCGGACATTTATTTCCAGCCATACAGGGGTTTTCGTTTTGCTGTGTTTGCTGATAGCAGTTGTTATTGTTGCATTTATTCGTATTAAGTTGTTGGAACGGAGTTTTAACAAGCAGCGAGAAACTTTACTGGTTCAATATCAAACTAAAGTGGACAGCGTTCTTCAATCGGACAGGCTGACAACTGCCAAAGTATTTTCATGGGCGGTGAGAAGTGAATTGATACGTGATAACCGAGATCAGGTAAATCAGTTTTTTATGAATTTTATCAAGGAACCCGGCGTAAAGAAAATCAAACTCATTGATCCTGTCTCGGCAAAAGCAATTATTTCTACCGATAAAAAAGAAGAAGGTTTGGTTTTTGCCGACCCGGCTATTTTTACCGAAGAAATTGCTATACGCCATCGTGATTCCGTAACTCAAATTATTTCTCCAGTTATGGGTCTGAATGAAAAAATTGGTGTTTTGGTTATTGAATACGAATAAATTCCTTTTTTGCCAATTTACAAAGGCTGTTTAAAATTTTTTTGATCAGCCTTTTTTAATTTGTACGGATTTTTTTATTTCAACTTTAAATATAAGTTGGGGAACCCACTTCGACTTTTTAAAACAAATTTTCTTTGTACCTTTGGAGACTTTTAATATTTTCAGCAAAAGAAGCTAAAAAATTTTTCAATGAATGATTCAATGAAACGATTCAAATCTCTCAACATTATTTTTGGCTGGGTAGCCTTTGTTATTGCAACTGTAACGTATTTGCTCACTTTGGAACCAACGGCAAGTTTTTGGGATTGCGGCGAGTTCATATCCACTGCGTACAAGCTGGATGTGGGTCATCCTCCCGGAGCGCCATTTTTTATGCTGACAGCAAGATTTTTCACGCTTTTCACTTCCGATCCCACACGCGTTGCCGTTATGGTAAACACTTTGTCGGGGTTGTGCAGCGGCTTGACTATTTTGTTCCTTTTCTGGACCATCACACATTTGGCTCGCAAGATTGTTATCAAGTCTGACGAAGATTATACAACCGGTAACATTATTATCATTCTTGGTGCCGGACTGCTGGGAGCTTTGGCTTACGCATTTTCTGATACTTTCTGGTTTTCGGCTGTTGAAGGAGAAGTTTATGCTTACTCTTCGCTCTTTACTGCAGTTGTATTTTGGCTGATACTGAAATGGGAAGAAACTGCCGACGAACCGGGATCGGATCGGTGGTTGTTGCTGATTGCTTATTTAATGGGCTTGTCCATTGGCGTTCACCTTTTAAATTTGTTGGCAATTCCTGCAATTGTACTGGTTTATTATTTCAAAAAATTCACACCATCCTTTAAGGGTGTTTTATTGGCTTTGTTTGGTTCGGTGGTAATTTTGGCAGTTGTTTTGTTCGGAATTATTCCTGGATTTGTTCAAGTTGCCAGCTGGTTTGAGCTTTTGTTTGTCAATCAACTGGGATTTGCTTTCAATTCAGGACTTTTTGTTTACATTATTCTTTCGATTGCAGCTCTTACTTGGGCTATTTACGAATCTTATGTTAACAAAAACTATTTCAGAATTGTATTGTCTTTTCTCATAGCCATTACTTTAGTAGGTATTCCGTTTTTCGGACAACATATAGTGCTGGGCATAATTCTGGTAGCAGCCTTGAGCTTTTATTTCTATAAATGGAGAGACAAAGTCAATGTTCATTGGATTCATACTTCTATTCTGATGATTACCTTAATGTTGATTGGATATTCTACTTACAGTGTAATCGTTATTCGTTCTGCTGCCAATCCACCTATGGATCAGAATTCGCCCGATAACGTATTTTCTTTGCGGTATTATTTGAATCGTGAACAGTATGGAGATCGACCACTTATTTATGGTCCTGTTTACAATGCTCCGGTAAAACTTCGCGTAGAAGGCAATATGTGTATTCCGGAAGAAGATTTGGGAGAAGCAATGTATGCACCGAAACCCAAAAAATCGCCCAACGAAAAAGACCAGTACATCCTTACCGGTTATAAAATGGACTATAAGATGGATGAAAGGTTCAATATGTTTTTCCCTCGCATGTACAGCAACAACAGTTCTCACATTGAAGCCTACAAAGTTTGGGGAAAAGTAAAGGGAAAGCCCATCACTTTTGACTACTGTGGACAGGAACGAACGGAAATGAAACCGACTTTTACCGAAAATCTTCGTTTCTTTTTCGATTATCAGCTGAATTTTATGTACTGGCGCTATTTTTTATGGAATTTCAGTGGACGGCAGAACGACTTGCAAGGAAATGGTGCGATAGACAAGGGAAACTGGATAACTGGAATCAATTTTATCGACAAATATCTGGTGGGAAATCAAACGAATCTTCCAACTTCTTTGGCAGAAAACAAAGGAAGAAACACCTATTATTTATTGCCTCTGATTTTGGGAATTTTGGGCATACTGTCTCAAATTTATGGCGGAAAAAAGGGACAACACGATTTCTGGGTAACTTTTCTTCTGTTTTTTATGACTGGTATAGCCATTGTAGTGTACCTGAATCAGACACCTTATCAGCCTCGAGAAAGAGATTATGCTTATGCCGGTTCGTTTTATGCTTTCAGTATCTGGATTGGGTTGGGAATTCTGGAAGTTTTTAAATCGTTTAAAAAATACATCCCTGCTACAGTTAGCTCCATTATAGTTACTTTGCTTTGTTTGTGCGTGCCGGCGCTAATGGCTTCTGAAAACTGGGACGATCATGACCGGAGCGGACGTTTCACGGCTCGTGATTTTGGGCAGAATTATCTTGAATCCTGCCGACCGAATGCCATTATCTTCACCAACGGCGATAATGATACTTTCCCTTTGTGGTACAATCAGGAAGTAGAAGGTAAAAGAACTGACATAAGAGTTTGCAATTTAAGTTATTTGCAAACCGACTGGTACATCGATCAGATGAAACGCGAAGCATACAAATCGGCACCGTTGCCTATATCGTGGGAACCTGAAGATTATATTTCGGGTAAAAATGAAGTGGTTTCGGTGGAAGACTTTATTAAGCAGCCGGTTGACGTAAAAACCATCATGGATTTTATTCGGAGTTCCGACCCTCAAACCAAAATAAATGGGGAATCCGTTATACCGACAAAACAAATTTATATTCCTGTTGATGCTCAGCAGGTTATAAAAACTGGAACTGTTAAACCCGAAAGAGCAGCCGAAATTGTTCCAAGAATTGATTTCAACCTGAAAAACAGGCTTACCAAAAGTGAACTGATGGTAATAGAAATGTTGAAGGAAAACAACTGGAATCGCCCGATGTATTTTGCCGTAACGGTGGGAGATGATTATTATCTGGGACTGAATGATCATTTTGAACTGACAGGTATGGCTTATCAAATAGTGCCGGTTGGAGCAAAAGGAGCTGGGCCGGGTGTAAATACGGATGAAATGTACGAAAATGTGATGCACAAATTCCGTTTTGGAGGAATAAATAATCCGAAAGTTTACATTGATGAAAACATTGGCAGGATGTGCCGCACACACCGCATGTTTATCGGACAGTTGGCGGGAGCGTTGTTGGCAAAGGGAGACAGCGTAAAAGCCAAAACAGTACTCGACTATTGCAATAAAATGATTCCTGGAACTACTGTTCGTCATGATTATACTTCTGTTCAGTTGGCTGATTACTATTATAAACTTGGCGAAATTAAGAAAGGTGATGCCATAATGAATGCGGTAGCCAAAGACTGTGTGGAGTATTTGAACTGGGGTTTCAGTTTGACTCCTTCGCAGCAAAACAGCATCACGGGAGAAATGGGAAACAATTATGCCGTACTCAATCAGGTGTTGCGCATTTGCGACGAAAACAAGCGGAAAAATATCCTGGATAAGTATCTTCCCAGCTATATGCAATATTCGCGACATTTTCAGATGTAAATGAATTGTCAGTTCCCTACTGTATTGCGTCCGCTGATAGGAAGAAACTATTTGTGGAGAAAAAATTCTTCGGAAAAAGTTGTTTATCTGACTTTTGATGATGGACCGGTGCCTGAGGTTACGCCTCAGGTACTCAGTGTGCTTGATGATTTTAATATTAAAGCTACTTTTTTCTGTGTGGGCGACAATGTGAACAAATATCCGGAACTGTACCGAGAAATTCTTTTGAAGGGACACAGTGTTGGGAATCACACTTTTCACCATTTAAACGGATTTAAAGTAGAACATGAACAATATCTGAATGATGTGGAACAGGCTTCGCAGCTGATCGATAGCCGGTTGTTTCGTCCACCTTATGGGAAACTTACCCGCAGGGAGAAAAAAATATTGGAACAGAAATTTCAAATTGTGCTGTGGGATGTCATATCGTATGATTATGACCGAAATTTATCGCCTTCACAAGTTTTAGAAAATGTGAAACACAATTCAAGAAATGGTTCAGTGATTTTGTTTCACGATTCCGTGAAGGCAAAAAACAATATGTTGTCTGTTCTTCCTGATGCCATAAATTTTTTGTTGGCAAAAGGTTTTCGTTTCGAAAGACTTTGATGTTTTTTATTGTTTGTCAGAAATTCTGATTAATTTATAGCCTGTATTTTTTTACTGAAAATTGAGTTCATGAAAGAATCTGTTTTGCAATATGTTTGGCAGCACAAGCTTTTTTTACAGAGCAATCTGCAAACAGCCGATGGCGAAAAAGTGGAAGTCATTGATGTGGGCAAATGCAATACGGATGCGGGACCTGATTTCTTTAATTCAAAAATAAAAATCGACGGGACCCTTTGGGTGGGGAATGTGGAAATTCATTCACGATCCTCGGAATGGATAAAGCACGGGCACAAGAAAGATAAAGCTTATGATACGGTGATATTGCATGTGGTGGCAGAAACTGATGGAGAAGTTTTTAGAACAGACGGAACAAAAATTCCTCAGTTGGTGTTGCCTTTCTCAAAAGATATTGAAGCAAATTACGATTCTTTGTTGAACAACAATAAATGGATTCCTTGCGCAGACAAAATTGATAATATTTCCGATATTTTTATTCAAAGTTGGAAAAATGCTTTGCTAGTAGAGCGACTGGAACAAAAAATGACAGAGATAGAAAATTTGTTGATGCAAAACCATTTTCATTGGGAGGAAGCTTTTTATGTTGTCATTGCTCGGAATTTTGGCTTTGGTACCAATGGTCAGGCTTTCGAAACGCTTGCAAAATCTGTTCCGCTAAATATTTTGGCAAAGCACAAGGACAATTTGTTGCAGTTGGAAGCCATTTTGTTTGGCCAAGCCGGTTTGCTGCCTGCTGATGCTTTGGATGATTACACCATGCAACTGGAAAAGGAATATGCTTTTTTGAAAAACAAATTTTCTTTGCAGCCTATCGACTGCAGCCAATGGAAATTATTCAGACTCAGACCTTATAATTTTCCTCATGTTAGAATTGCACAATTTGCTTCTCTTGTACATCAATCATCAAAACTTTTCTCAAAAATTATCGAAACTCCAAATTTGGAACCGATGAAAGATATGTTTTCCTGCAAGCCTTCAAATTATTGGCAAACACATTATCTGTTTGGCTCTGCCAGTCCAAAAAGCACCAAACAGCTCGGATTGTATTCGATTTACAGCCTTATTATCAATACGATTGTTCCTTTTCTATTTTGCTACGCTTCAAAAAAGAACAATGAAGATTTAAAAGAGAAATCTTTGCATTTGCTGGAAGCTATTCCGTCAGAAAAAAATGCCATTGTCAAAGGTTGGAGAAATATTGGAATCGCATCCAATTCGGCTTTTGATTCACAGGCCCTTATTCAGTTGAAAAAGCAATATTGCGATACAAAAAAATGTTTGTTTTGCAGAATTGGACACAAAGTATTAACGTTGCAAACAACCTGATTTGAAACAACAATGAGATTAGATTTTTTTAAAACTTTCATTTTTTCAGGATTCATTTTGTCGGTTGTTGGATGCGCCAACAAAGCACAAGGCCCAACCGGCGGTCCGAAAGATTCCATTCCGCCAAGTGTTGTCCGCTCTGTTCCGTCCAATGGGGCATTAAATTTTAAGAAAAAACAGATTCTGATCGATTTTGATGAAAATGTCAGTATCGAAAAAGCGGCCGAAAATGTGCTTATTTCTCCTCCTCAGGTGAAGCCGCCTGAAGTAACAGCTATTGGGAAGAGAGTAACGGTTAATTTACAGGACGATTTGAAAGACAGTACCACTTATACCATTAATTTTGGAAGTGCTATTGTAGATTTGAACGAAAAAAATCCATTAAAAAATTTCTCCTTTTCATTTTCTACAGGCAATCAAATTGATACCTTACAAGTAAAAGGTACGGTTATCAATGCCGAAGATTTGAATCCTGTTTCGGGTGTTACGGTTGGCGTTTACAAAGATTTATCCGATACGGTTTTTGCCAAACAACCTTTTTTAAGAATTGGAAAGTCAGATGAAGCGGGAAAATTTTCAGTAGAAAATTTGAAAAAAGATACCTTCAAAATTTATGCGTTGGGCGATGCCAACAGAGATTATTTTTATCAGCCGGGAGAAGGTCTTGCATTTACCGATTCTCTGATTGTTCCGGGTTTTTTCAGAGAAGAAGTGATGGATACGGTGTGGAAAGATTCTGTTCAAATCGATACCATTCGTTCCATAGTGCGAACGCATTTTATACCCGATAACGTTCTGCTGAAATATTTTAAAGAAAACAAAAAACGACAATATTTCATTAAGGCTGAACGAACTTTACCTTATGCTTTTTCTTTATTTTTCAATGCGCCTATGACCAAATTGCCAACCTTGAAACCAATTGATTTTGAATGGGATGGCAAGTATATTCTTCAGAAAAACAATACGATGGACAGTCTGACTTACTGGATGACCGATTCATTGGTTTGGAAAAAAGATACGTTGCAGTTTGAAATGAGTTATCAGAAAACTGATTCGCTTTTTCGACTTATCCCTGCAACCGATACATTGAAAATTTTCATGCGTACTGCTCGCTCTAATGCCAGAAATTCCAAAGATAAAAAAGAATCTGCTTTGCGAGTAAAAATGGAGCAAAACTATCCGTTTACGACCAATATTGCCGGTTCTTTTGAAATTTATCAGCCAATTATTTTTCGTTTTAGCACGCCTTTGGCTCAGTATGACTTATCAAAAATTTCTCTTGCTCAAAGAGTTGACACGCTTTTAAAACCTTTGCCCGTTAATTGGCGACAGGTAGATTCTACCAAAATGGTTTATGCTATCGATTACAAGTGGGAACCGGAAAAAAATTATGAGTTGACGGTCGATTCGGCTGCATTTACCAGCATATATCAGCAAACCAGTAAAAAATATTCCGGCAAATTCAAAATTCGTTCATTGGATGAATATAGTTCGGTGATTATGGTATTGGAAAATTTTGTTCCCAACGCCGTGATTCAAATTTTGGATGCCAAAGATGCTGTTATTGCTTCAAAGCAGGCTCAGGAAAAAGGAACCATTTTCCAATATCTGAAACCCGGCGATTATTATGCCCGACTTTTTTTGGATGAGAATGGAAACGGAAAATGGGATACGGGAGACTTTGCCACACACAAACAGCCTGAAGAGGTTTTCTATTATCCGAAAAAAATGACTTTGATGCCCAATTGGGAATTTGAGGAAACATGGGATTACCTTAAAGTGCCTCTGCTTGAGCAGAAGCCCAAGGAAATTCGCAAAGATGCCGGAAAGAAAACATCAGGAAATTGAGTTTGGAAAAGGTTACCGAATAATTTTCAGGACACCACTTTTCAAAATAATTCCATATTTCCCATTTTACCTATAAAAAGAATAACCCCTGTGCTGTTTTCGCGAATCACAAACAAAAATGGTTTGTTTACTTGAAATACTGGAATCATAGGAACTGACGTATATCCAATTTCAACTACCGTAACAGCTGCTGCTTCAGTTCCTTCTTCCGTAACTTCAATATATGTATTGTGGAGTACCCTGGAAATAAAAAGATTTTCATCGGCAATATTGCTGAAATCGGCATTATCAGTAAACGCCAACTTCATGCCCATATCAATCAGCGGATCGTTTAAAAGGAATTTATTTTTACTACTGAATCGCGGAAAATAAACTTCTACTTCTCTCATAGATAAATTCTGAAGAATTCTATTCCACTGATTTACAGTGATATATTCCAATAAATCTGCCGTTGTATTTCCATTTTTCGGTAAAATTACTGTCATGCTGAAAGCTTTGTTGCCGTAAGGCATATCCAGGTATTGAGCCTTTTCATCTTCTGCATAGGCAAAAGTATCTTTCTGAAACATCATGTTCACTTTCACTTTCTCCCCAGCTTCGTTGGTAAAATCAGCCTGTGTAGTATTTTTCTTCTCGAATTGATGACGCCAGATTCCCTTGAAATAAATGGCATTGATCAAATACATCACGGCATCTTCAGGGATATTGTCTAAGACGGAAGGAATCAGATTGTTCGTTTTTTTAGCACACCATTGATTAATAGTATCTACCGCCCAAGCTTTTGAAAAATCGAGTTCCCGTACATACGCATCAAAATAATCGACATTCACGTTCAGAAAATCCGATTTTACCTGAAAACCGCTCCGATACCATAAAGAATTGGCAAGAGTGAGTTTGGTGGTCGGGTCAATGGTTGGAAGCGTGGTTTGCAAAATACGATAATATTCATTGATTTCCTCAACCGACATGCCACTCATTTTCAAAGCGCTTTCCATTTCGGATTTGGTTTCACCGGCTGCACCATTCCATGTCATTCCCAGCGCAATGCTGACACTTAAGGGAGAAATAAAAACATTCGTTTCTTTTGAAAAATCGATTACTTTACGAAATAAATCGAAGGCGAATTCATTGTCCTGTCCTACACGTTTTTCCAATTCTTTACTTAAAGTAATTGGTTTTGCATCGGGCGGAAGTTGTGAAGCAGGTTCAGTTTCGTCATTGCACGAAACAATTCCGAGAACCAGAATGGCAAATATT
Source organism: Bacteroidales bacterium (assembly GCA_012517575.1). GTDB lineage: Bacteria > Bacteroidota > Bacteroidia > Bacteroidales > Paludibacteraceae > MVYY01. The sequence goes on along the minus strand of JAAYUQ010000066.1, from coordinate 8,736 downwards.
AGAATTTTTTTCATGGCAGTAATTTTTTGAAAGAGTAAGAATAAAATAAACTTTTAATGTTTTATGGATTACAGAAAATTCTGTTTTTATAATTGGATAAAACAATTTTTCCATGTTTCATGGGTTTATTCCGAAGTATTTGAAGAATAATATCTACACCATGCTTTTAAGCCACATTCATCACATTTGGGTTTTCGGGCAAGGCAAACATACCGCCCATGCAAAATAAGCCAATGGTGCGCAATGGGCAACAAATGTGGCGGTATGAAGCGAACCAGTTCTCGTTCGGTTTGTAAAGGATTTTTTGAATTCGTGGTCAATCCCAATCGCTCCGAAATGCGAAACACATGCGTATCGACCGGCATAGCCGGTTGGTTGTAAATAACTGCAGCGATAATATTAGCCGTCTTTCGCCCAACGCCGGGAAGCGTTTGGAGCTTGTCCACGTCGTCAGGAATCTTTCCTTCAAAGTCAGTTACCAATTTTCGCGACATTTCTACCAAATGCTTGGCTTTACTGTTGGGATAAGAGACGCTGTGAATATATTCCAATAGCTGTTCGGGAGTGGCGGCTGCCATAGCTTCCGGCGTTGGAAAAGCGGAAAATAGTCGTGGCGTAACCATATTTACCCGTTTGTCAGTACATTGTGCCGAAAGGATCACTGCAACCAGTAGCTCAAACGGATTGGAGTAGTTTAATTCCGTTTGAGCATTGGGCATATTTACTGCAAACCACTCCAAAATGTGCCGATAACGATCTTCGATTGTCATATAACCTTCTGAAAGGTTAAAAATTTAATCTACAAATGTACACAATAATTTCAGCAAAATATGTTTTTGTAAATTTTGTTTTCACTAAAACAAATTATTTTTACATTAGTTTTTGTGCGGTGCTAAGTTCAAATTAGAAATGCAAATTGCTGATTTAAAATTAAAACATCTTGTTTGTTGTTTTAAATTTTCTTTCCATCTAAAAAAATTGCTTCAGGAATGGTTTTTAAAAGAAAATCTGTAACTTTGAAGCAACAAATAAAATCGATTATCATGACATTAACCGACAGATTTTTGAAATACGTAAGTTTTACTACAACTTCCGACGAATTGACCAATATGACACCAAGTACGCCCGGTCAAATGGTTTTTGCTCATCACTTGGTAAAAGAATTGAAATCTCTTGGTCTGAAAGATGCCGAGGTGGACAAAAATGGCTATGTTATGGCAACTCTGCCAGCCAATACCAATAAGAAAATTCCAACTATCGGCTTTATTGCACATTTGGATACAAGTCCGGATATGAGTGGGAAAAACGTTAAGCCACAAATTATTAAAAATTTCGATGGTAAGGATATTTTACTGAATGAAGAACAGTTGATTGTACTGGAAACAGAGAAATTTCCAGAAATTCTGCAGTATGTGGGTCAGGATATTATAGTAACTGATGGAACAACGTTATTGGGAGCCGATGACAAGGCTGGCATTGCCGAAATTATTTCTGCAGTGGAATATCTTTTGCGTCATCCTGAGATCGAACATGGTAAGATCCGCATTGCTTTCACTCCGGATGAAGAAATAGGCAAGGGGGCGGATTATTTCGATGTGCAAAAATTTGCTGCCGATTGGGCATACACTATTGATGGCGGAGAAATCGGAGAATTGGAATTTGAGAATTTTAATGCCGCCTCAGCAAAAGTAACTTTTTACGGGTTGAATGTTCATCCAGGCTATGCACTTCACAAAATGAAAAATTCCATCCGTATAGCCCATCAATTTTCCGCCATGCTTCCGCGTCACGAAACACCCGAACATACCGAAGGTTATGAAGGTTTTTACCATTTGACTTCCATAGAAGGAACAGTGGAAAAAACAACCATGAGTTTTATCATTCGCGACCACAACCGTGAAAAATTTGAACAACGGAAAAAAGAGCTTCAGCATTTGGTCAATAAAATTAATGCCGAATTTGGAGAAAATACGGCTGTTATAGAGTTACGGGATCAATATTACAACATGCGTGAAAAAATTGAGCCAGTCATGCACATTATTGATTTGGCTTCCGACGCCATGAAGGAAGTGGGTGTTGTGCCAAAAATTGTTCCCGTACGAGGAGGAACAGATGGGGCGCGCCTTTCGTACATGGGACTTCCTTGTCCAAATATTTTTGCGGGTGGGATGAACTTTCATGGACGTTTCGAGTACATTCCCATTCCTTCGATGGAAAAAGCTATGATGGTCATTGTAAAAATTGCCGAGTTGGCAGCGAAAAGATATGAAGATTCTTCAGACGACAATTGATTTAACGAAAAAGAAATCAGCTGGTTTGAAAATTTGGACTCATGATTCACAAAAGACTTGAAAATGTTTCGAAATCTTTCAGTTCGTAATTTTTTCCTTTTTTTTTGGATATTGGCTTCGTGTGAAAAATACCGAAAAGGTGTAATTTGCAATGTGAGAGGATTTGTACGATGGTGAAAGTTAAAAAAACCGGCGCAACACTGCACCGGCTTTTGTCGGGATGACTGGATTCGAACCAGCGACCACACGCCCCCCAGACGCGTACTCTAAACCGGACTGAGCTACATCCCGAATAGTTGAAAACGGAATACAAAATTAAGCAATTTTCCCTGTATTTGAAAAATGTTTTTTTGCTTATTTTAATACGGTTATTTCTCCGTCTTTCTAATTGCTTGATAATGAAAATATTTTAACGATATTCGTCCCAACTTTTTATTTTTATATCATCCATTGTCAAGTTACAGAAGGCAAAAATAAAAGCACTTGCCAGCCGTGCATTGGTCAACAAAGGAATGTTGAAATCGATGGCGCTTCGCCGAATCGTGTAATCATTGGCCAATTCCCTGCGCGTAACATTTTTTGGAATATTGATCACCAAATCGAATTTTTTGGCTGTAATCATGTCTTTTACGTTAAATTCTCCTTCTTCGTCGGGCCACTGAACCGGAATACTGGCTATGCCATTGTCCATCAAAAACTGATGCGTTCCGCGTGTAGCATATATTTGATAACCTTTTCTGTAAAGCAATCGACAGGCATCCAGCAAATCTACTTTCGACTTAGGTTCGCCTGAAGAAATCAGAATGTTCTTCTTCGGAATGGTTAACCCTACCGATAGCAATGATTTCAAAAGAGCTTCCGACGAATCGTCACCCAAACAGCCAACTTCACCGGTAGAAGCCATATCGACTCCCAAAATCGGGTCGGCTTGCTGCAACCGTGCGAATGAGAACTGCGATGCTTTTACTCCAACATAATCGAGATCGAAAGCCGATTTTTCCGGTTTTTGCACCGGAATACCCAACATGATTTTTGTAGCGATTTCGATAAAATTGATTTTCAATACCTTGGATACAAACGGAAAGCTGCGCGACGAGCGCAAGTTGCATTCTATTACTTTAATATAATTGTCGCGAGCCAGGAATTGAATGTTGAACGGGCCGGAAATATTGAGCGAACGAGCTATCTGACGGGCAATGTTCTTGATTCTGCGTATGGTTTCCACGTAAATTTTTTGTGGAGGAAACTGTGTCGTGGCATCTCCTGAGTGAACACCTGCAAATTCGATGTGTTCCGATATGGCGTAAACAATAATTTCTCCTTTGTCGGCTACAGCATCTATTTCTATTTCCTTGCAACGTTCCAAAAATTCCGAAATGACTACCGGATGTTGTTTGGAAACGTTGGTAGCCAGTTTTAAAAATTCTTCCAATTGCGAAGCATCATAACAAACGTTCATGGCGGCACCCGAAAGTACGTACGAAGGCCGCACCAAAACAGGATAGCCAATGCGTTCGACAAATTCGTTTACTTCTTCGAAAGTAGTCAATTCTTTCCAGCGTGGCTGGTCGATACCGAGCTGGTCGAGCATGGCCGAAAATTTGTGCCGGTCTTCTGCCATATCTATAAATTCGGCTTGCGTCCCGAGAATATTGACCTTAGCGTCAGCAAGTTTCATTGCCAAATTATTGGGAATTTGTCCGCCTGTGGATACTACAACACCTTTCGGCATTTCCATTTCGATAATGTCCATGACGCGTTCAAAGGTCAGTTCATCAAAATATAGCCGGTCGCACATGTCGTAATCGGTGGAAACTGTTTCGGGATTATAATTAATCATAACCGAGCGATAACCTTCCTTGCGAATGGTGGTCAGTGCATTGACGCCGCACCAGTCAAATTCCACAGAAGAACCGATTCGGTAAGCTCCTGAACCCAAAACGACAACGGAACGCTGATCGTCTTCGTGATGAACATCGTTACCACAACCGTTGTAGGTTAGGTAAAGATAATTCGTCAAAGCCGGATATTCGGCTGCCAGCGTATCAATTTGTTTCACCGATGGCAAGATATTGCAGCGCTGACGATGAATTCGAGTCAGCTTCATTTTTCCCTCTATTTCTTCAGGCAGACATTTGGTTATCAAACGTGTAATTTGAAAATCGGAAAAGCCTGCTTTTTTTGCTTCCAGCAGCAATTCATTCGGAAGTTTTTCGAGTGAATTATATTTTTCAAGTTCATGTTCAAGCCCGATGATATTTTGGAGCTTAAAAAGGAACCAGCGGTCGATTTTTGTTAATTCGTATAACTTGTCGATGGAGTAACCTTCATGGAGAGCTTGAGCCAAATAAAACACACGCTTATCGGTAGGCTGGGAGAGAGCCATATCGAGGCTGTCACTAAAATATTCTCTGTTGGCAACAAAACCGTGCATCCCCAAGCCAATCATGCGCAGTCCTTTCTGAAAAACCTCTTCAAAACTACGCCCGATGGCCATCACTTCACCGACCGATTTCATACTGCTGCCCAATTGATGAGATACACCGTTGAATTTACTCAAATCCCAACGGGGAATTTTACAAACGATATAATCAAGTGCTGGTTCAAAAAAAGCGGATGTATTTTTGGTAACCGAATTTTTCAATTCGGGGAGTCCATAACCCAAGCCAAGTTTGGTGGCAATAAAAGCCAATGGATAACCTGTGGCTTTTGAAGCAAGCGCTGAAGAACGACTTAAGCGGGCATTGACTTCAATTACCCGATAATCTTCCGAAAACGGATCCAGTGCATACTGAATGTTACATTCACCAATAATTCCAATGTGGCGAATAATACGGATGGATAGTTCGCGCAGTTTGTGATATTCGCTGTTTGTAAGTGTTTGAGATGGAGCTACAACGATACTTTCTCCGGTATGAATACCCAGCGGATCGAAATTTTCCATGTTGCAGACTGTGATACAGTTGTCATAGCGGTCTCTCACTACTTCATATTCCACTTCTTTCCAACCTTTCAGCGATTTTTCTACCAAAACCTGTGGTGAATACGAAAAAGCTTTTTCTACCAAAATATGCAGTTCTTCATCGTTATTGCAAAAGCCGCTTCCCAAACCACCCAAAGCATACGCAGCGCGAACAATTACAGGATAACCCAAATCGTGAGCTGCGGAAACAGCATCGTTTACATTGGTAACCGCGTGGCTTTTGATATATTTTACATCAATTTCAGAAAGTTTCTGATTGAAAAGCTGACGATCTTCAGTATCGATAATGGATTGTACCGGCGTCCCAAGCACTTTTACGTTGTATTTTTCAAAAACTCCCTGCTCATACAGCGTTACTCCACAGTTGAGTGCTGTCTGTCCGCCAAAGGAAAGAAAAATTCCATCCGGTCGTTCCTTTTCAATGACTTTTTCGACAAAATAAGGAGTAACCGGCAAAAAATAAACCTTATCGGCAATGCCTTCCGAAGTTTGAACGGTAGCAATATTAGGATTGATGAGAATAGTTTGAATGTTTTCTTCTTTTAAAGCTTTCAATGCCTGTGAACCGGAATAGTCGAACTCGCCGGCTTCACCAATTTTAAGCGCTCCCGAACCCAATACCAGCACTTTTTTTATCTCGCCTTTTTTTGGACTTTGGTAGGTGTGCTTTATAATTTGTTTTTTCTCCAGTTCTTCTTCTATGAGCTGAGGAATGGATTTGTTTTTTTCGGTCAGGGTGTGTATCAATACATCAAAAAGAAATTCCGTATCGGTTGGGCCTGAAGAGGCTTCGGGATGGAATTGACAGGAAAACCATGGTTTGGTTTTATGCCGTATTCCTTCGTTTGTACCATCGTTCATGTTTACAAACAATGGTTCCCATTCGTCGCTTAAAGTAGAATTATCTACAGCAAAGCCGTGGTTTTGGGAGGTGATAAAAGCTCTTTGTGTTCCTGCCAGCTGAACCGGTTGGTTGTGGCTTCTGTGCCCGTATTTCAGTTTGTATATTTTTGCTCCTCCGGCCATTGAAAGCAATTGATTTCCCATGCAAATTCCGAAAATGGGTTTGTCAGTCTGCATGGTTTTTCGAATATTATTCACCGTAGCTTCGCAAAATTCAGGACTTCCCGGTCCATTGGAAATAAACAGTGCGTCATAATCCAACTGATGAAAATCGTAATTCCACGGCACACGAACGACAGTAGTGTCGCGTTTGAGTAGGCAACGGATTATGTTGTGTTTCACTCCGCAATCAACGAGCAGAATGCGATGTTTTCCGTTTCCATAAGTAATCACTTCGCTGCAGCTGACTTTTGCAACCTGATTTTCGGTATCTGGATCTACAAATTCGATATCTTCTCCCGGAAAAACTATTTTCCCCAGCATAGTTCCCTTTTCGCGTACCAACTTGGTCAATTCGCGGGTATCAACGCCGAAAATACCGGGAACTTTATTTTCTATCAGCCAATCGCTAAGACTTTTTCCGGCATTCCAATGACTGTAATGAAAAGAAAAATCGGAAATAATTAAAGCTGATGCCTGAATTTTTTCCGATTCGTAAAAGGTGGACAATCCGTTTTGTTCTTTGTCGATCGGGACGCCATAATTACCAATAAGCGGGTAAGTGAGCGCCAATAACTGACCCTTGTAGGAGGGGTCGGTCAAACTTTCGGGATAACCGACCATAGCAGTATTGAAAACTACTTCTCCGGCCGCCGGTTTTTCGTAACCGAAAGATTTTCCCTCAAATATGGTTCCATCTTCCAAAATAAGGTGGACAGGTTTGAATTGTTGCATAAATTCCTTATAAACTTCTGAAAAATATCAGGCAAAACCATAAAAATCTGCCTGAAAAAATGGTATATCCAAATTTGTGCAAAGATACGGATTTTTCTTGATTGAAGCAAAAAATGGTAGTGGGAAAATTTCGGAAAACTTGATGGTGATGAAACAGTGTCAAATTAACAATAAATCATTTTGTCTGCAAACGTTTGCTACGATTTTTGTGCATTTTTCTTACATTTTGTTTGTAATCACAAATAACATGCTTTTAATTTGAACAGTTTTACCTTAAATTTAGTGTCATGAGTCAAAAGTACTTCCCAACCCAAAACAAGGCTGTTTTTAACCTGACAACTGATGTATGTTTTGCAATAAAAATTTTGAAGGTAATACTTTTTAGTTCAATTTATTACTAAATGATTTTTTGTTGAACAAACATAACTCTATTTTCGGATGAAACGAAACATTGGTTGTCTTTTCATTTTACTTTGCATTTTAACCAACATAAATGCCCAGAATTTTTTCCCCTATGCTTCGGCTGTATGGATCGAAAGCAATGGTCATGGCCAGTTTTATAATACTTATTCCATTTCCACGACTACATCCGGACACACCTTTACTGCTCAAGAAAATGCCATTGAACAGGGTGGTGGAAATTGGCAATCAGCATTGTTTCAAGATAGAGATTTTGGCTCTCATGCAGCCAATTCTCATTCTTTGATTTTTAGAGGTGCTGAAGTCAAAACCTACAAAAAAAATCCCGGGAATGTTTGTTCTGCCAAAGTTTTTTATGTAGTATATCCGCAAGGTCAACGACCCGTTTCCCCCACTTTTACCGAACACGAAATAGCATGGTTTGATAATTGTGATTTGAATCAATATAAATTTCCTGATTTACCCGGAGATGGCCCTTGTAATGAATCCGGCTACCAGAAATGGCAATCGTGGGCATCGGGTGGGGTAGGTCACTTGACGGAAAACTCGTTATTGGATTTGACTCAGACGAGTGAAGGGAAATATACGTTGGAACTTTACTATCAGGTAAATGGCAGTTACACAGATCCCAATGGATGTTCGGAAATAGTTTATATCAATAACGGAGGAAATAATTACAAGGCCAATTTTACGGTATGTCCTGTTATTTCATTAGCTTCTGTGGTCCAGCCTTCTTCCTGTGGCGGGAATGGTCAGATTATTCTCACCACTGCCGGTATTGAAAACGGTATTTACAACCAGTTTTATTATACGGATGCTTCCGATGTTATTCATTCTTTTGGAAATGTGCAGTTGATCAATAATTCAGCGACTTTAACTGTCCCTGCTGGTGTGTATAAAGACATTAGATATGTATCTTCTGTCTCCGGGTGTAGCCCATCAATAGCAGGAGATGTTACTTTACAAGATCCTCTACTTCCTCAAATTACAGGTATCACCCAATCGAATGTCCAATGTTTTGGTGACAGTTCTGGCTGGATAGAAGTCAGCGTTTCGGGCGGTTCGGGTCAATATTTTTTCTCGAAAGATGGAGGAATAAATTACACTTCTGAGTCACACACAAGTCCTTACAAATTTGAAAATTTGCCGGCTGGAAATTATAATATTCAGGTAAAAGACACAAAAGGGTGCGTGGCAAATAGTTGTCCTTAGTTTTATTGAAAAATTCTTTAAATTAAACAAATA
>JAAYUQ010000065.1 GCA_012517575.1 Bacteroidales bacterium | reverse complement strand
TTTTTCCCTGACGGCCAATGGTCAACAGTACGAATGTTGTAATTTACTGATATGTACGGGTTCTCACAATGTTTTTCCACCAATCAAAGGTATAAATCCCGAAACTGTTTGGTCAAGTACGGAAGCACTCGATGCAAAGGATTTGCCTTCCGATATTGTAATTATCGGAGGAGGTGTTATCGGTATTGAATTAGCAGCTTTTTTCAATGCTTTTGACGTTAAAGTTACTATTATCGAAATGCTGGATGAAATTTTAGGGAATATGGATCGACAGATTTCAGCATTGCTACGACAGGAATTTACAAAAAAAGGAATTAGTTTTTTCTTAAATTCCAAAGTTTTGGAAAAAAATGGAAACGAAATTTTATTTGAAAATGAGGGACAATTTCACTCCATTTCTGCAGGAAAAGTTTTATTGAGTGTGGGCAGAAAACCCAATATTTCAGGTTTTGGATTGGAAAACTTGCCAGTGGAAATTTTAAATGGCGGAATAAAAATAAATAATCATTGTCAGACTTCTTTGGATCACGTTTTTGCAGCAGGAGACGTTACCGGTTTTTCCATGCTTGCCCATACAGCGGTTATGGAAGCCGAAATTGCAGTGGATTATATTTGTGGAAAAATTCGCGAAACTAATTATTCCTTAGTTCCAAGCGTGGTTTACACTTTTCCCGAAGTAGCTTCAGTAGGTGAAACGGAAGAATCGTTGCATACAAAGAATCAAAAGTTTAAAATCACAACACTTCCCATGAGCTTTTCTGGAAGATTCGTTGCTGAAAATGAAGGCAAAAATGGTCTTTGCAAAATACTTTCGGATGAAAACGGCAAACTTTTGGGTATACATTTATTGGGAAATCCTGCTTCTGAGCTCATTACAACGGCTGCTTTGGCCATAGAATGTGGCCTTAGCGTGAATGAATGGCAAAGTTGTATTTTTCCTCATCCTACGACAAGTGAAATTTTTAAGGAAACTTTGTTTGAACTCATTAAAAATGAGAAATATACAAATTTGTAAAAACTTTTTCTGCAATATTGGTTAAAATCAATTTTTAATCTAAAAGTGGTTTAATTCCCCAACCCTTGTTGGGTCGGAAGAAAAGAATAAAGTCCATTTGATACCCCGAGACTTGCCTCGGGGTTATTCATTTGGCTGAAATTGGTTTGACTTCCTTTATTAATAATTTAAATAAAGAAAACTAATCATATTTTTGAATTAATTTTAGTTTTTATTTGTTTTCTGTAAATTTATTTTATACTTTTACGCCGATAAACAGTCGAAAATTAAAATTCAATAAATTATTAAACTAAAATTTAAAACGAATATGAAAAATTTAAATTTATTTTTTCTGGCAGTTCTTCTTTTTGCACTTGGTGCTTGTTCTTCCAATAGCAATTCTCCCGAAGCTGTAGCCGAAAAGTTTAATAAGGCAATTTATTCGGCCGATTTTAATACTGCCAAAACTTTGTGTACCGACGACAGTAAACAGGCAGTAGATTTAATTGCTTCATTTACTTCCGAAAAAGCTGGGGAGATGAAAAAAGCCAATGTAAAGTATGAAACAAAATCAGTCACTTTGTCGGATGATGGAAATTCGGCAGATGTTGAAGGTATTGTATTTAATGCTTACGACCTTCAGAATGATAAAATAGCTGATTCGGCTGAGACGAAAGTTCATTTGGTTAAAGAAAACGACAAGTGGCTGGTAGATTACAAGCTCAAATAATTTGTATTCTTCTGTTGTCATGTTTCTTTTTTTTGCCGGAGGGTTGTCATTCTCGGGCAAAAATTGAAAATTCTGAAACTTATGTTACCGATTATCTCCGCAGTGGCGACATAATTTTACGGAAAAGTTATGGGCTGATCAGCAATATAATTGCAGCGAAATTAAATGATACGATTGATGTTTCGCATTGTGGCATTATCTATGTTGATGCCAATCATTCCGTTTGCGTTATTCATTCTCTTTCAAAAGCTGTTTCTGAAAAAGACGGTATGCAGTGTTGTACGCTGAAAAAATTTATGGACGACAGTCGTATGGAAACTGTGCAGGTTGTCAGGTTCAAAAAAGATTCTGATCAAATCATCGGTAATTGGGCAAAATATTATCTTTCAAAACACATACCTTTTGACAACAGCTACGATTTAAAGGATTCTTCCGCATTTTTCTGTACGGAACTTCCCATTCACATTATAAAAAATCAATTCAAAATCAATCTTGCTTCGGAAAGTGGTCTTCCAAAATTTTCGATATTTCTAAACCCGACTTATTTTGATAAAGTCATTTTTGTAAAAAAAGCGAACCTTAAATAGTCATTCCTTAAAAAGTCTATTTTTAAGCGGCAAGGTTATAAAAGTTTTGGCGAAAAAGTAATCGAAAAATGAAACAAAAAAACTCTTCTTTGAGTTTTTCCATCATTTTCTTCAAATTCCAAGCTGATGCAGCCAAGAAAGCGTTTATTTGTATGCCTGCTTCGCCCATGAGGTAATTCTGTTCCATTCGGAAGTCTTTTTTCAG
>JAAYUQ010000006.1 GCA_012517575.1 Bacteroidales bacterium | reverse complement strand
GGACGATTTCAGCTTTTCGAGCGTAAGTTTTTCGAGTGAAGTGGGCACAGTCTTGAAAGCAGCGTTTAAGCGAAAACAAAATCAAATTTATTTGATTTATGTTGAACGTAGCTGCTTCAACAAAGTTAATTTTTTTGCTTACTTTTTTGTCTTGAAACAAAAAAGTAAGTGGGGTTTGGGGCAAAGCCCCGTTATTAATTATCTGAAAATAAAGAATATAAATGTTTTTACAATTTTTTTTCATGTACTAAGAAAAAAAGAATAGGCAACTTTCTGATTTACGATAAAAATGACTATTCTCTTGTTTGAATATCTTTTTTGTGCATCCGATAAATGCTTTCGGACAACACTCTGTAAATTTCCGAAAATTCGGGTTTATTTTCAAGCAACAACAAATGCTGACGAATAATATTTTGATCATTTCGTACAGCTGGCCCTGTTTGCGCTTCGTAAGGAGACAGCTCGTTCAATTTATTTACTGTTTCCGTAATCAGCGGCAACAAAATATCAAAAGAATATCCGGCAGATTTCACCAATTCATCTGCTATAGCAAAAATATGATTCACAAAATTGCAGGCAAATACGGCAGAAAGGTGAATTCTTTTTCGTTGCTCCGAATCGGAAGAAAAAACTCTTTTGGATAATGTTTCGGCAATTTCTCTGATTTCTTCCTCTGCTTCCACTGAATTCCCTTCCACAAAAACAGGAATTTCTTCAAAATTAACTTCTCTTGCTTTTGAAAAGGTTTGAAGGGGATAAAAAACTCCATATCGATGGTATTGTTGTTTTCGTTCAAAAATTCCGACGGGCAAACTACCGGCAGTATGAACATGCAAAGCATTTGGAATATCGATTTTGTCGATCAAATCTTCCAAAACAGCATCTTTCACACAATAAAAATAAATGTCAGCTTCTCTGTCGAATTCTTGCAAATTGGTTGTGAAAGAAGCGTTTAGTTCTGAAGCAAGCTGCCTGACAGAAATTTCCGTACGGCTAAAAATCTGACCAACAACAAAACTTTTTCTCTGTAACGCCCGCGCCAAGTGAATGGCTACATTTCCCGCTCCGATAATAACAATCCGTTTCATGATGAAAAAAATATATCAGAATTTAAACGTTAAGGAAATAGATATTTATGATGGATTTGATTAACAATGACAAGAAATTACTTTCTTTTACCGAAAATCAATATGCCTCCGGCAACAATCAATAAAACCGGAAGAATAAATTCCGAAAAATTTTTTGTCCATGCGATAATCTCTGAAAGCCGAAACAGCACTCCCACTACCAATAAAACTATTCCGATACTGCTACTGGGATGAAAAAAAAGAAAAATGACACCGGCTATGAGCGGAAAATTTTTAATATCGAAAAGTATGGCTCCGACTTCAGGCGGAACAATCTGCAACTGACGCAAAAGGAACAAAAAGCCAAATAACAGCAATGTTATGCCCCATGCCAGATTACTACTTTTCTTTTTAGAAGCCATATTTTGAAATAAAGTTAGAATTTTTCAAAATGAACTTTATTGTAAGCCAGTTTTTCTTCATCGTGCGGACTTTTTGTTTCGGCGGGGTAACCAACAGCAAGAATATTCAGAATAGCATATTGCGAAGGTATTTGCAACAAACTGCGGATATAATCTTCCGAACTTGTATTTTCATCCATTTGTCGGTCATGAACATGAATCCAGCAACTGCCCAAACCCAAATCGTGTGCCTGTAATTGCATCATAATAGAAGCAATGGCTGCATCAACCATCCAAACATTGCTTTTCTCCGTATCGGCAAGCACCACAATTGCCAAAGGAGCTCCGGCCAAAAATTGGGAATTTTTTGGACGACACAACGATAATTTCTGCAACATCTCAGGTTGTTGCACCACAATGAACTCCCATGGATTGCTTCTTTTGGATGCAGGCGCCATTAAAGCTACTTTCGTTATCATCGAAATTTTTTCGGGCTCAACTTTTTGAGGAAGAAATTTGCGAATACTCCGACGCGTCTTGGCCAAATTGAAAAAACAATTCATATTAATTTAATTTACTGATTTTCAATTAAATATTCCAACGGATTTCCTTTTTTTAAAATATCTTTCAATCGGGCATAAGGAATTCGAACTTCCGTTTCACCCAGATAATAAGGACCAATTTCATAGGGATTAAACAAATAATTTATTCCTTCATCCGAAATATAAAAATTACCGTTTGGCTGTATGGAGTCGACCCAATAATCGGTTTGGTTCAAATCGGCATAATCAGCAAGTTCCTTGTTTTCCTCCACCATCCGGCTACGGATAATTTTTGTCAATTCTTCTTTATAATTAGGAATAAACAAATCATTTTCAGTAAGCATTTTGCCGGTTTTTAAATCAAAGTTCATGAATATCTGTGTATTTAACCCATGAGCTCCACCCATGAATACATACCGTTTTATTCCATAAGAAAAAATATTTTCGTCACTCCACAATGCAGTGCCTTCCAAAATATGCTCATTGTTGAACGAAAAATAACTGTGCAGGTTGGCAGCTTGCAACATGGACAGGTTGTTGTTCCGGTAATCCTCATTTTGATCGGCAACAAAAGAAGGAATAATCGAATCCAACGGCAAGGAAACATATTTATCTCCAAACAAACTTGCAATCAACTTGCTTCGAACAGAATCCAAAACAGCTTTGTTGGAAAATTTTACCGGAATTTCTACCTGAATAACCAGATTCAAAGATCCACGACTTGTATCGCTGGTAAGATAAAACCTGTTGGAATATTCCAAGTTTTTCGTTTTGATGGTTTTTGGTGCACAACCCACAAAAATAAGTATAGATAATAAACTAACAGACAATAAAATACTTTTTTTATTCATCATTTCGTGTACTATTTTTTTGACGCTGCAAATTTACAACAATAACTAAAAACATTTAGTATTTTTGCAAAATAAAAACAATTTATTGAACATATTTTCAAAATTACTTTTTTACCTGTCAACTTTAAGTTTTTTCTTGAATACAAAAAGTAAACCATGAACAATTTTTTCTTCACTTCGGTAGAAATTCCGCCTGCAAAAGAGCAAATCAGTTACCAGCACAAATTGATGTTGCTGGGCTCATGCTTTTCGGAAAATATTGGAATGAAACTCAAGGAAGCTTTTTTCCAGGTAGATGTCAATCCTTTTGGAGTACTTTACAATCCGCTTTCCATCTCAACGAGCCTGAATAGATTAATTGAAAACAAAGGTTTTTCTCTTTCTGATATTTTTGAATATCAATCATTGTGGCACAGCTTTTTTCACAGTAGCTTATTTTCAGATGTATCGCCCGAAAAAACACTTTATAAAATCAAAACCCGTTTTGATGCATCCCGTTCATTTCTGAAAAATACCGATTTTCTTTTACTTACCTTTGGAACAGCTTGGATTTATGAAAACCGTGAGACAAAGACTGTCGTTTCCAACTGTCACAAGTTGCCTTCACAGAATTTCAACCGCCGAATACTTTCAATAAAAGAAATAGTGGATCATTACACTTTACTCATCGACCAACTTCAGCATTTGAATCCTTCACTGCATATAATTTTTACAGTCAGCCCTATCCGTCACTGGAAAGATGGCGCTCACGAAAACAACCTGAGTAAAAGCATTTTGCTCCTATCGGTAGAAGAACTGCAAAGAAAATTCGACAACGTTGATTATTTTCCTGCCTACGAAATTCAGCTGGACGAACTGCGCGATTATCGGTTTTATGCTCCAGACATGCAACATCCGTCGGACACGGCCATCAATTATATTTGGGAAAAATTCTCGGATACTTATTTTTCTGAACAAACAAAACAGATAAAACAACGAACAGAACATTTAACGAGCCTATTAAATCATCGACCTTTACATCCCGACTCTCCTCAATATCGCCTTTTTCAGGCCCAAATAGAAAACGAAAAAGAAGCTTTACGCTCTGAATATCCTTTTTTAAAAGACCGAATATAGGGCAGAGATGAACAATCAATTTTTTTGAAATGCTCATGGCTAAGCACAAATGTATTTGAATTTTTGTTCAAAACCTTTGATGTGTTGGAAGAATAATTGCATTCGACCTTTCAGAAGATTTCAGCCTACTTTTTGACCTATAATTCGAAAAATGAAATATTTCAAAATATACACAGTTTACGGTAAAAAACTCGAAATCGAATCCTTTAAAAATAATCATGAATTTATTTTTAGTGTGCTTTCGATATTTGAAACTACTGCCGATTTTTGTACCTTTGCAGGTTCATTTTAAAGAAGGCTTGCTTTGTCAAATCACAACAATATAAACAACACGAATACAGATACTTCTGAAAAAATCGAAGTTATTGGAGCACGTGTCAACAACTTAAAAAATATCGATGTTTCCATTCCACGCGATGCAATCACTGTCATCACGGGATTGAGTGGAAGCGGAAAATCATCACTTGCTTTCGACACCATTTATGCCGAAGGACAGCGACGCTATATCGAGACCTTCTCGGCTTATGCCAGAAATTTTTTGGGAAATTTGCAACGTCCTGATGTAGATAAAATCACAGGTCTCAGTCCCGTTATTTCAATTGAGCAAAAAACAGTCAACAAAAATCCGCGTTCTACCGTTGGTACCACTACCGAAATTTACGACTTTCTCCGGCTACTCTTTGCCAGAGCCGGCGAAGCTTTTTCGTATGTTACGGGAGAAAAAATGGTAAAATATTCGGAAGATCAGATTGTGGAACTGATTATGAAACAATACGAAGGCAAACGCACTTATTTGTTGGCTCCATTGGTGCGCGGGCGTAAGGGACATTACAAAGAATTGTTTGAACAAACCCGGAAAAAGGGATTTCTACATGTTCGCATTGACGGAGAAATGAAAGAACTGGTTCCCGGACTTCGCGTTGACCGGTACAAAAATCACAACATAGAAGTAGTGATCGACCGAGTGCTGGTCTCCGAAAAAGATCGCCGCCGGCTCAAGGATTCCATGCAAAAAGCCATGCAGCAAGGCAATGGAATAGTTATGCTTTTGGAAAAAGAAACTGATCAGGTGCGCTATTTCAGCAAAAAATTAATGTGTCCTACCAGCGGGATATCTTATGACGATCCCGATCCACACCATTTTTCCTTCAATTCGCCACACGGCGCTTGCCCCACTTGTAAAGGATTGGGATTTGTTAACCAAGTTGACATGGACAAAATTATTCCAGATAAAACTATATCCATTTACAATGGTGGCATAGCTCCTTTGGGAAAATACAGAAATACCGTCATCTTTTGGCAGGTGGAAGCTATACTGGAAAAATACGGATGCCAGTTGAAAACTCCAATAAAAGAAATTCCTGACGAAGCTATCGACGAAATTATGAATGGTTCGGAAGAACCTTTAATGATTAAAAACCACAGTTTGGGCATTACCAATTATTCCTTGAATTATGATGGGATACTCAAATATATCGAAATGCAGCAAGATGAAAATGCTTCTGCAACGGAACAAAAATGGGCCAATCAATATTCCAAATCGGTCAAATGTCCCGAATGCAAAGGAGCCAGGCTGAGAAAAGAGTCTCTCCATTTCCTTATTCACGAAAAAAACATTGCCGATCTTGCTGCCATGGATATTGTCGAATTATCGAATTGGCTGCAGGAAGTTGAAAATTATCTATCCGAAAAACAAAAAGCCATTTCCATCGAAATTTTAAAGGAAATACGTACCCGTTTGCAGTTCATGCTCGATGTCGGTTTGCACTATCTTTCTCTCGACCGAAGTTCCGAATCGCTTTCGGGAGGCGAAAGTCAGCGTATACGATTGGCAACGCAAATAGGCTCGCAACTGGTAAATGTGTTGTACATTTTGGACGAGCCCAGTATCGGACTGCATCAACGCGATAATTTTCGGCTTATCAATTCTCTGAAACAACTGCGCGATTCGGGAAACTCCGTTATTGTAGTAGAACACGATAAAAGCATGATGTTGGCAGCCGATTACATTGTCGATATGGGGCCGCGAGCCGGACGTTTGGGCGGAGAAGTGGTTTTTGCCGGCAAACCGGAAGAAATGTTGAAAGCCAAAACATTGACTTCAGCCTATCTAAATGGAGAAAAACGCATCGAAATACCTGCCCGCGTCCGAAAAGGAAATGGACAATTTCTGACAATTTATGGAGCGAAAGGAAATAATTTGAAAAATATTGATGTGTCTTTTCCTTTGGGAGTTATGATTTGTATTACCGGAGTTTCCGGAAGCGGAAAATCTTCATTAATTACTGAAACCCTTCAACCTGTCTTGAGCCAGCATTTCTATCGTTCGTTACGCGATCCACTTCCCTATGACCGCATTGAAGGATTGGAAAATATAGATAAAGTGGTTGAAGTAGATCAATCGCCCATCGGACGGACGCCCAGATCCAACCCGGCAACTTATACAAATGTTTTTTCGGATATTCGAAATTTATTTGCAACTTTGCCTGAAGCAAAAATTCGCGGCTACAAACCCGGTCGATTTTCGTTCAATACCTCCGGTGGTCGATGTGAAACCTGCTCCGGAAATGGGTATAAAACCATTGAAATGAATTTTCTTCCCGATGTTTACGTAGTTTGCGAAGACTGCAACGGCAAACGCTACAACAGAGAAACACTGGAAGTCCGGTTTAAAGGAAAATCCATCGCCGACGTGCTGGACATGACCATTAATCAGGCGGTAGAATTTTTTGAAAATCAGCCGTCTATTCTGAACAAAATCAAAACGCTGCAGGATGTTGGGCTTGGCTATATTAAACTCGGACAATCCAGTACCACGCTCTCAGGAGGAGAAAGTCAACGCGTGAAGCTGGCAACCGAGCTTTCCAAACGTGATACCGGAAAAACCCTGTATATTTTGGATGAACCGACTACCGGCTTGCATTTTGAAGATATACGCGCTTTGCTCGATGTGCTAAATCGTCTGGTAGAAAAAGGAAATACGGTGATTATTATCGAACACAATATGGACGTTATCAAAAGCGCCGATTATATCATTGACTTGGGCCCCGAAGGAGGAAATGCCGGCGGAAAAATTATTTGCACCGGAACTCCAACTGAAGTAGCCAACCATCCCGAAAGTGAAACGGGCAAATATCTTACAATGGAACTGAACGAAAATTATACGGAAGACTTAATTGATTAAAATATTAAACCGAAAAATTATGAACAAATTGCCACTGAAATCGCTGTTAAAACCAATACTTTACGGACTTGGAGTTTTTGGAGTATATATTGTAATTATCGTATTGCTCCGACTTTTTGGTGGACACGTCCCTGACGATGCGGTAATTTTCAACTTTTTTACCAAAAACGATTTGTTCATTGGCCTATTATTGGCTTTTATAATGACTTACATCCATCAAAGAAACAAAAAAATATAAAGCTTTCATCTTATCGATTAAAAATCAATTTTTCGTGGAAATAAAACCAATGATTTGCAAATAAAATATCAAAAACATTCTTTTCCATATACAACTGTTATGAAAAACCAACGTTACGATTTGCGCGGAGTTTCGGCATCGAAAGAAGATGTTCACAATGCTATCCGTCATTTGGACAAGGGAATTTTTCCAAAGGCTTTTTGCAAAATTATTCCCGACATTTTGGGAAACGACCCCAACTATTGCAACATTATGCATGCCGACGGAGCCGGTACAAAATCTTCGTTGGCGTACGCTTATTGGAAAGAAACAGGCGATTTGTCGGTATGGAAAGGTATTGCTCAGGATGCACTCATCATGAATATCGACGATTTATTGTGTGTAGGAGCAGTGGACAATATTTTGGTTTCTTCCACCATTGGTAGAAACAAAAACCTGATTCCAGGTGAAGTAATTTCGGCTATCATTAACGGAACAGATGAACTGATTCAACAACTTCGCGAAATGGAGGTAAAACTCTATTTTACCGGCGGAGAAACTGCCGATGTGGGCGATTTGGTTCGAACTATTATTGTGGATAGCACCGTAACGTGCAGAATGAAAAAAGCCGATGTTGTCGATAATGCCAACATCCAGCCCGGCGATGTAATTGTGGGACTTTCTTCGAGCGGTCAGGCCAGTTACGAAAAGGAATATAACGGCGGCATGGGCAGCAATGGTTTGACTTCCGCCCGACATGACGTTTTTGCTCATTATCTGGCCGAAAAATATCCCGAATGTTATGACGACAAAATTCCTTCCGAACTGGTTTTTTCTGGTTCTTACCATTTAACCGACAAAATTGAGAGTCTGGGTGTTGATGTCGGAAAACTGGTGCTCTCACCCACCCGTACCTATGCTCCCATTGTGAAAAAAATTCTGGAAAAGCTCCGTCCTCAAATTCACGGGATGATTCATTGCAGTGGTGGAGGTCAGACAAAAATTTTACATTTCATTGAAAATTTGCGGGTAATTAAAAACAATCTGTTTTCTTTGCCGCCATTGTTTCAAATCATTCAGCAAGAATCGCACACCGATTGGAAAGAAATGTATAAAGTTTTCAATATGGGACATCGCATGGAAATTTATCTACCCGCAGCTTATGCAGAAGAGGTCATTGCCATTTCCCGCTCATTCAACGTAGAAGCAAAAATTATTGGACATTGCGAAGCCTCCGACAAAAAAGAATTGATCATCGAAAGCGAATTCGGGAAATTTGAATATTAACAGCAATCGGAATTTTTTTAAAAAAAACAGATGCCGGTTTTTCTAAAAATCGGTAAAAAGACGCGTTAATTACAGCAAAAACCTAATGTTGGTAGTAAAAAGTTTTACTGCCACAGCCAGCAGAATAATTCCAAAGAATTTTCTTAAAATATAAATTCCTCCGTTTCCCATCCATTTTTCGATTTTGGTTGTGGACTGTAGCACAAAGAAAACGAAACAAATATTCAGCACAAGTGCGACTATAATATTTTCGATGGCATATTCTGCCCGCAAGGAAAGCAACGTAGTAAATGAACCTGGCCCCGCTATCAATGGAAAAGCTATCGGCACTACGGAAGAAGCTCCTTCAGGCCCTTTGTTTCTGAAAATTTCAACATCGAGAATCATTTCCAGCGAAAAAATAAAGATTACAAAAGAACCTGCTACGGCAAAAGATTCAATATCGACATTAAACAGTTTAAGAATCCAATCACCCGCAAATAAAAAAACCACCAGAATGACCAGAGCCACCAGACTGGTTTTAGCGGCATGAACATTTTCCCCTTTGCTTTTGATTGCCAAAATAATAGGCACCGAGCCCAAAATGTCGATAATGGCAAACAGTACCATAAAGGCACTGGCAATTTGTATTAAACTGAAGTTCATATTCCCGATTTGTTTTCTTTTTTACGCTTACCTTTAAAATTTTTCCTTGTCAAACTTTGTACTGCCATAAAGTTTCCCGATTTATCTGCTTTCGTTCGGCATCACAAAACCAACCCCATTTGTTGAAATATTTGATCATATTCACAATATGTACCCAAAGCATTCGGAAATTTTTATAAGAGCTGCGTTTATGATAATGTACCACCGAAACATGGGGATAAAAAACCGTCCGAAATTTTCGTCGCATTCGACGCGTTATATCGATATCTTCGGGATAAAGAAAAAAACGTTCATCAAAAAGGCCAACTTCACGAAGCGCTTCGGTACGAAAAAACATGAAACAACCCGAAAGATAAGGAACATCTATTACTTTATCGTAACCGGAAGCTCTCATTTCAAACTTTTCGGTTCGTTTTTTTGTCCATCTTCCAGGTAAAAAACGCCGAAATATCAAGTCGAAAGGAGTAGGAAGCAATTTACAAAGATACTGAATTTCTCCATCAGGATAAAATACTTTTGGCATTAAAAGACCAATATTTGTATTTTTATCCATAAAATCAACAATTTTTTTGAGAATTTCAGGTTCAAAAGCAACATCAGGATTGACAACCAAATGATACGGCACGTTTTTTTTCAATGTTTCACGCATGGCAATATTGTGCCCGGCTCCATAGCCCAAATTTTTCCCTGTAAAAATATACGTAACGGGAAGTTTCTCAAAATCAGCGTTGGGAGACGGAGAATTGTCAATTAAAAAAATTTCAGAAACGAGATTTGATTGTTGAAGATTTTTTATCAATCTTAAAATTTCGTCTATTTTCGTTTTGTGAAGTACTATTGATACATTTAACATTCTTAAAACTTAAATACGTTTTGATCTTTTTATGGTATTCATTAATAATAATGGATTCTTCGAATTGTTTTATGATAATCTTTCTACCATTTTCGCCCATCGAAATTCTCTTACTCAAGTCAGTTTTATAAATTTTTTCCATCTTATCAGCTAGATCATTTACATCTTTTGATTGACAAATAAAACCATTGACATCATCAACAATTAATTCATTGCATCCAACATTATCAGTAGTAATAATCGGTTTGCTCATACTCATAGCTTCCATTAGACATCGTGGAATACCTTCCATATAATAAGAAGGTAAAACCACACAATCTGAATTAGCAATAAAATCCCTCACATCTATTGATTCTCCTAAATAATTTATAATGCCTTTTTGATGCCATTTATATACTTTGTCTATGGAAATACTTTGTGAATCATTTTTTCCTTGTTTTCCAAGTAATCTACATTCCACATTAAATCCTTTTCTTCTTAAAATTTCTGCTGCTTTTACATACTCAGGAATACCTTTACCTTCAATCAATCTAGACAACATTAAAAAAATAAATCTATCTTCTTTTTCTGATTTTGGTCTCGGTGAATAATAATTACTATCAATCCCTTCTCCAGGGAGAAGAAATACTTTATTTGAAGTAATAATTTTATTTTGAATAAAATACTGTTGATCATGCAAATTAAGGAACCATACTTCTTCGACTTTATTTAGAGCAAATTTATAAAGCTTTTTAACTATCCAATTTAAAAAATTTTTCTTTGTAAAAGAATATCCTAGACCTGTAGTAATGGCAATAGAGGGGATATTTAATATTCTACTCGAAATAGAACCATAAATATTTGGCTTGATAGTATAATGAAAAATAAAATCAAAATGATTGTTTTGATAGACTTTCACTAAATTAAATATCAATTTTATATCTTTAAAGACATTAGTCCCTTTGTTATCTATTGATATAGGAATGTATTTGATTCCTTCTTTTTCAAAAAAATTAGAATATTCATCTTCTGGAGCTATGGCATAAACATTAAAACCTTCTTTTACAAAACTTTTCATCACTCCAAGTCTGAATTTATATAATGAAAAGGAAGTGTTTCCTACAAAAGCTAAATTATAGTTTTTCATCTCTTTCTTAGAATTTATGTCCGCAATGTCCCATCTTACCACTAAATCCATCTAATAAGCCAAATAAAGAATACTTAATAAAAGCAATTTTATTACTTGAATACAATAAATATACAAAAAACCTCAACCCATTAAAAACAATTTCTCTTATTTTATACCCCATAGAAATATACGGACATTTTATCATATATATGCTGTTACGAAATAGATAATACTTTCTTAAGGGTAAATGATAAGAAACTTTTCTACCTAAAATATTTAATCTTTTCTCCCCAATCATATGGTTCATTTTTGCTGTAGGAGTTACAAATAATTTATATTTCTTCTTTCTTGCTCTAAATGACCACTCTACATCAATGTAGTCAATAAAAAGTTCTTCATTCATCATTCCCACATCTGTCAAAACAGGAATTGGAATTAAACAACCAGATGAAATTAAAAACGATGCTTCACAAGGCTGAGAGTGCTTTGGAAATCTTCTTTTAATAAAGGGACCAAAATATTTTGTAACTGGATATTGTTCTTTTGTTTCTTTATTAAAATAAATAGG
This sequence comes from Bacteroidales bacterium, assembly GCA_012517575.1. GTDB lineage: Bacteria > Bacteroidota > Bacteroidia > Bacteroidales > Paludibacteraceae > MVYY01. The sequence goes on along the minus strand of JAAYUQ010000006.1, from coordinate 24,394 downwards.
GCCAACTGCAGCAACTTTTTCTCCTTTTAATTGTAATTTTATATGGGTTTTAATCAGATTACTAACAAAATTATCTTCAATCAGAGAATCATCATCTAATAACAAAATATAAGAAGCATGTAATTCAATTGCCTTTTTTATACCTATATTTTGTGCTGCGCCAAGTCCTAAATTATTATTATTCTTTATTAATATTATGTTATTATTGTCAAATTCTAATATAGTTACAATTTTTTCACAATTATCAGAATTATTATCAACAACCACAATAAAATTAACCTGGTATAATAATCTTTGAATTTGTAACTTCAATTTTTCAATTTCTGGATTAAAGGTAATGATAATACCACAAATAATATCTGACATTTATTTTTTTGATAATATAGTTAAAAAAGTAAAATTACTACTCAAGAATTTCCTTGTAAATATTGTAAGTTTGGTTTGCTACATTATCCCACGAAAACTTTTCAAAATCAAAAGGGGCCAAATTTTTCTTGTTATAATAAGCTTTTAAAACAACTGCTTTAATTTCATTTATATTCAACGGATTTACAACATAAGGTTGATTTGCAAAATATGTTTCTACTGGTAAAAATCTTTTGTCAGAAATAACTATTGGACAATCATTTGCTAAGGCTTCAATATTTACTAAACCAGGAGATTCCCGCAATGACAGTAATACATGTAATTTTGCATACTTATAAAACGTATTAATGTCATTATGCGGAACAGCATCAATAAAAAACACATTCCCTCTTTTATCAGCAATTTTTTTTAATCTTTTGTAATACCATATATCCCAAACTTTCCCAACAAATATGATTGGGATTTCAGGATTATTCCTTAATGCAAATAATAAATTCAACTGGTTTTTACAATATTCTATTCTTCCAACTTGAAGAATATAATCTTTAGGAAGACCATATTTCTTATGGAACATATCTTCATCCACGTTAGCTTGGCTATTTATTTTATCAGTAGCATTATAAACTACTCGTATTTTTTTTGAATTCTCCACCTTTAAACATTTTAAGAGCAATTTAGCTTCTTCAAGTGAATTCGGAGCAATAAAAGTAGATTTATCAAACATCCATTTAGCGTTTTTTTTAAAAGCTGAAGATACAACAACTGGCTTAGTAAAAAAATGACCGCATAACAATACTATTTTTCTGAAAAAACCTATTGTAAATTCATCCAAATAATTCAAGCAAGGCAATAAATGGAATAACTTAGCTGTAGAAGCATAGGAATAGTCCCAATAAATGGGGGAAGAAACCACAGGAATTTTTAATTCAATAGCTTTTTGTATAAATTTCTTTGAAATTTTATATGTCGAGAAATTAAATACATGAACAATATCATATTTTTTTGATATTTCATTTGAATCGGTGACAATTTCTATTGATATATTAAATTCTTTTACTAAATATTCTTTCGTTTTTAACATTTGAATAGCATCACCACCCAAAGGATTGTCATATTCAGGCCTAATACAAAAAGCTACTTTCATTTTTTCTGATTTGATATGTGTTTTTTATAAGGAGAATGTTTGGGATTATATTGATGTCGATATTCGATGCTCGGAAAATCATTTTTAACACAATAACACACATAATTCGTATAGGGGACATATCTATAATCATCTGTTACCAAGCTATAAGTCTGTTTAAAATATAATAATACAAAAAAAGTATACAATATATATTTATTCACTTTAATAGTAAAAGATTTAAGCATATACGAAATACATAATATATAAAAGGGTGCTAAAAATATAGATAAGCGATGAAAAATTTTCATGGTAATACTAAAAGGATACAACAATAGAAATAAAATCGACAGATTAAATACATATTGTCGTTTATTATCGCCTGATATTATTATTTCCTTGTATAACAACAAAATAAATAGCACAAATAACCGGACAAAAGCACCAATATTTATTTTTTCAGAAATATAACGAGGATCCAAGAAATAGTTTTTTAATCGTTCGCCTATCAAAGGACTAATTTTGGTTAATGGAATATAAACCTTTGATATAAGAAAATCTGTATTATAAGCAACTATATAACAAACTATAGCTAGTAATAATACTATATGTGTTTTTATATTTTTTTTATATAGTAAGTAAAAGATGAGAATAATGATTGCCGACAAATGAAAACACATTGCTATTAAAGCAAAAATAAAAAAGTTTGTAGTCTTATTTTCAAAAAGATTTTTGAACGCAATAAAAGAAAATCCAAGTGCAATTAAGTTTCTAAATGGACAATCAATAAATAAATAAAATCCAACTTCGGGAATAAAAAAAGCTAAAAACAAAAAAATATTAACATTAAACGAACGAATAAAACTTACGAGAGCGTAAAATACTAATAATTTTGCAGCAATATGAAACAACCAAAAATCTACACCAATTTTCGAAAAAAATGTTTGAACCCAAACATAACCAAATTCTAATTTAGCAAGCTGTTTTGAGTAATCCGGATTGGTATAATACTGTTCATAGTTGTACCAGTCTGAACCTGTCATATAGCCACAACATAAAAAAATTGCAATGATTAACAGCGCAAAATTCTCTATTGATTTTGGCAATTTAAATATTGACAAAAACAGACAAAACAATATAACAGCAAAATAAATTAACATTCTAACTTAAATATCACATTTTTAAAAAATTAAATTCTTGTTTTATATGCTACCCAACCTTGCGCTATGCTATGCAAAAAATAACTAATCAGCATAGCATAAGCCAATCCCAAAGCTCCCAATTTCATTCTTCCAATAAACAGCAATGAAAAAAGAATAAGCCAAATTGCCCATAAGCAATTTAGGCCAAAGCCTATCCACATCTTACCTTTGCTGGCAATTACTTGTCCAAACACATTGTTAGCAGCACAGAAAACGGCCGTAATCAACATGATAATCATCGGCAAATAATTTGTAAAATCTTTCCCGTACAATCGATTGATAAAGGGAGAGAGCAATCCGGCAAATAATGCAAGGATCAGAGTTACTCCAACATTAATGTATAAATTGATTTTTATCAAATAACCGTACTGTTGTTTGCTCCCCTCCACGGAAGTATTCGTAAGCATCGGCAATAAAATGCTGCTGATGGAATTAGGGATAAAAAGCAAAATATAATACCACTGTTCCGAAACATCAAAAACGGCCATTTCACCGTATCCGGCATGTCTGATTAAAAAGGTTTTTGTCCACCAAATGACAGGAATAAATACAACGCTCGCCAATAAAGAAGGTAACGAAAACTTAACGAAAATCGATAAAAGATTGGGACGATCTTCATTTACAATATTCGTCTTCAACTTCTTAACATTCGGTTTAATGGCAAAGTGCAACTGTATCCAATAAAAAAAAGCAGCAGTTGCTATTCCTCCGATAGCGCCTTTGATTCCCCAAAAATAGGCTCCGAGGACAATAAAAAGTAATTGAAGAATACCATTGATGGAAGCCTGTATGCCGATAGATTTGAAATCTTCAAATCCATTGAGTGTCCCGGTTTGAGTAGCCGTAAGCGTTAAAAAAAACAAAGCAAAAGCTCCTATTTGCAATGTTGATGACAATGAAGCATCGTGAAGGGAAGTTGTTGCCAACATGCGGCTTGCAAAGAACAGAACGATCCCAATGACAAGAGAAAACATTAAAGTAACTTTGTTTGCAAAGTCGTAAACTTGTAATGCTTTATATGGAGAAAGATTTTTGTAGAGAGAAATATAGCGGGTGGCAGATACACCCATTCCCATGGTAGAAAAAACCATAAACATAGAAATGGTTGAACGGATAATTCCAATTTTCCCGTATTCCATCTTCCCCAAAATTCGGGCTATAATAATGAAGGCAAGCAGTTGAAGAACTTTACTGACAATAGATCCCAGCAATGACCATGAAATGCCACTGTACAAACGTTTTGTCAAATCTGATTTGTTTATCCTGTCGGAAACAAATTGTCTAACCTGCGTAAAATTCATTCATAGCTTTTATAAAACATTCGACAAAATTTCAACTATTTTTTCTGCTGCCTTACCTTCACCATAAGGACTCGCATATTTTGGCACATTAGCAGAAGAAAGCGATTTATTCAACAATTGAGATACTTCACTTACAATTAAATCATAATCCGTCCCTACTAATTTAACAAATCCCAAATTTAGTGTTTCCGGTCGCTCGGTTGTATCCCGCATAACCAGAATCGGTTTATTCAATGCCGTTGCTTCTTCCTGTATTCCGCCGCTGTCTGTAAGCAAAATATTGCTTTTGCTCATTAAATAGACAAAAGGGAAGTAATCAAGCGGTTCCAACAAAAAAATATTGTTCGAAATTGCTTCACCCAATACCTTTTTAATAGGCTCTCTGACGTTTGGATTTGGATGAACCGGATAAACAAAATCAACGTCAGGATAACTTTCGCTCAGTGTTTTCAGCGCTTTGCAAACATTCTCCAAGCCTTCTCCAAAATTTTCACGTCTGTGTCCGGTAATTAAAACAAGTTTTTTGTTTTGCAACAACCTGTCCGTATTATATCCACAGTTCGATAATTGATTTTTGATATCATTCTGTAAATTTTCATTGGAATTAATCGTTTCCAGAACCATTTGCAAAGCATCAATAATTGTATTGCCTGTAACGAAGATAAATTGGTTATCAATTCCTTCCGATAAAAGATTTCGTTTATTCCAATCTGTCGGAGCAAAGTGATATTTGGCCAACCTGCCGGTTATTTGTCGGTTAATTTCTTCCGGCCAAGGGCTGTATTTATTATAAGTTCGCAACCCTGCCTCTACATGTCCCGTATCGATTTTCTGATAAAATGCAGCAAGCGCAGTTGCCATTGAAGTTGTTGTATCCCCATGAACAAGTACCAAATCGGGTCGAGATTGTGAAAGTATATCTCTCATGCCCAGCAAAACTTTTGTTGTAACATCATACAAATCCTGTCCCTGTTGCATAATGTCCAAATCGAAATCGGGATTTATTTGAAATAAATTCATTACCTGATCCAGCATGTCTCTATGTTGTCCGGTTACACATACCAATGATTCAAATTCATTCGGATGCTCTTTCAAACATTTTATCAAGGGAAACATTTTAATGGCCTCCGGTCGAGTGCCGAAAACTAAGAGAATTTTTTTCTTTTCTTTCACTGAACTATTCATTTATTCCATCCAATTCGTACAAAATATCTCATTCGTATTTCTCCATCTTGTCTTCGATTGTTACGTCGCTGTCTTTGCTGCTTTGAATTTTGATATAAGTCATCAGGCTGTCGGCACCTGCATCGTAGCAGGCTTGCTGTGCTTGTTTGACAATTTCCATTATCTTGTCGTACTCACCTTCCATCACCGTTTCAAAAGGAGTTACCCTGTATTTCAGTCCAGAAGCAGCAATAACTTCTATTGCCTTATCTACCAAGTTGTAAGGGTGTACTTTGGGCGATGTGGGCAAAATCTGTAGTGCTATATTGACAATTTTATCCATTTTTGAGGTAGATTAAATGTTTGAAAAAGCTTATACATTGAAACGTATAAACAGTTTAAAAATTGTAGTTTTTCCACAACAAAATTCGAGCTTAGAAGAATTTTTAGGGAAGCAAAGTTCGCAATAAAAATTCAATTCAGGAGGGTTCTTTTTTCTTTTAATGCCTCATTATTCAGAAGATTTTGTAAATCAAATAGTTTGAATAAAAATATTTTTCGATATTTTTTCAGAAATCATGAGAAAGGTATTGAAAGGTTTAGGATATAGAAAATTCAGTGGTAATCTGAAACAGGTGGCCAAAAACCACTTCGCAGAGTTGAACAGATGAAAGTTTATCATTGAAAATCAAAGCAGAAATATAACAGATAAAACAATAAATTTTTGCTTTTTTATCGACTGTTGAAATCCAACAATACTTTTTCGGGGAATACTTTCAGAGTAACTGTTTCTCCCAGTAAGAGAGGTAAATTGTGATCCACATGTCCGGCAGGAAAATTAAAACAAACCGGATAAGAATAGTTTTTTACCGCTTCAGCAAACATTTCTTCGATGGTTTGCATCATCAACGGATCGGCTTCGTAATCGGTAAATTGACCAACAATCAACCCGGAAATTTTCTCAAAAACTCCACCCAGACGCAGGTTTTGAATCATTCGGTCAACCTGATAAGGTTTTTCGCCAATATCTTCAACAAACAATATGGCATCCTGAAAAGGCAAATCGAAAGAAGTTCCGCGTAATCCCATCAACACAGACAAATTTCCACCTATTAACTTGGCGTTAATTGTTCCATGACGATTAAAAGGGTGAGAAGAAACATGATAGACTGGCAACTGACCAAACAAAATATTTTTCAATTGAGAAACGGCTTCAGAACTCGGTGGTAATTCGGCAAGATGTTTAGCCATTATACCATGAATGGAAGGAATATCCAATCTGTTTACTGCTGCATGTAAAATGGAAACATCGCTGAAGCCAATCAGCCATTTTGGATAAATTCTAAATTTTTCAAAATTGATTTTGTCGATAATTTGCGCCAAGCCATAACCACCACGGCTAATCAAAATGGCCTTTGCCTCTGAATCATCGAGCGCCTGTTGCAAATCGGAGATCCTTTCTTCTTTCCTTCCGGCAAAACGACCATAAACAGCACGCGCATGTTTTCCTTCCTGAACATTCAAATTCCATTCGCTCAAAGTCTTACCTGCTCCATCAAGATAGGAAGGATTTATGGCGCTTGCAGGAGAAACGATTTGAACCAGATCTCCCGGTTTCAGAAAAGGAGGCATCATAAGCTAAACGGTAAAAGTGGTATCAACAGCTTGTTAATCAATGTTTTTTGATTTGATCAATAAAATAAAATAAACCTGAACATGAAAAAAATCAGTATTTTAACCATTTCCATAATTCTTTCCATGAGGGTTTTTTACCATACATTAAAATCCCTGTTCTGTAGATTTTCCCTGCCACCCAAGTTGTAGCGATAAAGGAAAGAATCAGAATGAACAACGAAAGAACAATTTCCCATGCTGCAACGCCGTAAGGTAACCGAACCATCATCACTACCGGTGATGTAAAGGGAATCAGTGAACACCAGAAGGCCAGGGAAGAATCAGGATTTTGTGCGCCATAAATGGCTACAAACAATGCAAAAATAATGGGTAAGGTCAACGGAAAACTAAACTGCTGGGTATCGGTTTCGTTGTCCACTGCCGAACCAACAGCAGCAAAAAGCGAAGCATAAAGCAGATAACCGCCAAGAAAATAAATAAGAAAATATATACCGATTTGCACAAAATCGAAACTTTGGATGACCGTCAACATATTATTTGCATTACCGACATTTTCCATAGAAGCGGCAGGCATGGCAGCCATTTGGTTGGTCTGCTGAAGCATACTCATGTCGATTTGATTGGAAAAGAAAAATTGAGCCACAAACAGTAAGACGAAAGTAAGAATGATCCAGAGAAAAAATTGTGTCAGTCCGACCAGCGCAATGCCAATGATTTTTCCCAACATCAGTTCGAAAGGTTTGACCGAAGAAACAATAATTTCGACTACACGGTTGGTTTTCTCCTGAATTACCCCGCTCATCACCTGCGAGCCATAAGTGAGAATAAACATGTAAATGATAAATGCAGAAATCATCCCGATAATCAGCGCCAATTCCGCAGAACTTTGTTTCTCTTTCCCCTGTTCATCCCAACGGATGGTCGAAATGTTTATTTTTGAATTGGATTCCTGGATAATTTTATCCAAATCCGGAATATTGTATGATGCCAATTTTTGTTCGCGAAGAAATTCATTCAGTAAACCTTCAATGTAACTTTTGGTTTCCAGGTTCACTTGTTCTTCGGAATATAATGTAGCGGCAGCGGGATTTTTCAACAAGTCATCGGCAATCACTAAAATGGCAGTGATTTTTTTGTCTTTTTTATGCGTTTCACGCACTTCGTCGAGTGGCTGATCTATAAAATCGAAAATATAAGTATTGTTGCTTTTCAAAGCATTGCTGTAACGATGAGTTTGATCGATGACCAAAATATGTTTTTCCTTTTCATCCTTTAGGGTGGACATCCAAATAGGAACGATAATCATGGCAGCAAAAAACAAGGGAGTCAAAAACGTCAACAGCAAAAATGAACGTTTCATTACCCGGGTGGTATATTCTCTTTGAATGATGAGATGAATCTTCGACATGCTGAAAATTTGTTTGATTTGATTGTTTTTGAGATTAATTCGAGATTGGATTTTTTGAATTGCCGCTTACCGTTTCAATAAAAATATCGTTCATGCTGGGCAGCAATTCCTCAAAAGCCAAAATTTCGGTTTGCTGTAAAATTTCCGATAAAAGTGTGTTGTTATTGCAGGCATTCACCTTTTTTATAATACTTTCTAAACAATCATTTTTCCGAACTTGTTGTACCAATTCAAAATGAATACCATTCGAAATGGGTTCTCTGGTTATTACTTTGAAAGTTTTGGTAGAAAATGAAGCCCTAATTTCGGCAACATTTCCCTGCAAAACAATTTTGGACTGATGGATCAGCGAAATATTCTCACAAAGTTCTTCCACCGAAGCCATGTTGTGCGTGGAAAAAATGATGGTGGCTCCCTTTTCCTTCAGGTGAATAATTTCCTGTTTCAGTAAATCGGTATTCACCGGGTCAAATCCGCTAAATGGTTCATCAAAAATCAGCAATTTAGGTTCATGAAGAATGGTTATAACAAATTGAACTTTTTGTGCCATTCCTTTGGAAAGTTCTTCCACTTTTTTGTTCCACCACGATTGAATTTCAAATTTCTGAAACCAGTATTTTAAGGCTTTCAGGGCATCGTGCCGCGACATCCCTTTCAGTTGAGCAAGATATAGCGCTTGCTCGCCAACTTTCATTTTTTTGTAAAGTCCGCGTTCTTCGGGCAAATATCCAATATGACGCACATCTTCAAATGTGAGCGGTTTCCCTTTCAGTAGTATAGTTCCGCTATCAGGGGCAGTCATTGAGTTAATGATACGAATTAGCGTGGTTTTTCCTGCTCCGTTTGGGCCCAGCAAACCATAAATGGTATTTTCGGGAACATCCATGCTGACATCGTTTAAGGCCAGATGCTCAGCATATTGTTTGACAACATTTTTAACTTCCAAAAAAGGCATAAATTTCTTATTAAAATTTTTATTCAGAATTTTCCATCATCAAAAAAGCTGTAGCATTTTCCACGAGCAATGATAATATGATCTAAAAAAGCAATTCCTACAGCATCGCATCCTGTCTTGATTTTTTTCGTAATGGCTTCGTCTTCGTGGCTCGGATGATTTTGTCCCGAAGGATGATTGTGCGCCACCGCGAGAGCATGAGCCGATTTTGTAAGTGCCAACTTCAGCAGCATCGGTATATCAACAACTGTTTGCTTGCTGCCACCTTGCGTCAAGCGATATGTTTCGATGACTCTGTTTCCACTGTTGATAAATGCAACCCAAAATTCTTCGTGAGGCAAATCAATCAGTAAAGGTTCAAAAAGCTCCATTAAATCTTTGCTGGAAGTAATTTTCTTTCGTTCCAACATCTCATGGGTTTTACGCCGTTTACCCAACTCAAGAGCAGCAATGACGGTTATGGCTTTTGCTTCGCCAATTCCTTTGAAACGCCGGCAAAAATCAAGAACGCTCAACTGAGCCAGTTCATTCAAATTATCATGGCATTCGTGTAAAATGCGCCGTGAAAGTTCCACAACGGTTTCGTTTTTGCTGCCGGAACGAATAAGAATAGCCAGCAATTCGGCATCAGAAAGACTCTGAATGCCTTTCCGAAGCATTTTTTCACGTGGGCGATCATCTTCGGCCCATTCACGAAGCGTCAAACGCTTGTCCTTGTCTTCCATTTTATAAAATTAAACGAAGAAACAGTGAAAAAAGATAAGAAATAACCACCAGAGACTATTGATAATGGATTTACAAAAATATTTCTATTATCAAAATTAAGTGTTTTTGATAATAAAATGTTTCATAAATTTTTTCGGGCATAAAAATACCATCTGTTTGGTAAACTTGCAAACAATGCGACAAATTATTGTGTGAACGGATGAATAAAATGGAGAAAACCGTTTGGAAAGTGGTTGTCTCACTAGGATTCGAACCTAGACAGGCAGATCCAGAATCTGACGTGCTACCATTACACCATGAGACAGAGTTTGAATTTCAGAGAAAAACAAATACTTAAAATTCTGTGCAAAAATACGAATTATTTTGTTTTTTTGCAAAGAGTTTCTTGGCTTGTAAAAAAAACGATTGAACCTTTTCAAAAAGCTCAACCGCCAGAAAAATAGTTGTCTCACTAGGATTCGAACCTAGACAGGCAGTACCAAAAACTGCAGTGCTACCATTACACCATGAGACAAACAAACTTTCGCTGCTTTCTTTCTGCAAGCGGGCACAAAGATACAACCGATTTTTTTTCTGTCAAAATTTTAGAGCCAAAATATGTTGAATCTGTGAGATTTTCTATTCGGCAATTAGTAGAAAATAATTTTTCTTCCCTTTCTGAACCAATAAATATTTATTGTCGATAAGGTAAGAAGTATCGATAAGTTCGTCAAATTGGTTCAGCTTATTTTTATTGATGCTAACGCCTCCGGATTGTACCATTTTTCTCATTTCTCCCTTTGAAGGAAAAACAGCGGCTGTTTCCGTAAAAAGGTCAACAGCCTTTATTCCACCTTCAAGTGCCGATTTTGGAACGTTAAATTGAGGAACGCCTTCAAAAACTGCCAGCAATGTATCTTCGTCGAGTTTCCTCAAGACTTCGGGCGTAGCATTTCCAAATAATATATTGGAAGCTTCAACGGCAGCCTGATAATCTTCTTCAGAATGAACCATGACAGTAACCTCTTGTGCCAGTTTTTTTTGTAAAATCCGCAAATGAGGTGCCTTTGCATGTTCGGCAATTAGCTTTTCAATTTCTTCTTTACTTAAAAATGTAAATATTTTAATGTATTTCTCGGCATCGGCATCACTAACATTCAACCAAAACTGATAAAACTTGTAGGGAGAAGTATAACGAGCATCAAGCCAGATGTTCCCACTTTCCGTCTTGCCAAATTTACCACCATCGGCTTTCGTAATAAGCGGACAAACCAAAGCGTAAGCTTCGCCACCTGTTTTTCGACGAATCAGTTCTGTTCCTGTGGTAATGTTTCCCCATTGATCGGAACCTCCCATTTGAAGTTTACAGTTTTTGTTTTCATAAAGCCACAAAAAATCGTAACCCTGAATGAGTTGATAGGAAAATTCGGTAAAAGACATTCCTTCGCTCGAATCGCTACTCAAACGTTTTTTAACAGAATCTTTTGCCATCATGTAATTGACAGTAATGTGCTTGCCAATATCGCGAATGAAATTAAGGAAAGTATAATCTTTCATCCAATCGTAGTTATTGACCAACTCTGCAGCGTTAGGCGCATCATTGCCGAAATCGAGAAATTTTGTCAGCTGTTTTCTGATACATTCCTGATTGTGTCGCAAGGTAGCTTCGTCGAGCAGATTACGTTCGGAAGATTTCATCGAAGGGTCGCCAATCATTCCGGTAGCGCCTCCAATAAGTGCAATGGGTTTATGACCGGCACGCTGAAAATGACGCAAGATCATAATACTGACCAAATGACCAATGTGAAGTGAATCGGCAGTTGGGTCAATACCCACATAAGCAGTAGTCATTTCTTTGGCAAGTTGTTCTTCAGTACCGGGCATCATAGAATGAATCATCCCACGCCAACGTAATTCTTCAATAAAATTCATGAGCAAATTCAAGATTTTTGTTTTGGAGTGCAAATTTACAAGTTTATTTTCAATTTACCCAAAAGCCAATAAAAAACACTGAATATCAAGCTAAAAAATTGGATTTTGATCAGCTTTTCCAGTGATTTCATATCCTGTGAGAGGATGATCCTTAAATGTAAAATTCTATCTTTTTTCGTATCTTTGTAGTTTCTGAAACTCAATAACCAATTGTTTTTATGAGTGGTTTTGCTAAATGGATTGGAGGCGGCTTGGGCTGGGCTATAGGTGGCCCAATAGGTGCGTTGATTGGTTTTGCCATTGGTTCCTTCATTGGCGGCAAATTGGACACAGTTGAGAAATCTCAAACCAGAAGAACTTCTACAACTCCAGGAGATTTCAAAATGAGTTTGTTGGTTTTGATTGCCTGCATGATGAAAGCGGACGGACACGCTAAGAAATCGGAACTGGAAATTGTCAAACGTTTTTTGGTTAATAATTTTGGTGAAGATGGAGCGTTAGAAGCATTGACAATTTTAAAAAATTTGCTGGAAAAAGATATTGACGAACGTCAGGTAGCTGAACAGATTTATCGTTATACAAATTATTCCTCGCGGCTGGAACTGATTCATTTGCTTTTCAACATTGCATATGCCGATCATCAAATCTCGTCTGCCGAATTAGCATTTATAGAAAGAATAGCCGGTATCTTTCGTATTTCCACATTGGATTTTGAATCCTTAAAGGCACCTTTCTTAAAACCTTTTGATGCTACATGGGCTTATAAAGCACTGGAAATAGAACCTTCCGCCTCTGTCGAAGAAATTAAGAAAGCTTATCGGAAAATGGCAATGAAATATCATCCCGATAAAGTCAACACATTGGGAGAAGAGGTGAAAAAGCTGGCTACAGAAAAATTCCGTTCCATAAATGAAGCCTATGAAACTTTAAAAAAGGAAAGAAATTTTACTTGAAAAAAGTCAACAATTATATTCTTTAAAATTTTATAATCTCAATGGATAATAAGTTGTACATTTACAATACTTTGCACCGGAAAAAGGAATTATTTGTTCCGCTTCATGCGCCACATGTGGGGATGTATGTATGTGGACCAACAGTTTATGGCGATCCACATTTGGGACATGCGCGTCCGGCGATAACTTTTGATATTTTGTTTCGCTACCTGAAACATTTGGGTTATAAAGTTCGATATGTGAGGAATATTACCGACGTCGGTCATTTGGAAAATGATGCCGACAGCGGCGAAGATAAAATTGAAAAAAAAGCTCGTTTGGAACAATTGGAACCTATGGAAATTGCCCAATATTATTCCAACCGATATCACAAGGCTATGGAAGCTTTGAACGTTCTGCCACCAAGTATCGAGCCTCATGCTTCGGGTCATATTCCGGAACAAATAGAATTTGTAAAAAAAATTCTCGAAGCAGGATTTGCTTACGAAAGTGAGGGTTCGGTTTATTTTGATGTTGAAAAATACGACAAAAAATATCATTACGGTAAACTTTCGGGCAGAAATATCGATGAGTTGTTGGAAACTACGCGTATGCTTGAAGGACAAGAAGAAAAACGTCGCAGCGTAGATTTTGCTTTATGGAAAAAAGCATCACCTGAACATATTATGCGCTGGAAATCTCCATGGAGCGAAGGATTCCCGGGTTGGCATTTGGAATGTTCGGCTATGAGTACCAAATATTTGGGTGAAGAATTTGATATTCATGGCGGAGGCATGGACTTGCTGTTTCCTCATCACGAATGTGAGATTTCGCAATCCACTGCTGCATTGGGTAAGGAAAGCGTTCGTTATTGGATGCACAACAACATGATTACCATCAATGGTCAGAAAATGGGAAAATCATTGGGAAATTTTATTACGCTGGAGGAATTTTTTTCCGGCAATCACCCTTTACTTTCTCAGGCTTATGAGCCCATGACTGTCCGTTTCTTTATTTTGCAGGCACATTATCGCAGTACGGTAGATTTCAGCAATGAAGCGCTACAAGCTTCGGAAAAAGGACTGGAACGTTTAATGGAAGGATATGAAAGATTGCAAAAGCTGATACCTTCTGATACTTCTTCTTCTGATATGAGCGGACTTCGGCTGCGCTGTGAAGAAGCTATGTGCGATGACCTGAACACGCCGATAGTTATTGCACATTTGTTTGAAGCAGTGAAGTTTATCAATCTGGTTTACGATGGAAAAGCGACTGTTTCCGCTGCCGATTTGGAAGAACTGAAAGACGTTTTTCGGTTATTCGTAGAAGACTTGTTGGGACTTAAAAAAGAGGATGAAAATTTTGCCAAATACGAAGCTTTGAAAAAAGCCGTTGATTTATTGTTGGAAATTCGATTGGAAGCAAAAAGAAATAAGGATTGGGCAACATCCGACAAAATTCGCGACGAACTCACTGCTTTGGGCTTTGAAATAAAGGACACCAAAGATGGATTTGAGTGGAAAATTTGAGTAATCCTCGTTAAAATTTGCCAATTTGCCAATTTGCCAATGAATGCCAACAACGAAATAATTCTTTATCAGTCGGATAATGCTGTTCAGCTCGAAGTGTTGCTGGAAAATGAAACGGTATGGCTGACACTGAATCAGATGAGCGATTTGTTTGAAAGAGATAAATCGGTTATTTCAAGGCACATAAGCAATATTTTTAAGGAAGAAGAGTTAAATAAAAATTCAGTTGTTGCAAAAAATGCAACAACTGCTTCGGATGGGAAAATATATCTGGTAGAATATTATAATCTTGATGTTATTATTTCAGTAGGTTATCGGGTAAAATCCCGACGGGGGTACTCAATTTCGTATCTGGGCAAACAACGTGTTGAAGGATTATTTGTTGAAAGGATATGCAGTTAACCGACGGATTGAAAATTTGGAAAGACGCGTTTCAGCAACAGAGGATAAAATTGATTTTTTTGTTAAAACAGCTCTTCCACCGGTGCAGGGAATTTTTTACGATGGTCAGATTTTTGACGCCTACAAGTTTGTTGCTGATTTGGTGAAATCGGCTACTAAATCAATCGTTTTGATTGACAATTATCTGGATGAAAGCGTTTTGACTTTGCTCTCGAAAAGAAAGGAAAATGTTAAATGTCAAATTTTTACCAATAAAATTTCAGCACAATTTAAACTTGATTTGGAAAAATTCAATGCTCAATATGCTCCTGTCGAAGTGAAAGAATTTTCCAAATCACATGACCGGTGCTTGATGATCTACGACGACATCTATCACATTGGAGCTTCATTGAAAGATTTGGGTAAAAAGTGGTTTGCTTTTTCAAAAATAAATCTGGATGCAAAAATACTGATGGAATTGTTGACAGAATAGGTTCAAAAATGAAAAGGCAAAAAAAAAGAGGCAAAATATTTAAACAATAAAAATTAAAAAGGCAAAAACAAGAATTAAAACTCTTATTTACAATTGAATGAGGAGAAATATTATGGAAAATACAAGACAACAAAAAGTGGAGCGACTTCTTCAAAAAGAACTGGGAGAAATTTTTTTACTGTATGCGCGCGAAATCCACGGTATCATTATTAGTGTAACCAATGTCCGCATTAGCACCGATCTAAGTATAGCGCGAATTCATTTAAGCATCTTTCCCGGTAAACAATCGGCTGAAGTTCTTGAAAAAATTAATAACGATGTGAAAAATATTCGTTTCGATCTGGGAAAAAGAGTGAAACACCAACTGCGAATTATTCCTGAACTGTTTTTCTATTTAGACGATTCGCTTGATTATATCGATCATATTGATCAACTCCTGAGAAACGACTCCCCTTCCGATAAAAAAGACAGTTCGCCAGAAAACGATTAGAGAGTATCGAAAACAGGATTATGAAAACAGTTTTTCCCTAAGGAAGCAATGGAAACAGCGAATCAAAATAAAGTCAAAGCCAACAATACAGCAGGTGGATTACGTTTTGCTTTATGGGTGGCTCGACGATATTTGTTTTCACGAAAATCGCACAATGCTATCAATGTAATATCCGGAATTGCTGCTTTGGGTGTAGGCATAGGAACGATGGCGCTTGTATGTGTTTTATCGGTTTTCAATGGTTTCGATTCTCTGATTCAAGGCATGTTTTCAGCTTTCGATCCCGATTTGAGAATTTCCGTTTCTCAAGGTAAAACTTTCGATATAGATACTCCCGAATGGAACAAAGTGAAAAAAATGAATGATGTTGCCTTTTTTACTGAAGTCATTGAAGAGAACGCACTATTGAGATTTCGAGACAAACAAATGCCCGCAACTATAAAAGGCGTCAGCAGTGATTTTCAAAAAATGACGAAAATAGACAGTATCATGTTCGATGGAAAGTTTTTGCTTTACGATGGCGCTTTTCAAAGAGCCGTTCCCGGTGTCGGCGTAGCAAGTATTTTGGGATTGGGCGCCAATTTTATCGATCCATTGTTCATTTATGCCCCGAAACGTACTTCCCACATTAATTTACTCCGCCCCGAAAACAGTTTTAATCAAATTGGTACATTTGTATCAGGAATTTTTTCTGTTAAACAGTTGCAGTATGATGATCATTATGTATTGGTTTCTATTGATCTTGCCCGTGATTTATTTGAGTATCAACCGAATACTGTTTCTGCCATTGAATTGAAACTGGCTGAAAACATAAAAGTATCTGAAGCACAAAAGAAAATAAAAAATACACTGGGAAGTAATTTTGAAGTGAAAAACAGATACGAACAGCAGGAAGATTTTTTTAAAATTTTGAAAATCGAAAAGTGGATTACTTATCTCATTTTATGTTTTATTTTGCTGATAGCCAGTTTTAACATTATCAGTTCGTTATCCATGTTGATTATCGACAAGAAACAGGACATTCAAACCTTGCGAAATCTGGGCGCTGAACAGCAACTGATTAGAAGAATTTTCCTTTTTGAAGGATGGCTGATTTCATTTGTTGGTGCTGTTCTGGGTATTTTTATGGGATTGTTTCTTTGCTTAGTGCAACAACATTTCGGAATTTTAAAGCTCGGAACAGGATATGTAGTGGATGTCTATCCGGTTTTGGTTAATTTCTGGGATGTTTTGCTGGTACTGCTGACAGTATTGTTAATGGGTTTTCTGGCTGCATATTATCCGGTTCGTTATATCGAAATTCATGATGCGCCTTCACCTGAGAATGTGGAATTATGAGTTGGTCGAAAAATATAATGAAGAAATATTTTTTATAAAACCATTTGTTCCATAGATTTTTATTAATTAAAAACAACCATAAAAAATTCATGAAAAAGTTGATTTTTTTGGCAATTGTAACAACAATTTTGGCTTTTACTTCCTGCAAAGACAGTGTCTCCAACCAACCTTATCAGTACGAGTTGAATCCGACTTATACATGGGGCTTCGTCGTTTTTTACGGTGATTATTATGCAGATTATCTGAATGCGAACAATGTTTTGACAGTAAATTTGTTCACAGATTCGTTGAAGATAAATGATCAAAATGAACTTTCGGGTTATGGTCAATATCTTTTTCTGGAAGATATTTTTGTATCACCTTCCGATACACTTCTTCCCGAAGGAATTTACATGGTTGATAAGAGTGGCGAACCTTTTACCATTGCTCCCGGAATAAATGATACCATTGACGATCAGGTCTATACGTTAGGAGCTGTCATTAATTATTATGAACCTAATCCATTGAAATCCGCACAAAAACTGATTGTTGGCGGAAAGATGACGGTCAACCGTGAGGGTGAAAATTTTTCACTGAATTGTGATTTCGTTCTGCAAGATTCCTTGAAATTAAAAGGAAATTTTTCCGGAACGCTGCCGCATTTCGACGAATCTCTGCAGAGAAACGAAAAAAATTCTGTTAAATATCTTCAAGGAAATTTATCTAATAAAAGAAAAGCTAAAAATACCAGTTCAATAAGTTTTTGAAAAAAATTGATGAATCTACTTTAAAAAGTCTAAAACGCAGAAAATTAATCTTATAAAAAGCTGATTTTCAGTTTTTCCCCTAATCTTCAATCAAAGAAGACTTATTCAAGTGGTCTCATTGATTAAATTTTCGCTATATAAAGTTGAATATTCATTCTCTTTAATTGAGCTTTTATGTCTCTTGGTATTCCTTCATCGGTTACGATTGAGTGAATTCTATTGATAGGAGCAATATATGCAAAGCTTCTTTTATTAAATTTCGATGAATCAAATACTGCAATGGTTTCTTTTGCCATAGACATCATGGTTTGATTTATGTTTGCTTCTTCTATATTAGGAGTAGATACTCCTTTTTCCAAACTAAAACTGTCTATGCCAAGAAATAATTTATCGCAATAGAAATTTTTCAAAGCTGATTCTGTTAAAGGACCAACTGTAGATAAAGATGACTCTCTCAAATGTCCACCGAGTAAAATAACCGTAAAACGATTATATTTAGAAAGTTCAACTGCAATGTTGATAGCATTGGTTATAATAGTCAGTTTTTGGAATATCTGAAGATTTTTAGCAATTTCAAGTGTGGTAGTTCCGGAATCTAATATTATTGTTTCATTTTCTTTAACAAGCGAAGCCGCAAGCATCCCAATAGCTCTTTTCTCCTTATAATTATACAACTGTTTTTGTTGAATAGCTATATCATTGCCAATATTTAATTCAGGTTGGCGAACCGCGCCTCCACGAGTACGAGTTATTAAATTTCTCTTTTTTAATTCATTTAAATCCTTTCGAATCGTAACTTCCGAAACTTCATACTTTTCCCCGAGTTCCTTAACAGTAAGTTTAGGAGAATTTTTTAATGAATGAAGTATTTCTGCCCTTCTTTCTTTAGCTGAATATGGTATTTTCATAATTAAAATATTGACAGGGATTTTACATCAGGGATTTTACATCCTTTTCTTAATACAAAAGTAATTATTCATTTCGAAATAAAAAAATTTCATCCAATTATTTATTTGTGAAACATTTCGAAACGTTTTTTTTAAATTAAAAACAACATATTTTATTGATAATGCGCACATTACGAATAGTATAACAAAATTATGTTGTACAACATAATAAAATAATTTTCAGAAAATTCTTTTGAATCTATTTTTGTTTTCAAATAAATATTTAAAATAAAACAACAATGAGATTAAATAAGGATATCGCAACTTACAAAGAGATTCACCAACAGCCAAATATGTGGATAAAAGAATATCAATTAATTTTGCAGAATAAACAAAAAATTTATTCTTTTGTTTCGAAACGATTACTTTCGAAAGATACCGAAATCATTTTTACTGGAGCAGGCACTTCTGCTTTTATCGGGAATGTTCTCTCAATGATTTTACCACAAAAGAATTTTTTTAATTTTAAGGTGATTCCTTCAAGTGATCTTATTACTCACCCTCATATTTTTTTTCAAAAAGAAAAGGAAATAGTTCTTGTTTCTTTTGCAAGGTCAGGAAATAGTCCCGAGAGCATGGGTGTTGTCAATATTGCTAATTCTTTATGTAAAAAAATTTCTCACATTATCATTACTTGTAATCAAAATGGAGAGTTGGCCAAAAATGCAAATCTTGATAATACCTTATTATTAATATTACCACCAGAAACAGATGACAAAGGGTTAGCAATGACAAGCAGCTTTTCTACTATGTTACTAACTATGCTTCTTATCTTGAATATTGAAACAATTGAAAATGAATTTTCAGCTATTGAAACTTTAAGTTTAAACGCAGTAAAAATGCTTAATTCTTACGAAAAGGAAATTCAAAACATTGTTGAAAAAAAATTTGAACGAGCTGTATTTTTAGGTTCTGGAGAATTAAAAGGGATAGCTCAAGAATGTCATTTAAAGTTACAAGAGATGACTGATGGAAAAATTATCTGTAAATATGATTCTTTCTTAGGATTTAGACATGGGCCTAAAGCAGTGATTAATAATAAAACACTTTTAGTTTATTTATTTTCGGATGATGAATATGTATTGCAATATGAAAAAGATTTAGTAAAACAAATAAATAAAAATAATAAAGTAACAGCACAAATTGCAGTATGTGGACAAAACCCAGTTAAAATTGAAAAAATCCATTTTGATACAGAAATATTTACTGGTAATACATATTCTCAAGTTAAAGAATATGGTTGTGTGGCTTATGTGTTAGTTGGTCAGCTATTAGGCTACTATAAATCGTTGTTTTTCGGTTTAAATCCTGATAATCCTTCTTTATCAGGGAATATTTCAAGAGTAGTCGAAGGAGTAACCATATACAACAATTTCAATAAATACTAAACTACAATGGCTAAATTAGAAAACATATTGCAACAGATAGCTGATCTTGAATCTCAAACAAAAATTAAACGAACATTATTAGCTGTTTGTCCCAATTCGATTTCGGTGATTAAAGCTGCATTTAGAGCAGCTAAAAGGAACAATTCCCCAATTCTATTTGCAGCAACGCTTAATCAGGTAGACACTGATGGAGGTTATACTGGACTGAATCACCAAGAATTTATTAAATTATTAAAAATTGAATCTGAGACCATAAATTACAAAGGACCTTATATTGCTGCTATCGATCATGGCGGACCTTGGCTAAAAGATATTCAGGCAATAGAAAAATGGGACTTAGAAAAAGCGATGAGTGCTGTTAAAAAGTCCTTTGAAAGTGCAATAGCAGCCGGATTTGATATGATTCATGTAGATCCCACAGTAGATATATTTCTCCCAAAAGATGAAACCATTAACATTAAAACTGTTGTTGAACGAACCATCGAATTAATTATGCACGCAGAAACTTTTCGAAGGAAACATAACTATCCAACAATTTCTTATGAAGTTGGTACAGAGGAAGTACACGGAGGTCTTGCTGATGAAAAAGTTTTTGATATTTTTATTAATGAACTTAAGAAAGGACTTGAGGCAGTCAACTTGGCTGACGTCTGGCCATGTTTTATAGTTGGTAAAGTTGGAACTGACTTACATACTACCGTTTTTGATACTAAAACTGCAAAAGATTTAAGCCAAAAAGTTAAACAATTTGGAAGTTACATAAAAGGACATTATACAGATGGGGTTGATAATCCTCAAGATTATCCAACATCAGGAATGGGAGCCGCCAATGTGGGACCAGAATTTACAATTGATGAATATGACGCACTCATTGAATTGGAAAATAAAGAACAGGAATTAGATGAATTAGAGAAAATTGCTCAGCTGTCAAATATGAAAAAAACTTTATGGAAACTAGTTTATGATTCAAAACGCTGGATAAAATGGCTCCAACCTGATGAAAAAGATAAATCTTTCGATCAGCTTACTTATGAAAGGAAAGAGTGGTTAATTAAAACAGGTTGCAGATATATTTGGCAACATCCAGAAGCTTCTGTAGCTCGTCTTAAATTATATGATAATTTGAAAAGGAATGGTATTGATGCCGAAGCAGTAGTTTTAGAGAAAATTGAGCATACAATGGATAAATATTTTTATGCTTTTAATATTGTCAATTTAAACGATTATTTGAAATGAAAAAGTTCGATGTTGTTGCTATTGGAGAATTGAATACAGATATAATTCTAAATAAAATAGATGGATTTCCACAAGTTGGGAAAGAAAAATTTGCTAAAGATATGACTCTGACTTTAGGGAGTTCTACAGCTATTTTTGCTGCAAATATTGCTGCATTGGGAGTTAAAACAGCTTTTGTCGGAATGATAGGAAATGATGTTTTTGGTAAATTGATAAAAAATAGTCTCGCTGAAAAATCTGTATATACTAATTTCTTGATACAGAGCGATAAATATCCTACTGGAGCTACTATTGTACTTAACTATGGAGAGGATAGAGCCAATATAACCTTTCAAGGTGCAATGGACTTCATGACTTTTGATGATATCGATAAGAAAATTTTTCAAAAAACAAAACACATTCATATATCATCAATTTTTATGCAGTCAGGATTAAAAAAAGATTTACTGAAAATTTTAAAGTTTGCTTCTGAAAATGGAGTTAGAACCTCATTAGACACACAATGGGATCCATCCGAAAAATGGGATTTAGATTATAAAACAATTTTACCCTATGTATCTGTCTTCATGCCAAATGAAAAAGAACTACAATTATTGACTGGCTCTTCAGATCTTAATACTGCCATAGAAAAAATCCTACCATTTATTAATGTATGTATCATAAAGTGTGGAAAAAATGGTTCGATATTGGTACAAAAAGATGGTACTCAACATTATCAAGAAGCTTTTCTCAATGAAAATGTTGTGGATGCTATTGGAGCAGGAGATAGTTTTAATTCTGGATTTATTTACCAATTTATAAAAGGACAGTCTTTGACTGAATGCCAGAGATTTGGGAATTTAATAGGTGCGATTAACACAACAGCTTCAGGAGGAACTAGTGCGTTTACCTCAAAAGAAAATATAGAACAAATTGCAAAGGAAAAATTTAAACAAAGTATTTCATTATGACAATACAAGAAAAACTTAAACAATCTCAAATTCATAGAGCTGCCATTTTAGCGACAAATTTTTATAATCTTGAAACACTAAAGGCTATTTTAATTGCAGCATCAAAAACTCATTCAGCAGCGATTCTTCAATTAACCCAAAGTTCTATTGATTACATGGGACTTAATATGGCTGTTTCAATGGCTCGCCAAGGACTAAAAGATTATGAAATAGAGGGATGGCTACATTTAGATCATGCAAATTCTATAGATTTGGTTCAACAATGTTTAGATGCAGGTTTTGATTCTGTAATGATAGACGCTAGTGATAAAGATTTTGAAGAGAATGTTAAAATTACTCGGGAAGTTGTAAAGAGAGCAAAAGCATATAATGCCAACGTAGAAGCAGAATTAGGTTATATAGCAAAATTAGTACAAGAGCAAGAAGGAGGTTTTACAGCTGTAGAAGAGGCGAAGTTATTTGTTGAACAAACAGGTGTTGACGCATTAGCAATTGCTATTGGCTCGGCTCATGGGTTTTATAAAGCAGCTCCAAAATTAAACATAGAACGTCTGAAAGAAATTCATCAAGCAATAAATACAGTATTGGTTCTTCATGGAAGTTCAGGTATTCCGAAAACAATGATTCAAGAAGCTATTCGGAATGGCATTTCCAAAGTGAATTTAGCAACTGAAATTAAAGATATTTTTATGCGAACTTTAAAAAATGTTTTAATGAATTCAGATGAAATTGACTTGCGAAAAGTTTTTCCAGTAGCAATAGATGCTGTTGTAAACTTATTGACAGAGAAATACGAAATAGTAAAAACAACTTAAAAATAATATAACCATGAAACTTTTAATCAAACGAACATTATTTTTTCTCTTTTCTATTTGTTTTTTCCCAAGTTTTAGTTTTGGACAAAATCTGGAAGATACTTTGTTGTTAAAAAATTATGAACCTCATTCTATATTTAATATTCAGATTTCAAATGTAAAAGTTGCAAAATATCCGGTAATAGATACGCATTCTCATGATTATGCTAAAACAGACGATGAGATTCGTGAATGGATTAAGAATATGGACGAATACGGAATTGAAAAAACTTATTTACTTAGTTGTAGTTGGATAGGATTACCTTTTGAAAAATTTGTTGAAAAATATAGTCCTTATAAAAATAGATTTGCCTTCTGCTGTAGTTTTGATTATACTGATTTTGATAAACCTGATTGGGAGAAACGAGCAATTGAATCTCTTGTCAAATGTCATAAATTAGGTGCTGTTGGGGTTGGAGAAATGGGAGATAAAGGATTTGGTGATTTATATGGTTATCCAACCGAAGGACGCAATATTCATTTAGATAATCCCAAATTAAAACCCCTTTTGGAAAAATGCGGGGAACTCAAAATGCCTATCATTATTCATATAGCAGAACCTATTTGGATGTATCAACCTATTGACAGATATAATGATGGTTTGATAAATGCTTCAAAATGGAAGGTAGATACTACACAAATTGGGTGTTTAGGTTATGAGCAATTAATGAAATCATTTGAAAATGCTGTAGCTGCTAATCCAAAAACCATTTTTATTGCCTGTCATTATTTAAACATGAATCAGGATTTAGTTCGCTTAGGCAAATTGTTAGATAAATATCCTAACCTATACATTGATATTGCGGGAAGAATGGCTGAATCTTCGTGTACTCCTCGTGCTACCAGATCTTTTTTAATTCAATACGCTGATAGAGTTTTGTTTGGAACGGATAATGGGACTACCAAAGAAATGTATAGAAATATCTTAAGAATTTTACAGACAAATGACGAACATTTTTATATCCCTGATTACAATTATCATTGGTATTACAATGGCTTCAATTTGCCTGATAAAGTATTGAAAAAGATTTATTATAAAAATGCAAAAAAAATATTTCATTAATATTTAAAAAATTGTCAAAAATGAATACCCGTTTAAATTTAACAATAACATTTATTGGTATAATATTATTTTTCTCTTCTTGTACTAAAGAAGTAATAATAACCAATGGCGAACTGAAAATGGAAATTAATGATTTGATGCAAGTCAAATTTTCTTCTCTAGATAAAAATATAAAGCCATTTTATACTAATTTTTATCCTTCCGATGAACTTAGAGCTGAGGAATTATCAATTGACAAATTCAAATTGGTAAACAT
>JAAYUQ010000064.1 GCA_012517575.1 Bacteroidales bacterium | reverse complement strand
TTTTCCAGAAATCGGAAATTATTTCAATCACAATCCGGCTTTGATTCCTTTTCATACTGAACATGGATTTTTCGTCGATTTGGTAGAAAGTGTTCAAAAATTTGGAGAAAGACCTACTGCTGCTTTCCCAAGCTCTCATGTTGGTATTTCTACACTGATTTTGTTGCTGCTCATTCGTGGTCGTCATTACTCAGCTTTCACTATTACTTTCCCGCTTTATTTAATTTTGGTATTTGCCACTATTTATATTCAGGCTCATTACGTTGTTGATGTGATAGGAGGAATATTAAGTGCCTTCATTCTTTACTTGATCAGCCCTGCCACTTTCAAATTATTTATGTTGAATCATCCGAAAAAAGAGGAGAAAGTATTTGTTGACGAGAACGACAAAAGGTAAATTACTTCACTGAAAAAAACACTTCTTGATGTTCTAAAAGATCTCTTTCTCCACAAAACTTTCATGGATTCTTGAGTTTAATTTCAACTCCCCTAAAACTTTAAAAACTGAATTGTAAATAAAAAAGTCCGATTTTAAGGAATGAGACAACCAATTTTGCCATTACAAAAAAATATTCCCTGCTTAAGTAAATCGAAAAGATAAAATTTCATTCCTAATTCAGTTTTTTTGTTTGATTAATAATTTAATTTTGTTCCATAGAATCAATTTGTTGAGGTTGAATTTGAGCCAAATATAGAATATACTTTCTTTTGTTTTGGTAAATTGATTAACTTTGTAAATTTAATTTGTGAATGTTGTAAAAGTAAAGAGATAAGGTTGAATTTATTAAATTTCAGTGATTTATGGAGTACAATTTCAGAGAAATAGAACGAAAATGGCAAGCTTACTGGAAAGACCATCAGATTTATAAAACTATTGAAGATCCAAACAAACCTAAATATTATGTTTTGGATATGTTCCCTTATCCTTCGGGAGCAGGGTTACATGTCGGACATCCGCTGGGTTACATTGCATCCGACATCTACAGCCGTTACAAAAGGTTGAAAGGCTTTAACGTACTCCATCCGATGGGTTTTGATGCTTTCGGACTTCCGGCAGAACAATACGCCATTCAAACAGGTCAACATCCGGCGATAACGACAAAAAATAATATTGCTCGTTACCGTGATCAACTCGACAAAATCGGATTCAGTTATGATTGGGACAGAGAAATCAGAACCTGCGATCCCGATTATTACCACTGGACACAATGGGCTTTCATCCAAATGTTTCATCATTATTATGATAACGATTTGCAGAAAGCGCAGCCTATCAGCAGACTTATTGAACATTTCGAAAAAAAAGGCACTGAAAATCTGCATGCATCTTCCACCCATGAATTATCGTTTACCGCTTCCGACTGGAAAGAGATGAGCGAAAAGCAGCAACAGGAAATTTTGTTAAATTATCGCATTGCCTATTTGGCCGACACTAAAGTAAATTGGTGTCCCGCTTTGGGCACAGTACTGGCCAATGACGAAGTTAGTGAAGGTGTTTCCATTCGCGGGGGATATCCTGTTGAACAACGTATCATGAGACAATGGTGTTTGCGTGTTTCGGCTTATGCCCAGCGTTTGTTGGATGGATTGGAAACCATCGACTGGACCGATTCCTTGAAAGAAACCCAAAGGAACTGGATAGGAAGAAGTGAAGGAGCCGAAATCCGTTTTTCAATAAAAGGCAGAAAAGAAACTTTTGAAGTATTCACAACACGTGCGGATACCATTTTTGGTGTAACATTTATGGTCCTTGCTCCTGAAAGCGAATTGGTAAAAATATGCACCACACCCGAACAAGCAATTGAAGTAGAAAAATATCTCGATAACACGAAAAAACGAACCGAACGTGAACGCTTGGCAGATCGACGTGTTACAGGAGTTTTTTCCGGTTCTTATGCCATTCATCCCATTACCGGTGAAGAAATTCCCATTTGGATTTCCGATTACGTACTTGCCGGTTACGGAACAGGAGCCATTATGGCAGTCCCTGCACACGACAGCAGAGACTATGCTTTTGCCAAACATTTCAATTTGCCCATTATTCCGCTTATCCAAGGCTGCGATGTCAGCGAAGAAAGCTTCGATGCCAAAGAAGGAATCATGATTAACTCGGGTTTTTTGAATGGGTTGACAATAAAAGAAGCCATTGAAGCTACAAAAAAATATATTACAGAAAAGGGAATTGGCAGAGTAAAAATCAATTACCGCTTGCGTGATGCTATTTTTAGCCGCCAACGCTACTGGGGCGAACCCATTCCTATTTATTATAAAAATGGAATGCCTTACACGCTGAGTGAAGAAGAATTGCCGCTCGAATTGCCGGAAGTGGACAAATTTTTACCTACAGAAAAAGGAGAACCACCATTGGCACGAGCTAAAAACTGGAAAACAAAAGATGGTTATCCGCTGGAAGTTTGTACCATGCCCGGTTTTGCAGGTTCCTCAGCTTATTATTTACGATTTATGGATCCAAAAAACGACAAGGCACTTGTTAGTCCAGAAGCCAACCAATATTGGAGAAACGTGGATCTTTACTTGGGTGGAACGGAACATGCAACCGGTCATTTGATTTACAGCCGTTTCTGGAATAAATTTTTGTTCGATCTGGGTATCGTTTGCGAAGATGAACCATTTAAAAAACTCATCAATCAAGGTATGATTCAGGGAAGGAGTAACTTTGTGTACCGAATAAAAGATACAAATACCTTTGTTTCCTATCATTTGAAAGACCAATACGAAACAACTCCAATTCATGTTGATGTAAACATGGTTTCCAACGACATTCTCGATTTGGAAAAATTTAGAAACTGGAATCCTGAATACAAAAATGCTGAATTTATTCTTGAAGATGGAAAATACATCTGCGGATGGGCCATAGAAAAAATGTCGAAATCGATGTTCAATGTTGTCAATCCGGATGATATTGTGGAAAATTACGGCGCAGACACCCTTCGGTTGTACGAAATGTTTTTAGGACCGCTGGAACAGTCAAAGCCATGGGATACCAACGGCATAGATGGCGTCCATCGTTTTATTAAAAAATTGTGGAATCTTTTCTACAAAAACGATGAACTATCAGTATCGGAAGAAAATCCGACTGCGGAAGAATTAAAAGTTTTGCACAAAACCATTAAAAAAATCAGCTACGACATAGAAAATTTTTCCTACAACACAGCTGTTTCGGCTTTCATGATTTGTGTGAACGAATTGTTTACCCTGAAGTGCAATAAAAAAGCCATACTTGAACCTTTATTGATACTGCTGGCACCTTTCGCTCCTCACATTTCGGAAGAACTTTACCACACACTGGGCAACAGCGACACCGTTTTTAATGCCTCTTTTCCTCAATATGATGAGGAATTTCTGAAAGAAAATACGGTATTTTACCCCGTTTCGTTTAACGGGAAAGTGAGATTTACGTTGGAAATGCCTACTGACGCAAGTAAGGAAGAAGTTGAAAAAACTGCTTTATCGCATCCGCAAACCTTGAAGTACATGGAAGGAAAAACTCCGAAAAAAATAATTATTGTTCCGGGTAAAATTATCAATATTGTTTTCTGACAAGAAATAATTCAGAAAAAACCATTTAATCCCCGACACAAAATGACAAAATTTAAACCTTTCACCAAACAAAACTGGATATTAATCCGGCAATATATACTGATAACCATTGGACTATTTATGTATGCCGGCGCATGGAAAGGGTTTTTGCTGCCTCATCAAATTACAGGTGGTGGGGTTACTGGTATTGGAGCCATTGTTTATTATGCCACGGGGATTCCGATTTTTATAACTTATTTTGCCATCAATGCTCTGCTAATAGCCGTTGCGCTCCGTATCATCGGATTTCAGTTCAGTTTACGCTCCATTTATGGAGTTGCCATGATTACCCTGTTTTTTGCTGTGCTACCACAAGCAAATCCGGGAACTTTTGTTGCTCCAAACGACAATTTTATGGCATGTCTGTTGGGAGGTTTAATTTCTGGAACAGGATTGGGTATTGTTTTTATCAATAATGGAAGTTCGGGTGGCACCGATATTATCGCAAAGATTGTCAATAAATATTATAACATAACACTGGGCAGAGTACTGCTTTATTGTGATGTGATGATTATTTGCTCTTCCTATTTCTTTGAATTTGGAACCATTGAAAAAATAGTGTATGGTTTAACCAACATGGCCATTTCTAATCTGGCAATCGATTTGGTTATCAATGGTGTGCGACAGTCTGTTCAGTTTTTTATTTTTTCCAAAGAATACGAACAAATTGCCAACCGCATTAATACAGATGTTCATCGTGGCGTAACCATTCTGAATGGAACAGGATGGTATTCTCAACAACCGGTAAAAGTCATTACCGTCATAGCACGAAAAAATGAATCTTCCATGATTTTCAGAATTGTAAAAGAAATTGATCCCGACGCTTTTGTATCTCAATCGTCAGTTATTGCTGTTTACGGAAAAGGATTCGATGTGATCAAAGGCAAATAATTTTGTTGAACATTTTTCCACATGGGTGATAATCTGAAACAAAAAACACTCAGCGCTTTTACATGGACAACCATTGACCGTTTTGGTCAACAGGCTGTACAATTGATTATTGGCATTATTTTAGCCAGACTTCTTTCTCCGGGTGATTACGGATTGATGGGAATGGTCATGATTTTTGTAGCACTTTCTTACGTGCTGGTCGAAAGTGGATTTGGACAGGCATTGATCAGAAAAACGGAAGCCGACGAAACAGATTACAACAGTGTTTTTTATTTCAACATAGGAATTTCTTTGGTATTGTATGTTGTTCTGTATTTTCTCTCGCCTGCAATAGCCAATTTTTTTAAGCAACCCGAACTTATTTTAGTAAACAGAATCACTTTTCTGGCTATTATTTTCAATGCTTTTTATCTGGTTCCCTACTCAAAATTGGGAAAAATTCTGGACTATAAAACCATTGCCAAAGTCAATATTATTTCTGTTTCCCTGAGCGGTTCGTTAGGAGTTGTTCTTGCCTTTCTGCATTATGGCGTATGGGCACTGGTGGTTCAGCAAGTTTCCTATCATTTTTTCAGAATGGTATTTTTTTATTTATTTGTCCGTTGGAAACCAAAACTGATTTTTTCGTTTCGGGTTATCCGCAGTTTCTGGAAATTCAGCATCCACTTACTGAACACTTCCATTTTAAATATTATTTTCAATTACCTGTTTGTCATTATTTTGGGAAAGTTTTACAAAAAATCGGAAGTGGGTTATTATACGCAGGGAAACAAATTAAGTGAAACTTTTAATTTTACTTTTCAATCCATCTTATTGGGAAGTACATTTTCGCTTTTTTCTCATATTCAACACGATGAAGACCGTTTCAGAAGAATTTTCGGCGAACTGTCGAGCAAAATCTCCATTATTACTTTTCCCATTATTTTGTGTCTGATTGCTGCCGGAAAACCATTGATCGAAATTGTTTGGTCGGCAAAATTTCTTCCGTCCGTGCCTTATTTCCGGCTTCTTTGTCTGGCTTCCTTATTTCTTCCTCTTTATACACTCAATATCAGCGCATTAAATGCACGAGGGCAATCTCGAATAACTTTCAGGATAGAAATGATAAAAAAAATACTTATCCTTATAGCCATTTTTATCACTTTTAGTCAAGGAATTATTCCCATGCTCTGGGGCTACGCCGCTGCAAATATTGCAGCCTATTTCCTATCGATATTCTACATAAAAACAGAATTGAAACACAGCTTGAAACAACAAATAATGGCTTTTAGTCAGAGTTTGGGTTGGGGAATTATTTTAGGCATAATGGTTGCTTCCTTGAGTTTGCTGATCAAACCATCCTATTTTTTGTTGCCCGTTCAAATCATACTGGCAGCTGCATTTTATCTTTTGATTATCAGATTTTTTTACAGAGAACTGTATGAAAAAGGTATGGTTTTTTTAAAAAGTCACATACCCAGTGTAAAACAAGGACTTAACAATCAGGAAGCATGAAAAAAATACTTTTTATAACTCCCTGGTATCCAACAGTTCATCAGCCAAACAATGGGATTTTTATTCGAGAACATGCCCGTGCTGCTCATTTGGCAGGAAATAAAATAGAAGTTGCGGGAGTAATTATCCAGCCCGATAAAAAAATATTTTCTGCCGCATTGACCGAATACGAAGATGAATACGGAATCAGGGTATCGATATATGAGTTGGGAAGTAAATTAAAATTTTTGAGAGATTTGCTTTATCATTCGTATTTTTTTCAGTTTTTACTTTTAAGGAAAATTGTTGCAAAGTTACAAAACAAAGGATTTCAACCCGATATTGTGCACTCCAACATTATTTATCCATCAGGCATTATGGGCGCTCGAGTGGCAAAGCATCTGAAAAAACCTCATATTATAACCGAACATTGGAGCAAAACAGATTATTTTTTTAAAAATTCATTTTTCTCACATGCCGGAAAAAATGCTTACCGAAAAGCAAATGCAATTTTGCCGGTTTCGTTATTTTTAAAGAATAGAATTCAGCAGGCT
>JAAYUQ010000063.1 GCA_012517575.1 Bacteroidales bacterium | reverse complement strand
TGTCCTTTCACTTTTACTTTTCCTATCGGGGCAAGTCTTGAGAGCGCAATTCCCCTATCACCAACTTTAATGTCCAATTCTTCAACAGTGCCAATATTGGAATCAATTTTTGCCTTTAAACCAATTCTTTCCAATGTTTTGCGTCGTAAAAAAATCCAAACTGTAACTGCCAAGAGAACTACACTTCCTGCTATGGAAATATTGCCGGCTGTTGTTCCCAACTGCGAATAGTAATAATAAATGCCAGCACCAACAAACAAAAAACCGGCTATACCGGCAATTGAAATTCCCGGCACAAGAAAAAATTCTACCAAAAAGAAAAAAACACCTACAAGAATCAGAATAACAGCTATTGCTATGTCCATAATTATTGAAAATTTTTGGTAAAAGTAAGGAATAAATTACGATATACAATTATTTCGTCAAATTTATATTTTCTTTATTTCTAAGTTCAAAGGTTTTGGTTGTAACCTTATCTTCCATTTCAGAAATTTCCTTTTCCAAAGTCAGAATTTTTGGCGACAATTCACTCCGACTTTCTTCCTGCTGACTGTATAGCAGTCTCAATTGCTCCAACTGAATTCTTTTTTGATTAAGCTGAGAATTTAAATCCTTAAGTTCATTCCACAATTTACGCGTTTCTTCTTTTTTAAACTGCTCTATATCAGTATAAACTACAGAATCGTTCACAACAAACAGAATTTTATGAATAGACTCTTCAACCTTGTCTGATGTTTGAGAAAGTGTATCTTTATTAAGATTTTTGGCTTTTTTGAATTGTAATAGCTGTGCTGATTTTCTTATATAATCGGAATCTTCAGACTGAATAATGGTTTTTTTTGTGTTTGGAACAAAAGAAAAAATGATCACTTTCCCTTCAGGCTGAAAACGATCAGTAGCGAACCATCCAACTTGATGAATATCATCGACAACCATCATATAGTCATTATAAATTGAATTATAGGGCATCCCAATATTTTCCGGTTGAAAATAAGTGTTGGTTTCAGGACGAAAACGTGAAATAAACAAATCATAACCTCCGATAGAATTTTCACCATCTGAAGCAAAATATATTGTTATGCCGTCGGATAGTAAAAAAGGATAATTTTCGTTGGCTTTTGTGTTGATCACATCGGAAACCGATTCGGGCTTTGACCAATCATCCAAGAGTTTGTATGAAGTGAAAATATCCATTTGACTGTGAACAGAATCAGAAAATAACTTTCTATCCTGACGTTGCGTAATATAAGTTATTTTGAAATCCTTTTTTTTGCCAATTTTCAAAGGTTTTGCCGATAACGATCCCAAATCTTTACTGAACTTGTAAAATTCCAAAAAATGTTCTTTATTTACCACAACGCTATCGATAATTTGAATGTCGTCCACTCTTTGAATCATTTTTTCAGCAAGCTCTGCTTTCTTTTTTGCTTTCTGTATTAATGAAAATTCTTTGTCCGTCTCCCTAATGGTTTTGAGATATTCATCATAGGCTGCCACTGATTGGGAAAATCGGTAAGTTTTCATGTACAATTCTCCCAAATATTTATTTGTCAACGGAAATCGATTTCTCGAAAGTTCAAAATGTTTAATGGCATTTTCGTCGTCTTTCAATTCGTAGCAGCAGCGTGCGAACCGATAATTGTACAAAGCATCTTTAGGTCGTTTTTCCAATAATACTTTATAGGCATCGCGTGCTTTCTGAAACTGATTTTGCTGAAAAAGTCGGTCTGCTTCGGCAGCTGTTTGACCGAATATTGAGACAGTGAAAAATAACAATGTAGAAATCAAAGAAATTTTTGAACGCATGACAAATATTTTCAAATTATATAATCTACTGTATTTGAATAAATTGAATTAATTATTTTATATAAATACTTTAAGAATTAAAAATTCGTGTTTTTGGAAGCATTTTCAATTAGTTTGTTGGCTTGGATTTCCGCATCTGCATTTAGCTTATCGGCTTGTTTGCGGGCTTCGTCCACAAGTTTGCGGGCAGATTGTTCGGCAACTTTTTTAGCAATCGGATTGGACGCTTTTTCCACCAATTCGTTGCCTCTCAAAGTAGCCTCTTCAATTAGTTTATCACCGGCATTTTTGGCTTCCAACCTAATTTTGTCTGCTTGTTCCTGTGCTTTTTTTAATGCAGCTTCTCTTTGCAGTCGTGCCTTTTCGATGGCTTCCTTTTTAGCTGCATCTACTTGTGCGTTAACTTCTTCTTTAATTTTTGTTTTTGTTTCCTCTACAGCTTCGTTTATGGTGCTCAACATATCCAATTTCACCTTTGGTTTATCGTAAGTTCCGCCAATTACAACATTAAAGTTTGAAAAACGCCCTGCATTCAGTTGATCCGGTAACTGAACAATTCCTTTAAAATCGAGCGATTTATCCAAACCCATAGAACCACCCAAATTCATTTTAATGTTGCCCAATTTTATGTCGAAAGGCCTGGTAAACAATTTCCCGTTCGATATTTCGAAGTTGACAGCAAGGTCTTTTAACGACGGATTGCTTAATTCCGGTTTTTTGAGACCCGAAGCCAATGCCGACAATGCCGGAACATCTTTTAACGCAACTGACGAAGTTGAAAATTTTCCGTTGGCTTTTAATGAATTCAAATTCAAACTCATATCTTTATTCAATAAAGTATTCATTGACAATGAAGTAGAAAAATTTCCGGAAGCTTTTTCGAAAAAAGGAACAAACTTTTGAAATGAACCAATCTGCGAAAAAATTTGATTAAAAACCACATTTTTTATGTTCAAATTAATATCGGCATAGGGTTTGGAAACATCGGCTGTACTATACAGTCCATTTGCCAATAATGTCCCTCCAAAAGCCTCCAAATTGAGATTTTGAAATTTAATGTCGCCATTTTGTACCAAAAGTTTTCCCTGAATATTGGAAAAATTCATTTTGTCGTAAAGCAATTGTTTAAAAAATGCCTGGAGTGTGAAATCAATATTTTGAGGAATTACCAACAGTTCCTTTTTTTCATTTTTAGTTTCTGTTGGTTCGGTAAGGAAATCATTTACGTTCAGATAGTTAGATTGCAAATTCAATTGTCCTTTTAAAATTTTGTTTTTTAAGGCATAAGCCATGAAATTTTCGAGTTTTCCGTTGGCAGACAAATCATTTTTCCCAATTTTTAAATTGAAATCAGTCAAATTCACATATCGGTTATTAAATTTAATATTGGCCTGATTGACAGAAATATCCTGTGGAAAAGAACTTGTTTTGAGATAAATATTGTTGGCATCTATCTTGCCCTGAAATCCAAATTTATCGTACAAATTATTTTCCAGATAAGACATTTTACCCATCAGGCTCAAATCTACATCAAGCAAGCCATTCAAACGCGTACCGGCTTCCAAAGGATAAAAAGATTTTACCATTCCCAAATCGATTCGTCCAATGGCTTTCGCGTGAATATCGGGATCGGAAATAATAGAACTAATTTTAGCAGCAGCACTGAAGGTATTGCTTCCTAACGTTAAAGAAAATTTTGATAAATCAATTAAAGTACTATCGAGAGTACCGCCGGGATTGAAAACCTGTAAGGCAAGCTGAATATTTTTAACTGATTCGGGTAAAGAGGGGTACTGAAACCAACCGTTATTTACCGATAAATTAACATCAAATGCAGGGTATTCTTCGCCTTTCATCTGACCTTTCACAAAGCCACTTAAGCTTACTTTTCCACCTGTTTTCAAATCATTGAAAGAATTTGAATAAATGGCAGGAATCATGGAAAGAATGGATTTAAAATCCACTTGATCGGCTATCAACTTAATATCCATATCAAAACCTTCGTCCAACATTTGTATCCATCCTTCAAAAGAAAAAGGAATAGCATTGATACGTGAAGCATTTTTACTGAAAGCAAATTTCATTTCGTTCAGATTGGCGTCAAAATCTACATTTAGTTCTGCATTGGCTTTTGATACGTAAGGAACACCATTCATCCAGAAGCTGATGGAATCAACGGTTGTTTGGGTAGAAAGTAACGAACTGTCGGCAGTTAAATCTCCGCTGGTATGATGTTTCAGGTTACTGAGAATTGCTTTCATGTTGGCTTGCTCGTCCCAATAAGTAATATTGGCATTCCGAATATAAACATCCTTTAATTTTAAATGAAATTTCATGGCTGCGGTATCGGCTTTTTCTTCAGTCGTATCTTTCATAATATTCCAATTAGCCCTGCCATCTGCAAGGACATGGGCCATTATTTTAGGTTCAACCAGATTGATTTTTTGAATATCGTATCCTTTACCCGATAACAGACTTTTCAAGTTAATTACCGCCTCAATTTTATCAGCAGAAACCAATGTGTCTTTGGCAAAATCACCTTCTCCAATAACTTTTAATCCATTAATACTCACTGAAGCATTTGGAAAATGACGAATAAAACTTAATTGAACATTTTGAAAATCCACTTTTGCTGTCAACATTTTGTTGATTTGCGACTTCACCGCATTAAAAATCTTTCCCTGAAAGGCAAAAGGTAAAATCATCAAAAGTGCAAACAAAACAATGACGATTGAAAAAATTATTCCTAAAATTCGTCCATTTTTCCTGTTCATATTGCTAAAATTTTAAAATTGTTCAAGACAAAGGTACAATAAACTGCCTAAAAAATTAAAACTATTGTGTTTTTTCAATAATTTTTCTCGGGTACCGGAAAAACTCTAACTTTGCATTGTAAAAACAGTTGTAAAAAAAATTGTTTGACTTTTTTCATTGCAAAAAACGAACCATTTTTAATCTCGATTGTTTTTATTGAATTTTTTTACATTAACAAGAGATGGAACATCAGCACCAGCATACTCATACACATGGAGAAAGCAACATAAAAATTGCTTTTTTTCTTAATTTTGGATTTACTGTTTTGGAAATTGCAGGTGGAATTTTCACCAACAGTATTGCCATCATTTCCGATGCCATACACGATATGGGCGATAGTCTTTCTTTAGGTTTAGCATGGTATTTCCAAAAAAAATCCACTAAAGAAAGTGATAAAAATTATACTTACGGTTACAAAAGGTTTTCGTTATTGGGTGCCATTATCAATTCGATTATTTTGATTACGGGAAGTATTTTTGTCCTTTACGAAGCGATTCCGCGTCTATTACATCCCGAAACGACCAAAACACAAGGAATGATTGTTTTTGCAGTGATAGGAATTGTAGTAAACGGTTTGGCTGTTCTTCGCCTCAAAAAGGGAAATTCCCTCAACGAAAAGGTTGTGTCGCTTCACATGCTGGAGGATGTGCTGGGATGGGCTGCTATTCTGGTTGGTTCGTTGATTATGTATTTCTTTGATTTGCCGATAATTGATCCTATTTTATCCGTTTTGATTACAATTTACATTTTGTTTCATGTTTTTCGCAATGTAAAGGAAAGTTTGCATATTCTTCTTCAAGGTTCGCCCGCGGATATTGATTCGGATAAAGTTTCCCAATTGCTCTTGTCGATTGAGAATGTTGAAGGTATCCACGATTTGCATATATGGTCTATCGATGGAAATTATAATATTCTAACTGTTCATGTTGTTCTGAAGCAACCTGTTACAATAGAAAAAACTGCAGAAATAAAGAATAAAATTCGCAAAGAGTTGCTTCAAGAAGGTATTGAACACGCCACTATCGAATTTGAAACAACGGAAGAAAACTGCTCTTTGGAGCAATGTTGTTGATTTTTTCAAAAAATACCCAATGTAAATTTTGCTTGGAAAGGCAAAAAGAAAAGAAGAATAAAATGATTTTCCCTGTGCGCAGAATGAGACTCGAACTCACACGCCGTAACCGGCACTACCCCCTCAAAGTAGCGCGTCTACCAATTCCGCCATCTGCGCCAGAAACAAAATGAAAACTTGTGTGCCCAAAACAGGACTCGAACCTGCACAGCCAAACGGCCACTAGTCCCTGAAACTAGCGCGTCTACCAATTCCGCCATTTGGGCTTCATTCCATTTTCAAAATTGTGGGAAAATCTTGAGCGAAAAACGGGACTCGAACCCGCGACCCCGACCTTGGCAAGGTCGTGCTCTACCAACTGAGCTATTTTCGCAAAATTTCTTTTTTTAGAAAAGCGGAGCAAAGATACTTTCTTTTTGCCAATTTGCAAAAACTTTCGCTCGAAAAATCTTGTTATTTTCAATGATATTTGCCATTAAGCTTTTGGATAATGATTCTTTTGCAGTTTTTTATGATTTATTCGGAATTCATTTGGTTTTAACGTGCCTAATTGTTTCAATTGGTTACAAAATAAGAATACTTTATAAAAATCGGTTTGTAGAAAACAAAAAAAAATTTTTTATATACATTTGTATCCATTTTTTCCATTTTCAAATTGATTTAAGTAAATTCATCGTTTTAAAATTTCTTTTATCTATCCTTATTTTTATGAGAAAAAGATTTATTCCTGTTATTTTATTTATTATAAGTTTTACTTTTCCTCAGTTTTCAAAAGCAATCCCTGCCTATCCTTTTCCGGTAAAGGTAATTCAGCCCGATGGCACTGAAATTTCTATTAAACTGAATGGAGACGAGTTTTTTCATTATCAAACCACTTTGGATGGTTATTTGATTACCAGAGACAAGGACGGGTTTTTCAAATACGGAAAATTAAGTAAAAAAAAGAAAATTGAACCTTCAAAATATCGTGTCAATAATATCGAAAAACGTACAAAGGAAGAAATTAATTTTGTCAAACAGCTTCCCAAATCGATAAATTTTTCGGAACAAAACCACTTGCACCGCCTGCAGCGAGCTTCGTCTGTAGCTGTTGCCGCTGATTCACAAAGTAGAGCTTATCCTTTGACTGGCAGTCCGAAATCATTGGTTATTTTAGTGAATTTTTCAGACAATTCATTTACCATTAATTCTCCAAAAGAAGCTTTTACCAAGCTTTTGAATCAAAATGGATATTCCGAAAATGGTTCTACCGGTTCGGCACGCGATTATTTTTACGACACTTCTACAGGAAAATTTAATCCAGAATTTGACGTGGTTGGACCTTATACTTTGCCCCAAACAATAGGTTATTATGGTGAAAACGATAATGACGATATGGACAAGAATCCGCAGCAAATGATAATTGATGCATGTAGATTGGCCGATAATGATGGCGTTGACTTTAGTCAATACGATACTGACAAGGATGGATATGTCGATAATATTTTTGTCTATTATGCGGGCTACAATGAAGCAGAAGGAGCACCGGCAAATACAATATGGCCGCATCGCTGGACTTTGGCCAATTACAATACCAAATTCGATGGCGTTGTGGTTTTTGATTACGCCTGCTCTTCAGAGTTACGTTCCAGCAGAGGTTCAAACATGTGCGGTATAGGCACTTTTTG
The DNA here is from genome assembly GCA_012517575.1 of Bacteroidales bacterium. Lineage (GTDB taxonomy): Bacteria > Bacteroidota > Bacteroidia > Bacteroidales > Paludibacteraceae > MVYY01. The sequence continues at coordinate 5,360 of JAAYUQ010000063.1, read as the reverse complement.
TCATGAATTTGGACATGTTTTGGGATTACCTGATTATTATCCTACCGATGGAGGCACACATTTTACATTATCCTATTGGAATATCATGGATGCCGGAGCTTATCTGAATGATGGCAAGACGCCTCCAACTTATTCGGCTTTCGATCGTTTTTTTCTAAATTGGCTTGCTCCAACCGAATTGAAAAGTTCGGAAAATTTTACGTTGCAACCTCTTACGTCGTCCAACAACGCTTATCTTATTTCAAAAGATGGCAATCATAATCTGAAAGGAAATGCACCCAATCCTACAGAATTTTTCATGTTGGAAAACAGACAAAATTCGGGTTGGGACACATATTTACCCGGGCATGGTTTACTTGTAACTCATATCAATTACAATCAAAGCGATTGGGAAAACAATACGCCCAATAATGTGGCAGGAAAACTGGATTATGAAATTATTGAAGCTGACGGCATTGGTTCAGAATCTACTCTCTCCGGAGATCCTTTCCCCGGTAAAGAAAACGTTACAACCTGCTCATTGGTTTTAAGAGATGGCACAAAACTGATTAAATCTTTGAATAATATTACTGAAAACAATAACAATGTTAATTTTTATTTTGTTGGTGAAGGAAAATATACAATTATTACGTGGTTCAGTAATTTTTCTACATTTGAAACGGTACAAGGCACTCCATCGGCTTTTCAAATTTTAAAAATTTCAGGTAAAAAACTGAAAGACAGTATTCAAATTGCTTTTACTGAAAACAAACATTTCGAAATGCGATTGGGAAATGATTTTAGCGCAGAATGGACTAAAAAATTAATCCTTGCTCCTATTGATTCCGTAGTGGATACTACCCAAATTTTGGTACGTTACAATCCTACCGAACCGTCTTACCTTGATGTTCATAATGAAATAATTTCCATCACTTCTAAAGATGCAACGCCTATCTATTTGAGTTTACAGGGAAAATCAACAAGGCCTGTTTATGTTGTTCCACCTGTTGCTACTGAAGCGACCGACGTAACTATCAGCAGTTATGTGGCTCATTGGGAACCAGTAATAGATGCAACGGGATATTATTTCACTGCTTATTATATTTCCAACGAATCGTCTGAAACGACTGAAGGTTTTGACAATGGTTTGATTCCCTCATCGGGATGGACAATTACCGCTCAAGCTCTGAGTACGTCCACTTCTTACAGTGGAAAAGAAGTTCCGGCAATTCAATTTAAAAACTCCGGAGAAATGATTCAGACGGAAAAATACATGTTGCCAGCCATAAAATTATCTTTCTTCGTAAAATCTTTCTCAGGAAAAGGAGCACTTGTTGTTGAAGCCAAAAAAGAATCAGACGAGTGGATTACGGTTGATAATGTTTCAGTAAACACCAATCTCAACACCACCAAAACTTATACTTTTGATGAATCTGACAATTATACTCAATTTAGATTGACTTATCAAAAAGAAAGCGGGTATCTGATTATCGACGATATTACAGTCGGATTTGCTAAAAAAATAAATTATAACGATAAAGATAAATGGATTACTTCAACGACGGATACAGTGATAAATTTACCTTCCGATTGCGATTGTTATTATAAGATAAAAGCAAGCGACAAAACATTGAGAAATTCAGTTATTCTGTATGAAAACATCACCGATTTTTCCAATTTGATTTATGTGCATACCTTACCGGATACAGGCAAACAACTGAAAGCTTATGTAAACAGAGAAGACAAGACTGTAACCATAACAGTTCCCAATACCAATACGGTGGTAAGAATTTATGATATTACGGGACGACTGATTGTTACGGAAATTCCTCGTTACAACGAATTTACCATAGATGCTTTAAAAAGCAGAATTCCGGGACAAATTTATATTATTGTTGCAGGAGACAGAACAGCAAAAATTCTGATGTAAAAATAACCCGAAACAGTCTTATAAAAATTTATTTGTTTTTTTTCATGTCTTCCGAAAATTCTTTTAAACGTTCGGCCAGAACTTGAATTTGCTCTTGTCGCACGAAAGAAACACAAACACGTAAACCATGATTGTCCTTGCTGCCTGTAATGGAAAGAGAAATCGCACTGAGACCGTAATAAAGAAAATTTTTCATCAATTGGCTGCTCGTCATATTCGGATAAGCTACCGTAAAATAAAATCCATCTGCTAACTCATCATTATTTTCCTTGTAAACAATGTAAAATCCGTTTTTGAGGAATATTTCCTTCATTCTTTTAGCTTTTTCGGCATATTCTTTCAAAGCATCCAGAAAATTGATTTTCCCATCATTCACTGCTTTTAACGTTGCTGCGAATGCATATTGAGCAGTGTGCGATGTACCAGCCGTTGTAGCGTATAGAGCGCCATAAGGAATAAAATGTCCCAAGACGTCACTGGTAAAATAGTTTTTAAGTTCCGGATAATGCCGCGTGCGCAATGATTCGGAAATAATCATCATTCCTATTCGTTGTCCGGCATAACTGAAAATTTTTGAAGCTGAAAGCAACAAGATATAATTATCAGTATAATGCGCTACTGTAGGTTGATATGGTGGCATACCGGGTTTAGAGTAATCCTTTCTGAAATCCATGCCAAAATAAGCCAAATCTTCTACCACAATAACGTCATATTGAGTTGCCAATTCGCCTATAATTTGCAATTCTTCTTCTGTAAAATTGATCCATGAAGGATTATTGGGTGAAGAATAAGTAATGGTGCAAATATCTCCTTCTTTTAAAAAAGAAGTTAAAGTTGAACGAAGTTTTTCTCCTCTATTCTCAAGAATATCAAATGATTTGAATGGTAGCCTCATGAGTTGAAGTTGCGATTTATTTACCGGAAATCCTGGATCAATAAACAACGTACAGGGCTTGCTTTTGTTGGTACGGGCAGCTGCCAGCAAAGCGGCAAAACTTCCCTGCATGGCTCCTACTGAAGGAATACAGTTCAAAGGAGTAACATCAATGTCCATGAATAACTTTGCAAAACGAGCTGTTTCGTTTTTCACAAAAGGAATTCCTTCAATATCGGGATAGAGTGCAGCCAAACCCTTGTCCAATGCTTCCTTTTCTGCGTCCACAGTTATTTGTAGCGGAGGAAGACCAGGCACTCCCATTTCCATATGAATAAACTCAACACCGGTTTTTTGTTCAATTTGGGCAACAAGTTTTCCCATTTCACGAATGGAGAGTTTATTTATATCATCTTGCCCAAACTGCTTGAAAATCTCATCAACCAATTCTTTAGAAATAGCCATTTTTCTTTATTTAAAACTTTAAATTTTCCGATTATCTATCACTCTTACAGCTTTTCCTTCGCTTCTCGGAATACTTTTCGGTTCGACAAGCGTAACTTTTACGCTCAAGCCAAGCGCACTGTGAAGCGAATGTTCAATTTTTCGGGAAAGAGACATCAAATCCTTTATGGTATCGACCATTTTTGATTCATCCAATTCTACTTTCAGTTCAAGAATATCGAGATTGTTTTCTCTATCTACATAAAGCATGTAATGTGCACTGGTTTCGCCCATTTCGAGCAAAACCTGTTCGATTTGGGACGGGAAAAGATTTACACCTCTGATAATCAACATATCATCACTCCTACCGGTAATTTTTTTCATTCTTACCAAGGTGCGGCCACATTCACATTTTTCTCTATTCAGTGTGGTCAAGTCATGCGTATTGTAGCGCAACAAGGGAATTCCTTCTTTTGTCAAAGTTGTGAAAACCAATTCCCCCTGACGACCGTCGGGTAAAGGTTCTTTTGTCTTAGGATCAACCACTTCAGGAAAAAAAAGATCTTCATGGATATGTAAACCATCATGAAACTCACAATCATTGGCAACTCCGGGTCCCATTATTTCGCTCAAACCGTAAATGTCAAAAGCTTTTATTCCCCATTTTTTCTCCAATTCAAGTCGCATATTTTCAGAAAAAGGTTCAGCACCAAACACACCCGTTTTAAGTTTCATGTCGGAGAGCGAATAACCATATTCTGCCAAAGCATCAGCCAAATGAAGTGCGTACGATGGTGTACAGGCTAAAACTGTTGACCCAAAATCAGACATGAGTTGTAATTGACGCCGCGTATTGCCTGCCGAAATTGGGATAACCGTACAACCAACATTTTCGGCTCCGAAATGAATTCCCAATCCCCCAGTAAATAAGCCATATCCAAAAGAAACCTGAACAATATCTTCAGAAGAAACGCCCGACATGGTCAGACAGCGAGCAAGAGCTTCTTGCCAGTTTTCAATATCTTTTTTTGTATACCCAACAGTTGTCGGTTTGCCGGTTGTTCCACTGGATGCATGAATTCGCACAATTTCCTTCATGGGTGCAGCAAACAATCCAAAGGGATAATTATCGCGTAAATCGGTTTTATTGGTAAAAGGTAATTTGGAAATATCATCAATAGAACGAATATCGGAAGGTTTAACGCCCTTTTCATCCATTTTTATTCGATAAAATTCCACATTTTGATAAACTCTGTTGACTAATTCTATCAATCTTTCACTTTGCAGTTTTCGCATTTCGTTACTACTCATGCATTCTATCTGTTCATTCCAAATCATAATTGTGCTTTTAAATCGGATTCGTAAATGGGTTTTAATTGAAATTTTTGAATTATTTCAATGGCTTTTTCTGTATTTTCTGGGCGCATCACCAAAATGGATTTGGAGCCAAAACTGAATGCATAAATATATTCGATGGCAATTCCATTGTCAGAAAACCTATTCAATACTCGGGATAAAGAACCGGGAACACCTTCCAATTCGAGTGATAAAACTTCATGAATACGAATAGCAATGTTTTCGGCACGAAGTGCTTCAGCTGCTTTTTCCGGATCGGAAACCAGCATTCGAAGAAGACCGAAATCGCTACTATCGGCCAGTGTTAAGGCAATAATATTAATGTTGTTGCGAGCCAAAACCTCTAAAATCTGATTGAGATGGCCGGTTTTGTTTTCTACAAAAACGGAAAGTTGACGGATTTTCATGGTTGTTAGTATAAAATGAATATTTATTGAAATTCGTAATTTATCGGCGCAAATTTACAACAAATTAATAAATTCGACAGTTTGTGTTGTAGTTTTTTAAGAAGATGTTTTCAAAGACAAAAACTGAATTTATTTTTCATAACAAAAATAATCTATGAGTCAGCGTTAAAAAAGAAATATAATTTCGCAGGAAATAAGAATATTTACAATTGGATGCGTAAATTTGGGCTTTCAAAACCAAGTGAAGACCAAAAAGAACTGCACCGAGCAATGACAAATGAGAAAGAAAAGTCCGCTTTAGAACAAGAACTTGAATTAAAAATCAGCAAGTTAGAGGAAGGATTAAAGCGAGAGCAATTACGCACGAAGG
>JAAYUQ010000062.1 GCA_012517575.1 Bacteroidales bacterium | reverse complement strand
GCTGTCAAACAATTGCCTTCTTTTTCTGCGAGCAAATGAGGTGCATGATCCGTTGCAATTATATCGATTGTATTATTATTCACAGCCCGAATAAGAGCTTGTCTATCTGACTCTGATTTTATAGCCGGATTCCATTTTATTTTGTTTCCAAATCGTTCATAATCTTTATCAGAAAACCATAAATGATGTATACAAACTTCGGCTGTTATACGTTTGCTTTTTAAAGGGATAGAATTATCAAAAAGTTGCATTTCCTTTTCGGTAGAAAGATGCAAAACATGCAGCCTGGAATTGAATTTTTTTGCCAAAGCCACTGCTTTTGACGAAGAAACATAACAAGCTTCGGCATTACGTATAAGCGGATGAAACTGAACAGACAAATTTTCGCCATACACCGATTGATAATATTCTCTGTTCTTCCGAATAGTAAACTCATCTTCGCAATGAACGGCAATTAAATAAGGAACATTCTTAAAAATTTCCTGCAAAGTTGTTTCATCATCAACCAACATATTTCCTGTGGAAGCCCCCATAAAAACTTTCACTCCACATACTTTGTGCGGGTCTATTTCCAAAAGTTCATCCAAATTATCGTTGGTTGCACCCATGAAAAAAGAATAATTGGCAAATGATTTTTCTTCCGCCAAGCGATATTTTTCTTCCAACAATTGCGTGGTTACTGCCGGTGGTCGAGTATTGGGCATATCCATAAAGCTGGTTACGCCACCCGCAACCGCAGCTTTGCTTTCGGTATATAAATCGGCTTTGTGCGTGAGTCCCGGTTCGCGAAAATGTACCTGATCATCAATCACCCCAGGAAGCAGCAAGAAATTTTCACCATCAATTATTTCATCGAACGAAATTGCAGGAAAATTATCTTTCCCTTTGTACACCGCTTCGATAAATTCTCCATTGATAACTACAGAACCTGTGAAAATTGTTCCTTCGTTTACAATTTCAGCGTTCTTAATCAGTTGCAACTTTCCCATAATGAGTATTATAAAAAACGGTTAGAAAAAAATCAGCTTCTCAGTTCTTTGTTGGGAAAGCTCCTGAACAGACTTTGAATTTTAAGCTGTATTACGCCAAAAAAAGCCTCTCCGAAAATTCCGCTACTCATTTTTGAAGCACCTAATTCTCTATTGATAAACACAATAGGAATTTCTTTCAATTTAAAACCACATTTAGCAGCCGTAAATTTCATTTCTATCTGAAAACCGTATCCTTTGAAACGAATTTTTTCCAAATCGATGGTTTGCAATACATTTCTTTTGTAGCAAACAAATCCGGCCGTTGTATCCGCTATTTTAAGTCCAGTGATAATACGAACATAATAAGATGCCAAATATGACATCAACACTCTTTTAAGCGGCCAATTGACCACATTCACACCGGTAAGATATCGGGAACCGATAGCCACATCAGCACCCTCCTGAGAACAAGCAGCATACAATTTTGGCAAATCAGCAGGATTATGAGAGAAATCGGCGTCCATTTCGTAAATATACTGATAATCGTGTTGCAAAGCCCACTTAAAACCTGTTATATAGGCTGTCCCCAAACCTAATTTTCCTGAACGCTCAATTATAAACAGTTTTTCGGGAAATTCCTGTTGTAGGTTTTTTACTATTTGAGCTGTTCCATCAGGTGAACCATCATCCACAATCAGAATGTGAAAATCATGAGGTTGGCTAAAGATGGCACGAATAATATTCTCAATATTTTCCTTTTCGTTGTAAGTTGGAATAATTACTAAATTTTCACTCATAACCTTGATTTACAAATTATTAAAATTAAAATTCGTACAAATTGGATGGTACCAATCTTTCCAGTGCATCCAATTTAACATCAACGCCAACCGAAATATTTTTATTTTCGAGATAATTGCAAACGGTGTTCAAAGCTAACTCACGACTGTTGTTTTCTTTGCTGAGATGGCAGAGAAAAATATTTTTGATTTTATTATTGAAATTTTCCGACAAAAAAAGTCCTGTTTGATCGTTACTTAAATGTCCGGTAGAAGAAGAAATACGTCTTTTTAAATGTTCAGGATATGAACCATTTTTCAACATTTGCTCATCATAATTGGCTTCGAGAACCAAATAATCAGCTTCCTTCAAATGGGATGATGCTTCGGTTCCAATACAGCCCAAATCAGTAGCAAAGGTAAATTTTTTTTTCTGATATTCAATAGTATAACCAACATTATCGGTAGCATCATGTGAAACATGGAAAGCCGTAAATGAAAAATCGCGGATGCAAATGGTTTCGTTTTTTTCAATTATATTTCTTGTCGGAGAATTGGCATGCTTCTCTCTGTAATAATTTTCATCGATTGCTCTTAAAATTTTTTGAGTAGAGAAAACAGGAAGATTCAATTTCCTTTCCAAAGACCCAATCGCCCTAATGTGGTCGAGATGATCGTGTGTAATAAAAACGCCGAGAATATTTTCAAAATTTAAACCAATGTTTTTTAAGTATTTTTTCACAGTTCTGATTCCAATTCCGGCATCTATCAAAAAACCGTAGTCGGAATTGCCGATATAATAACAATTTCCACTGCTACCGCTGCCAAAACTTTGAAATCTTAGTTTATCCATTGTGAAAATTTTATGACGACAAAATTAACATTAAAATGACAATTGCTTCCAAAATTATTCGGAAATAAAGTTAAGGGTTAATAAACGAACAAAAAAAGAGAAACAGAGAAAAAACGAACTTTCTCTGTTTCTCTTCTAAACTCAATTTTGTTTTTTTATTTGTCAAATTCCACATCGTGATGAGAGCCATCACAAAAGGGTTTGTTCTTACTGTGTCCGCATCGGCAAAGTGCAGTTTTTCCAGTCATTTCTTTTTCTTCGCCGGAAGGTAAAACAAGTTTAATGTTCCCACTGACAATGTATGGGCCACCTTTAGCTACTTTTATTGAAACTTCATTTTCCATAACATTTTGTTTTAGTTGTTAATTTTAGTAAAGAACAAATTTGTATAGAAAAAGTTTAAAAAAATTGCCTCATTATTCTTTTTACTTGTTTTTATCAGTAGATGGTTTACCTATATTTTCGCGCATAGCTGTATCCGCTTCAATATTTTTTAATCTGTAGTAATCCATAACACCCAAATTTCCATTTCTCAATGCTTCAGCCATAGCCTTTGGAACGTCCGCTTCAGCTTCAATTACCTTTGCCCTCATTTCCTGAGATTTTGCCCTCATTTCCTGCTCAAGAGCTACAGCCATAGCCCTACGTTCTTCAGCTTTTGCCTGTGCAATATTTTTATCAGCTTCGGCCTGATCCATTTGCAATTGAGCTCCAATATTTTTCCCTATGTCGATATCGGCAATATCAATCGACAAAATTTCAAATGCCGTACCGGCATCCAATCCTTTTTTCAACACCAACTTGGAAATGGAATCCGGATTTTCCAAAACGGCTTTGTGCGATTCGGCAGAGCCAATAGAAGAAACAATACCCTCTCCTACTCTTGCCAGAACCGTTTCTTCTCCCGCTCCTCCAACTAACTGTTTGATATTGGCTCGCACTGTAACACGAGCTTTGGCAATCAGCTGAATACCATCTTTAGCCACAGCAGCCACCGGCGGAGTGTCAATTACTTTTGGATTAACCGACATCTGAACGGCCTGAAAAACATCCCTGCCAGCCAAGTCGATAGCAGTTGCCATTTTGAAAGTTAAATCGATATTAGCTTTAGAAGCTGAAACCAAAGCATGAACCACTCTTTCGATATGTCCGCCGGCAAGGTAGTGAGCTTCCAGTTCATCGCGCTTTATTTCGTGCAAATCGGCTTTGTGAGCTTCTATCAAGCATTGAACTATAGAATGAGGCGGAACTTTTCTGATGCGCATTAGAAAAAGCTGAACCAGAGAAATACTCACGCCGGAAACTTTCGCCGAAAGCCACAATATAAATGGAACATAGTAAAAAAACAACAATAAAACTACAACCAGTACAATCAGTAATACAATTTCAATTCCCATCATAACCTATAAATTTAAGCATGTTCATTATTTGAATTTTCAAAAATACGTTCAACCAACACATTGGTTTTAAAAACTTCCTTTACTGAAATTGGCGTTCCTTCATCAATAAATTCATCTTCACTTTTGGCTTCTACGGTT
>JAAYUQ010000061.1 GCA_012517575.1 Bacteroidales bacterium | reverse complement strand
TTGGTAAGGTACTGTTTCAGCCTGACTGGAAAGTCAGGTTACTGACGTTTGTCTAAACTCGAATTAATATGATTATTCCAAAAGCCAGTTATGATTATGAGAAATTCAAGAAAATCTGCAACTCAAATGGACAGCAAGTCAACAGCTATTTTAAAAATTATCAAAATAGCTGTTGACTTGTTTATGCCGATCTGCTATTATCTATTTTGAAAAATATAAAAATAGAATGCAAGGGGTGCTGTTTGGGATTTCCTGAAATATTCAAAGCCCTTTCCGACCCGGTACGGCGAGAGATACTGGTTATGCTGCGCGCGGGCAAATTATCTGCAGGTGAAATCGCGAGCGCTTTCGATATATCTGGCGCAACGATTTCCTACCACTTATCTCAGCTAAAAAAAGCGGGGCTTGTCACTGAAAGCAAATATAAAAACTTTATTTATTATGAATTGAATGCTTCTGTCTTTGAAGAAGTAATGCTGTGGGTCTCACAGTTCGGAGGAAGAGATAATGAAAAATAAAGCAACCGTTATTTCCACAGTTTTATGCCTTTTACCGATCGCATTATCGGTCATGCTCTACAACAATCTGCCGGATCAGATTGCCGTTCATTTTGACAATGCCGGAAACGCCGACAACTATTTACCTAAGGCCCTCGCGGCATTCGGTCTGCCACTGTTATTGGCTGCAATAAACTTGTATTCGCATTTTCGTGTTACGGTGGACCCAAAAGTGAAAAATTCCGCCGCTTCCCTGCGAACGCTTGCCAAATGGCTCATCCCCGTCGTTTCGCTGATTATTATGCCAATCACTTTGTTTATGGCAATAGGGAAAAAGGTACCGATTGTAATGATTGTTACCGCAATTGCAGGCCTTGCGGTTGTGATAAGCGGAAACTATCTTCCAAAATGCAAAAGGAATTACACGATTGGCATAAAACTTTCCTGGACGCTTGACAACGAAGAAAACTGGAACCGCACCCACAGATTCTCGGGATTTGTATGGACCGTCGGCGGTATTTTGATCATAATCAACGCGTTTCTGGAGATCCCATTCCTAATGATCGCAATCGTTGCCTGCCTTATCGTCATACCGGTTGTATATTCCTATATCTTTTCTCTTCATCATAATGAATTTACTTGCTGATTACTTATATACTATCTGCACGAGTGAACATATACACAAGCTGGGAGTGAAATACAAGTCAATGGAATTTAATGATAAATTGCAACAATTACGAAAACAGAAAAATTTAACACAAGAAGAACTTGCTGAAGCGCTATATGTTTCTCGTACGGCTATTTCCAAATGGGAGTCAGGTCGTGGGTACCCCAGTATCGATTCACTCAAAGCGATTTCAAAACTGTTTTCTGTATCTGTTGATGAACTGCTTTCCGGTGAAGAACTGATATCCATTGCCGAAATGGAAAATAAAGAGAAAGCAAAAAGCTTCTCTGATATGGTTTTTGGAATACTCGACTGCACCATGGCCATGCTATTTTTTCTGCCGCTCTTTGGGCAGCAGGGAGACGACATGATATATATGGTCCCGTTGATTGCACTCACGGACGTTCCGGCCTATATTCGCATTCCGTATCTTGTGCTTGTGTCGTTGACCGTTGTGTTTGGAATCACGATTCTTGCTTTTCAAAACTTCCAAAACCGCTTATGGATGAAAAGCAAACTTCTGATTTCTCTCATGCTCAGTATTCTGAACGTGCTGATTTTTATATCCGGCGGCCAACCATATGTGTCTGTATTTGTGTTCTGCTTGCTTATAATCAAGGGTGTTTTGCTTATTAAACAGCGGTGACACGAATCGTGTCGCCTATGTGACGCTGCGATTCTTACAATTCTCTGAACCCCATGATAGGCTGATATCAGGCATGAAGCCTGAATAACACCGAA
>JAAYUQ010000060.1 GCA_012517575.1 Bacteroidales bacterium | reverse complement strand
TTATAAACAGAAAAATGTTAAGAAAATAACTGCCTGTTAATTTATGTTTTTTTCCATTTTCTATTTTTCTTTTTGAATAATTATGATTTCAGTCGAACGACTTTGTGTTGAATTTGGAGGAACCACGCTTTTTGAAGATATATCTTTTCTGATTCAGCCAAAAGAAAAAATAGCTTTGGTGGGTAAAAATGGTGCAGGGAAAACAACCTTGCTGCGTCTATTGGCAGGTGTGCAACAACCTACGCGGGGAAATATTTCTTATCAAAAAGATATTACTATCGGCTATCTGCCTCAACACATGATTCATAGTGATGGTACAACACTTTGGCAGGAGACCGAGAAAGCTTTTGGCAATATTGTTCTACTTCGCCAACAATTGGAGGATATTCAACAGCAACTGATTGATCGAACTGATTACGAAAGTCCCGAATATCATTCCTTATTGGATAAACTATCCCAACTTTCCGAATATCTTAAAATTGCCGGAAATGGTAATTATCAAGCCGAAATGGAAAAGACTTTGCTGGGACTCGGTTTTTTACGATCCGATTTTTATCGACAATGTTCCGAGTTTAGTGGTGGATGGCGCATGAGAATTGAACTTGCCAAAATTCTGCTTTCTCGTCCCAATGTGCTGTTACTCGATGAGCCAACCAATCATTTGGATATTGAGTCCATTCAATGGCTCGAAAATTTTTTGTTGACTTCGGGTAGCTCTGTTTTACTCGTTTCTCACGATAAAGCCTTTATAGATGCCGTTACTACGCGTACATTGGAAATTTCTCTGGGAAAACTGTATGATTACGATGTGAATTATTCCCGATATATTCAATTGCGTAAAGAGCGACACGAACAACAATTAAGGGCTTACGAAAACCAGCAGAAATTAATTCAGGATACGGAGGATTTTATTGAACGTTTCCGATACAAAGCTACCAAAGCCGTTCAGGTGCAATCGCGTATCAAGCAACTCGAAAAATTGCAGCGTATCGAAGTGGACTTAGAGGACAATGCCAATATGCACTTGAAATTTCCGCCTGCAACACATTCAGGAAAAATTCCTCTCGAAATAGAACACCTTTCCAAAGCTTATAAGGAACATTTGGTGTTGGACGATGTAAATTTGATGATTCATCGAGGAGAGAAAGTGGCATTCGTTGGAAAAAACGGAGAAGGGAAAAGTACATTGGTAAAGTGTATCATGAATGAGATAGAATATTCGGGAACTTTAAAATTGGGATACAATGTAAAAATAGGTTATTTTGCTCAGAATCAGGCTTCTTTGTTAGACGAAAATTTGACGGTTTTTGACACCGTCGATCGCGTAGCTGTTGGAGAAATTCGTACCAAAATCAGAGATATTTTGGGGGCTTTCATGTTTGGTGGCGAAAATTCCGAAAAAAAGGTAAAAGTACTTTCAGGCGGAGAACGCAGCAGGTTAGCCATGATAAAGCTGTTACTCGAACCTGTGAATTTTTTGATTTTGGATGAGCCCACCAATCATCTGGACATTCCGTCAAAAGAAGTTCTTAAAGAAGCCATAAAGGCTTTTGACGGAACAGCCATTATTGTTTCGCACGACCGAGAATTTTTGGATGGTTTGGTTACGAAAGTTTACGAATTTGGAAATAAAAAAGTGAAGGAACATTTGGGTGGTATTTACGATTTCCTTCAGACAAAAAAAATAGAAAATTTACAGGAACTTGAAAGAAATGTATCTCCTGAAGTGAAAAATGAGGGTGAAGCAAAAACGGAAAGTGAAAGCAAATTGAATTATGAAAGTCGCAAAGAGCTGAATCGAAAGATAAGAAAATTGGAAAAAGATGTAGAGACAACCGAAAACTTGATTGCAGATTTGGACGACAGAATTCAACAAATGAACATGGATTTACAAATACCTGAAAAAGCTTCGGATCCCGAATTTATTTTAAGTCTTCAAAAAAAGCGTGCCGAGCTGGAAAGGAAAATGTATGAGTGGGAAATTTTGAGTGAAGAGTTGGAAAAAATTAGAAAAGAATGGCAAGGGTAATGAATAGCTTTTCGCTTCATTAGAGGCTATTCTTTTTTCAATTGCAAATTACATTAAAACCGATTTTTATGAAAACGTTGTATTTAATTCCCACTCCACTTGGTAATACTTCTTTCGACAGAATTTTTCCTCCTGTCAATCTTGAAATTATAAGAAATTTGCGTTATTTTATTGTTGAGGATGTTCGTACAGCACGTAGGTTTTTAAAACAGGTTGATACCGACATCGATATTGATAAATTATTTTTTTATACGCTGAATGAACATACTTCTCCTACTGAAGTTGACGGATTTTTGCAACCGTTGCGAAAAGGTGAAGACATGGGACTTTTGTCCGAAGCCGGATGTCCAGCTGTAGCCGATCCCGGTGCCGATGTGGTAGCTATCGCCCAGAAAAATGCTTTTCGAGTTGTGCCTTTAGTTGGGCCTTCTTCCATTTTGTTGGCGTTAATGGCTTCCGGATTCAACGGACAAAATTTTGCTTTTGTTGGATATTTGCCCGTTTCTCCTGCTGAAAGAATAAAAGCGATTCGAAAACTCGAATCAAGAGCCTATTCCGAAAATCAAACGCAGATTTTTATTGAGACACCTTACCGCAATCTAAAACTTTTTGAACAAGTTTTGCAAAATTGCCGTCCTTCTACTTTACTGTGTATTGCAGCTAATGTTACTTTGTCAGATGAAACCATCATTACCCGTAGTATCGTCGAGTGGAAAACGATCACTCCGAATATTGATAAAAAACCCTGTATTTTTTTGCTTTATAGAGTTTGATAGCACTCCCATCTTTTTAGATGCACTTTTTTCTTCCTACATTTATGCAAACGTTTGTCCTGAAATTTTATCGAATTTTTATTTAAATTCTCCCATCCTTCATAAAAAAATAATAACATTGCATTGTTTTTTATTTAAAGAAGACTTTCAAAAAAAATTATAATAAATTATACCATGTTAAGCATTCAAAAGAAAATGAGCAATGCGTTTTTTGCTCTACTCAGTTTACCATCCACTGCAATGGGTTTTGCACTGTCGGTGCAAATTTCGGCATTAAGTTGGATTTTATCTACCAAATACGGATTGGCTATTCACGAAATAGGAATTGTTTGGGCGGCAGGGCCGATTGCAGGTATAATAGCTCAACCTATTGTTGGGGCTATTTCCGATAAATTGTGGTTTATGGGTGGCAGACGAAGGCCTTGGATTGTAGTGGGTGGAACGATGGCTGCTTTGATGTTGCTGGCCTTGCCAAATCTTGAAATTATTCAAAAAATTTTTGTGGGTGGAAACGATCCACAAGCCGGACTTTTGACCATTGCCATTGTAGTAGCTCTGACGCTCGATTTGTCCATCAATGTCAGTTTTAATCCTACGCGTTCGTTGGTGGCCGACTGCACGCCAATATCCGAAAGAAGCAAGGGATTTACTTGGATGCAAACTATTTCCGGATCTTTCGGCGTGTTGGCCTACCTCATTGGTGGAACACTGGGTAATATTTTTCTTATTTATTTTGGCGTGGGCGTTGCTTTTCTTGCTTCGGTAATTCCGGCTTTTCTTATTGAAGAACCTCGCGAATTAAAAAATTTCGATGTTGAGATTCATTCGCCCAAATCAAAAACAACTTTTCGTGAGATGTTGGATGCCATGCTTCCACTGTCCGGATTTTTACTTTACGGTATTTATGTTATTTTTTCAAAATTGGGAGGTTATGAATTGAAGCCTACAATTCCTCTTTTTGGCTATTATTTGAATGTAATCGAATTTTTGTCTATTCTGCTTTTGCTGATAAGCGCCATCGCTGTTTTGCTAAATCTTTTTAAAGCCGGCAAGAAAAGCAATGAATTTCAAAAAGTATTACTGGCGCATTCTTTCACATGGATTGGTGTGCAAACTATGTTTATTTATGCGCTATTTTATTTGAAAGAAGCTTTGCAATTAGGTGATAAAGCAGGTTCGGTCAATTCCATAGCGTTTTTTATTTTAAGCTTGGTAAGCGCAGTTTTGCCTGTTTTGGTACTGAATCGGCTGGCAAAAAAATTTGGTATGGTAAGAACACACCTGACTTGTATTTTTATTATGGCATTGGGGTATGCATCCATATTATTTTTTGGACAAAGTGTTGCTGTTTATTATTTTTTGATAGCCATAGTTGGAATAGGTTGGGGATCAGTGGTTTCGCTGCCTTTTGCAATTATGAGCGAAAAGGTGGATCAAACCAAAATGGGACTTTACATGGGAATATTCAATCTTGCTGTTGTGCTGCCACAGTTGGTGGCAAGTTTCAAAATGGGTGAGGTTATCAACACTGCTCCCAACAAGTCGGTCATTTTCGCCATTTGTGCTGTAACGCTTACCATTTCAGGCGTACTGTGGTTGTTTGTAAAGAATGAAAAATAGGTTTTGATTTTTTTCTTGTAATTTTTTACCGAAACGGACAGGGTACTTATTTTCTGAATTTTTATTTGAAAAATAAACAGAAAATCTTTATTTTTGCACCAAAAGTAAATCAACGCTTGTATCGTCGATTTACTTTTTTGTTTCATTATTCATAATTTTTTAAACTATAAATTATGTTTCTAAACATTCCACTTTTAGAATGGATAGGCTATTTGGCTTCCATTATTGTTGCTATTTCGCTGACAATGAGTTCTATTAAAAAACTTCGATGGTTGAACCTCGTTGGATCTGCTGTATTTTCTTTTTACGGTTTTTCTATTGGAGCTTTGCCGGTTGGGTTCCTTAATCTGTTTATTGTACTGGTAAATATTTATTACCTGATAAAAATGAATTCGGCTCAAGAATCTTTCAAAGCACTTGTCGTTGAGCCAAATGATGCTTATTTTAATTATTTCATTGAATTTCATAAAAAGGAGATTCTGCAGATTTTTCCTCATTTTTATCTTGATTCAACCAATCAAGATAAAACTTCTTCCATAGCTTTACTTTTGTTGCGTAATGCAGTTGCTGCCGGTGTTTTTTATGGTACAATCGATAACGGTTGCCTTTATGTTCAGCTTGATTTTGTTACTTCAGAATATAGAGATTTGAAACCCGGAGAATTTATCTACAAAACCAATGTCCACCAGTTGAAAGAGGCAGGTATCCATAAGGTTGTCGCTAAATCGGAACATCCGCAGCACGATAAATATTTAACAAAAATGGGCTTTATTCGCCGTAGTGATACACCGACTGTTTTTGAAAAAGAAATCTGATATTTTGTGATTTTTCGTTATTAAATTTATCAACAAAAAAGGTTGGTACGCCTGAATTTTGATTCAACCCGGCAGTTTTAAATTGACCGGGTTTAATTGTATATAAATGTTTCATAATTAGCAAAATGAATTTTTTTATAAATAAAGATATTTATATACACAAATGTTTGGTGTATGCTTTCAATTGATATTCGAGAATCAGAAAGATTTTTCAACGTGATAAAAACTAAAATGTTTCATTTATTATCAGTTAAATTCATTAATTTTGCAAATTGATTGAAATAGTAAATTTCACTTGTTCAGCATCGAATATTTTGTTATTTGTTAATTCACAAATTTAAACAACACATGCCTCACACCTCGCATCGGGGGCAGTTTATGCCCGAATCTCCCATCCGTAAACTTGTGCCATTGGCAGATAAAGCCAAAGCACGCGGAGTAAAAGTTTATCATCTGAACATCGGTCAGCCGGATTTGAAAACACCACAAGTTGCCTTAGACACTTTGAGAAATATTGATCTTAAAATTCTTGAATACAGTCCAAGTGATGGCTTTAAAAGTTTACGCAGCAAATTGGCCGGTTATTACAACAAATTCAACATTGAAGCGACGGAAGAAGATATTATCATTACAACCGGAGGTTCGGAGGCAGTAAATTTTGCCTTTATGAGTTGTCTTGACTCGGGTGACGAAATTATCGTGCCTGAGCCTGCTTACGCCAATTATACCGCATTTGCTATAGCTGCGGGTGTAGTAGTGCGTCCGGTAGTTGCCACCATTGAAGATGGCTTTGCTTTGCCACCTATCGAAAAGTTTGAAGAACTGATCACTCCAAAAACCAAAGGAATCCTGATATGCAATCCCAATAATCCAACCGGTTACCTTTACACGCGTGCCGAAATGAATAAGATTCGCGATTTGGTGAAGAAATATGATTTGTTCCTTTTTTCTGACGAAGTTTATCGTGAGTTTTGCTACACGGGAGGCCCTTATATCTCGGCTTTTCATCTCGACGGAATTGACGAAAATGTAATACTGGTCGATTCTTTTTCAAAACGTTACAGTGAATGCGGAATTCGTGTTGGTGCACTGGTAACGAAAAACAAGGAAGTAAGAAAAAACGTGATGAAGTTTTGTCAGGCTCGTCTCAGTCCTCCACTTATCGGACAAATTATTGCCGAAGCTTCTATCGACACGCCGGCGGAATATATGCTCGAAATGTACAATGAATATCTTGAACGCAGAAAGTTCTTGATTGATGGACTGAATCGTATTCCGGGTGTTTATTCTCCAATTCCGATGGGAGCTTTTTATACGGTAGCTCGTTTACCGGTGAATGATGCCGATCAGTTCTGCGCATGGTTACTTTCCGATTTTGAATACGAAGGCTCTACTGTGATGCTGGCTCCCGCTTCAGGTTTTTATACCATTGAAGGCATGGGGAAAAATGAAGTTCGTATTGCTTATGTGCTGGAAAAAGAAGACCTGAAAAAAGCACTAATTGTGCTCGAAAAAGCTTTGCAGGCTTATCCCGGAAAAACAATCTGAAGTTGAATAAGAAAAAGTTTGGCACAATTTTTCCGTCTTCAATTCAAAAAATTTTTTGTTTATTTTAATCGGTTATTCTTATTGGTTTGAATGTTGAATATTTTATAGCAAAACGAATTCATTTTCAGCAAGGAAAGAAAAACGTTTCCCGTCCTGCAGTGCGTATTGCAACTATTGGTATTGCGTTGGGATTGGCCGTGATGTTGATTTCTGTTTGCGTGGTGATTGGTTTCAAAAGTCAAATCGAAAACAAAATAATCGGTTTCGGCGGTCATATCCAGATTACCAATTTCGACAACAACAATACCTACGAAATGAATCCCATAAAAATGGATCCTGCCCTGATCCAAAAAATTCGACAAATCCCGGGTGTGGTTCATGTGCAGCGTTTTGCCACCAAACCGGGTATCATTAAAACCGATAAAGAATTTCAGGGTATTATTTTGAAAGGAATTGACAAGGATTTTGACTGGAATTTTTTCCGTTCCAATTTACTGGAAGGAAATATTTTAAATGTTCGTAGCGATACACTGAAAAACGAAATTCTTCTTTCTCGAAATTTATCCAATTTATTGGGACTCAAATTGGGCGATGAGCTTTTTATGTATTTTATTCAGGATCAGGTAAGGGCTCGAAAATTTAAGATTGTCGGCATTTTCTCCACTAATTTTGTAGATTACGACCAGATGTTTGTTCTTACCGATATTCGACAGGTTCAGCGTCTGAACAATTGGGATAGTGCATCCTTTGGCGGGCTTGAGGTGTTGATAGACGACTTCAACAAAATTGATGAACGGGGAGAAGCAGTTTATGCTGCAACAGCCAATATTTTCAGTAGAGATGGAAATGCGTATTACACGCAAACCATTAAGCAATTAAACCCGCAGATTTTCAGCTGGCTCGACTTATTGGATATGAACGTTTGGGTGATTTTAATTTTGATGCTTTCCGTGGCCGGTTTTAACATGATTTCCGGTTTATTGATTCTGATCTTGGAACGCACCAATATGATAGGTATTCTCAAATCATTAGGAGCAACCAACTGGTCAGTGCGAAAGATTTTTCTTTATCATTCTTTTTTTCTGATAGCAAAGGGAATGTTTTGGGGCAATCTCATTGGCCTTTCAATTTGTGCCATTCAGTATTTTACGGGAATCATTCCGCTCGATCCGGAAGCATATTATGTGGCTTCCGTACCGGTAGCATTTCCGTGGGGCTATATTGTATTGTTGAATGTTGGAACTTTGATTGCATCAGTTTTGATGATGATTGCGCCATCTTATCTCATCACCAAAATTTCTCCGGCAAAAATTATTCGTTACGAATAGATTGTTGTTTACAAAAGAATGGTTAATTTTATATTTTCGGCGTCTTTTTAAATATCATTCTGTAAAATTAAAATTCCTCTTCCATTTATTTGTGAAAGAGGAATTTTAATAAAAAAGGAACTAAATCTTTATCAGTCGAGCACTTTTATGTCGTAATTTGGCTCATTGCTGATTTCGTCAACCAACTGGTTGTAAATAACTTTTCCGTTTTCGTCGATGGCTACAACAGCGCGCGCCATCAATCCTTTTAGCGGACCATCGACCAGCAGTACACCATAATTGGTTGCAAAAGTGTTGTACCTGAAATCGGAAGCCGTGATGACATTGTCAAGCCCTTCTGCTCCGCAAAATCTGCTTTGGGCAAAAGGTAAATCTTTTGAAACGCAAATTACCACAACATTGTTTTTCCCTGAAACCCACTGATTGAATTTTCTAACAGAAGTTGCACAGGTGCTGGTATCCAAACTCGGAAAAATATTCAGCACAACGCGTTTTCCTACAAAATCCTTTAAGTGAATTTCCTGAAGATCTTTTCCGACCAATGTGAAATCGGGGGCTTTGGATCCTACTGCCGGCAATTCGCCATTGGTATGTACATCTGTTCCCGCAAATTTAACTGTAGCCATAAATTGTAAGTATTAAAATGTTTAAAAATTATTTTCATTTTAAACTAATAACAATGCTATGTCGTTTTTTGTTTAAATTTGTATGGAAAATTTTTTAACAATGAAATTATCGCTGCTGCATAAATTTGGACTTTATATAAGCGTTGCTTTTCTGTTTCTTTCCTGTAAAGACAATCATACATATCGTGTAGATTCAGCTTTTACTTCCTATTTGTACACTTTCCAGTCTGAGGCTGCAAAACGTGGTCAGGTTTTCAATTTTCAACAAGAAGGTTTAATCATGGAATTTGCCGATTTAACCGGGGATAGAGCCGGACTGTGTCATTTTGAAAAACCGATACGTATTGAAATAGACCAAACTTACTGGAATGATATTTCGAAATATGCAGGTGCAGAATACATGAAAGAAGATGTTATTTTTCACGAGTTGGGACATGGTTTTTTGGGACGGGAACATTTGAATGATGTGTTGGAAAATGGTGACTGGAAGTCGATGATGTGTGGCGGCGAAAAAGTTGACAATCGGCCATGGAACATCAATTATCGCGGTATCAGAAGAAAATACTATCTCGATGAACTTTTTAATCAAAATACGCCTTCTCCTGCCTTCTCTACCCAAAATTTTCCGGTGGACACTTCAACCTATGTCGTAAAAGTTCGTAAATCTTTCGATACGCCGCTGGATGCCGGTTGGAAAATTGAAAATACTTCGGAGTATGAAACTTCAATCGATAATCGTCGTCTGAAATTTGAATCTAAAATTGATCCTGTATATTTTGTATATGCCAAGATAAATGTCGATGTTCAGTCCGACTTTATCTATCAGCTTGATATAGAATGTACAAACAACAACGATTCCGACCAATATGGTTTGATTTTTGGTTCGGTGCCCGATCAGTCTGCATCTTCTGTGGAAAAATCGCTGGAATATTTTACGATAAACAACTTGCAAAAAATGTACATGGGAAACACCACTTGGTACAGCTTTTACACTGAATTGACCAAACTCTGTATTATATCGGGAAACAACCGGATGAAAATTGTTAAATCCGGAGAAATGCTTTATTATTTTATAAATGATGAGTATTGCTACTGTTCTGAAATGGAAGTAAATGGCAGTGGTTATTATTTTGGATTTATTGTTCCGCCAAAGAGCACGGTTTGGTTGGATAATTTCATTGTGTCTCAGCAAACCGCTTTTCAGAATGTTACATCAAAAGTTCGGGAATTACCTGATTTTGAAACTCATATTATCTCCGAACCAAAATTTAGGATGAATAGTATTAAAAACAAATAAAATCAGAACGCTTAGTATATGACAAAAAAATTGTAAAAACATTTATATTTTTTATTTTCAAATATTTAATGACGGGGCTTTGCCCCAAACCCTACTCACTTTTTTGTCTTGAAACAAAAAAGTAAGCAAAAAAATTAACTTTGTTGAAGCAGCTACGTTCAACATAAATCAAATAAATTTGATTTTGTTTTCGCTTAATCGCTGCTTTCAAGACTATGCCCACTTCACTCGAAAAACTTACGCTCGAAAAGCTGAAATCGTCCAAACTCATTCCGACGAAATACGTCGGAACTCAAACAAGGACGATTTCTAAAAGCTTTTCTCATTTGTTTTTCGGCTCACTGGACAAGGTCAACACGAAGAGCTTGGTTTATATGTTCTGTTTTAAAGATATATAAAACAAATGTTTCAATTTTTGTCAGGTACTAAAATCAGAAAGAGTTAACTTTTTTCATTTTAAAAACAACAAACTCAGTCATTATGTCTAAATTTGTGATATATCAGGTTTTGCCGCGTCTTTTCGGTAATTATAATTCCACCAACAAATACAATGGCAGTATAGTGGAAAATGGATGCGGAAAATTTAACAGCTTTACCACAAAAGCTCTGAAAGAGATAAAAGCTTTGGGTGTTACCCATATTTGGTACACCGGTATTTTTGAGCATGCTACTCAAACGGATTACTCTGCTTACGGAATCAGAAAAGATTTTCCTTGTTTGGTAAAAGGAAAAGCTGGATCTCCCTATGCCGTAAAAGATTATTATGATGTCGATCCGGATTTGGCCGAAAATGTTCCGGACAGAATGAAAGAATTTGAAGATTTGATTCACCGTACCCATAAGGAAGGTATGAAGGTTTTGATAGATTTTGTCCCCAATCACGTGGCCCGGCAATATTTCTCGGATGCTAAACCCAAAAATATCTTCGATTTGGGTGAAAGGGATCATCCGGAATGGGCGTTTTCTCCGCTCAATAATTTTTATTATTTGCCCGGTCAACCCTTCCGTCCCGATTTTGATATTGATGGTTACAGTGAATTTCCGGCAAAAGTTACCGGAAACGATCAATTCACACCCTCTCCAACACTGAACGACTGGTACGACACGGTAAAACTGAATTTCGGTATAAACTACATGGAAGGAATGCAAAAGCAATTTGATCCCATACCCGATACATGGCATAAAATGCTGGACATTTTGCTTTTCTGGGCTTCGAAAAAAGTGGATGGTTTCCGCTGCGATATGGCTGAGATGGTGCCGGTAGAATTTTGGAATTTTGCCATTAGCCGAGTAAAGGAAAAATATCCAAAAATTATTTTTATTGCAGAAATTTATAAGCCGGCCGAATACCGGAATTATCTGGCCAACGGAAAATTCGATTATCTTTACGACAAAGTAGGCATGTACGAAACTTTGAGAAATATAACCAGCCGAAATTATCCTGCCCGCAATATAACTTACGCATGGCAGCAACTGAACGGTATTGAAGATCATATGCTTAATTTTATGGAAAATCATGATGAGCATCGGATAGCTTCCGGATTTTTTGCAGGCGATGGCAGCTATGCCCAACCGGCCATGATAGTTGCAGCAACGCTTACCAAAGCTCCTGTTATGATTTATTTTGGTCAGGAACTTGGTGAATTGGGGATGGATAATGAAGGATTCAGTGGTTTGGATGGAAAAACTACCATCTTTGATTATTGGGGTGTTAGGTCTGTGCAGGCTTGGGCAAATAACGGGAAATTTGATGGAGAAAAATTAAGTACCGAGCAAAAAGAATTGAGACAGTTTTATCAAAAGCTGCTCAATATCACAATGGAAGAAAAAGCTATTACAGAGGGTGTGATGTACGATTTGGAATATGCAAATTTCAACAATCCTCATTTCGATACACACGAACAATTTGCATACATCCGAAAATTTAAGGACGAAATGTTGCTTTTTGTTCTGAATTTCGACGACAAGGAACTTTACACCGAAGTTCGTATTCCTTTGGAAGCTTTTCAGTATTTGGAACTGATGCCGGGCAAACAGTACAAGGCAGTCAATTTACTGGATGGACAGGAAATGATTGAAGAAATTACCTTTTTCCCCGATATGATTTTTAAAGTCTCTGTTCCGGCGTGGAAAGGAAAAATTCTTAAATTTATAAAATTGTAAATCAGTAGTTTCACTATTAATTTTTTTATCAGAAAAATAAAAGTGGAATATTTTTTGATGGATAAAAGTGGACAATCATTCATGTTTTACCTAAAAAAAATTTACACTATGAAAGTTTCTATCGGTCTATTGGCAGGCATGACCTTATTGCTGGTTTCCTGCTCGGGAGTAAAAACAACCCCTGAAAGTGTTCTATCTCTTTCCCAAAAAGTGGAAGCTAAAAATTTTACGGTGAAAGCTCAATATGCTCAACCACTCTCTGGGAAACAGATTTTTTTAACTTCTGAATATTCGCTGACAGTTAAAAAAGACTCTGTCGAAGCAATTTTGCCCTATTTTGGTGTTGCTTATTCAGCTCCTTATGGCGGTGATGGCGGTATCCGTTTCAATGAACCCATTACCGACTATAGTGTGATGCCCAATAAAAAGAACAATGGTTGGAAAATCCAATTTAAAGTGAAAGCACCAGAAGATTTTTATGAAATTTTTCTGAACATATACAATGATGGGAGTGCTAATTTCACGGTAAACTCTAATAGGCGACAGTCAATTTCATTTATGGGAGAAGTAAAGAATTAACTTACGGTGGAGCTTTTTACTGCCTTTTTGAATAAAATTGAAAAAAGAACGGTTGATTTTTGTTCAGTGTTCTTGTGAATACAAAACTATTTTTTTGTGGAAAAACAATTTCCAACAAAGGGATTTTTCTTTTATTTGCCATATATTTGTGAATAATTGAAAGCAGTCCGATTTAATTTTTTTGTTGAGCTGTAAGTTTGTTAAGATATTTTGATATTCTACATTTTTAATTTTTTATTTAAAATATTTCTAAAAATCAATAACTTGAGTTCACCTAAATAAGTCTTATTTATTAAAAACGAGAAAAAAAACAACTTGAAAGTCATGTTTTTTCAAAATTAATTTTTCGTATTTTAGACTTTTTAAGCAGACTCATTACTTTATTCTTTTCCTTTTAAAAAGGATTTTTATTTTATACGCATTTTCCTCAAATAACAAAAAATCATAATGATATGAAAAAAATCAATTTGCTTTTTATCGTGTTCTCTTTGGTTGCAGTAATGAATGCTCAAAATAAGCCTGCAACCCCGCAATTGGGCAAAGACAGCTTAAAGGAAGTCATTAAAGCCATGACTCTGGAAGACAAAATTTACATGGTCATGGGTTTAGGTGAAGACTCTTGGAAAAATCCAGCTACTGGACCTAAAACCGTTTTGCTTTCTGGTGCTGCGGGTCGTACATGGGATATTCCTCGATTGGGGATTACTCCAGCTGTTTTAACCGATGGACCTGCCGGTTTACGAATTGAACCCAGGCAGGAAGGGTTCTCTCATCTTTTCTATTGTACGGCATTCCCAACGGCAACAGTTTTAGCTTCTACGTGGAACACTTCACTGGTAGAAGAAGTTGGAAAAGCCATGGGTAATGAAGTTTTGGAATATGGATCGGATGTATTGTTGGCTCCGGCATTGAACATTCAGCGAAATCCCCTTTGTGGAAGGAATTTTGAATATTATTCCGAAGATCCGCTCATTGCCGGTAAAATGGCCGCTGCTATGGTTGTTGGTTTGCAATTCAATGGCATCGGCACTTCCGTTAAACATTTTGTAGCCAACAATATTGAAACGAAACGTACCAGTATTAATGCGGTAGTAAGCCAACGGGCTTTGCGTGAAATTTATTTGAGAGGTTTTGAAATAGCTGTAAAAGAAGGAAATCCTTGGACGGTAATGTCTTCCTACAACCGATTGAATGGATTTTATACTTCTCAAAATTTCGATTTGCTGACTACTATTTTGCGTAAAGAATGGGGATTCAAAGGAATGGTAATGTCTGATTGGTGGGGTGGAGATGATGCCATAGCCCAAATGAAGGCTGGAAACGATTTATTGGAACCCGGAGCTACTCAGAG
>JAAYUQ010000059.1 GCA_012517575.1 Bacteroidales bacterium | reverse complement strand
TTAAAAGGAATTGAAAATTGTTTTGCTTTGATGTTTGGCTTAACGCCAAACGGCGGAAACGCTTCCCACCCCAAGCCCGCCTTCGGCGGGCAGAGCAGGCGGGCAAAAATTCCTTCCCCCAGACCCCCTTCCTTTTTGCCCGCCTGCTTGGGCTTCGCCCTGAAATTTTTTGAGCGAGCGGACGTCGGGGCCTTAAATTAGAGTTAACTTTCTACTTCGTCTTGTTCTTGTTTTTCTGCCTTAATCTTCTGTAAAGCTACTTTATATCCGTAAGTTTCCAATCTTCGTTTTGCGTTCCTCAAGCTAACTTTGCTGAAAAACGGGATTTCCAAATCCTTATCAGACGAGCTTATTATAGCAAAAATTACCTCATAATCGGAAGCGTTGGGCCTGTTCGCTACATTGTCAATTTTGTGTGAGTCGGATAATTTTTCATTTACTTTTTGTCGGAAATTTTTATCTGCTATAAAAAGCTCGCCGGAAACAACTCCTTGCGAAAACAAATGGCTCAAAACTGATGAACCGCCATAGTGCTTAACATGAATCAGTTTTTTGTCTTTCGTCAGAAGATCGCAAAATTCAATTTTACTATAACCACCCCCATGACTGATATTTTTCCTATCCATACAACAAAATTGATCGTCGTTTTGAGCAATTTTTTCGTTATAATCATTTTCATTTTTATGCTGGTATGACGGCAGGGTGAAAGATGATGTTTGGTTTCTAAGTTCCTGATAATCACTATCTACTTGTTTGGAAAAATCTTTCTCTACTTCGTACCATTTGCCATTGCTCAACAGATAAGTTTTCTGGTTGCTGTCGTCATTTGTTTCGCAATACAAACAATTATATGCCGACCATTGATGTTTAATTTGATCGTTTTGCGCGTTGAAACAAAATATCTTTTTTCTTTTCAAAATTTCCACTGACAAATCATTTTTATCGTCCTCGGATAATGAATTAAGAAAATCGGGCAAACATATATCGTCCTGCCTTGAAGTATCTTTCATACTATTTTTGTAAGAAAATCCTAAAACATCTGCCCAGTCTACAAGTTCAGGTACAGCCATCCATGTTTTTTCAATTTCGTTCTTCTTAATACTTTCAATTAGTTTGCCATTCAGCTTTTCGGTTAAAATTGGGTCTTTCACCTCAGCAATTTGGTCAATCCAGCCAAAATCTTTTTTATATTCATCGCTTGAATACTTTTGATAACAGTTTTCCAAAAATTCTTTTATCCCAGTTAGATCAACTTTCACGGAAACACTTAGAGCGTCTTTACCAGTAATGCTTTTCCCAAAAGTTTCCTCTTTGGATTTCCCTGTAATTGATTGGATCAAATCCTGCTCAATATCAATTCCAAAATCAGCAGCTATACCCTCACGGCTTAATTGTTCGCTTGTATCTTTTGGTATAGACGACATGTTTTTCTTGTCTATTCGGCGCAAATTGTTTGCGTCAACGGTGTTTAGCGTCGTTTTCAAACCAAACCGTTCTTCCCAC
This sequence comes from Bacteroidales bacterium, assembly GCA_012517575.1. Classification (GTDB taxonomy): domain Bacteria; phylum Bacteroidota; class Bacteroidia; order Bacteroidales; family Paludibacteraceae; genus MVYY01. The sequence continues at coordinate 2,221 of JAAYUQ010000059.1, read as the reverse complement.
ACGCCATGATTAAGCAAATTCCACCCATAACCAAACGGGATAGCAAAAATCCTGTTTTGATGTTCAATCAATAAAACGGCTTTTGAGCTTGCGTTAAATAATTTCAATTTTCTATTCTCGTCTTGCGCGTTTCGTTCTTTATTATTTTCAAAGCTTGAACCGAAAAAATCTTTTATCCATGACGGCTCAAATAGGTGCGAATCTCCAAAATATAAAGTGCCTATTGTTTCTGTGCCGTCTTTAATCTCTTCTTTCGTAAGTTTGTCAAAATTCTTAAGAATACTCTGATGATCGGAGTATGAATCCTTGATTAGATATATTGATAACTTGTTTGTCGGTAAATCTTCCATAGTTCGCTTATAAATTTCCTAATGGCGGAATTATGCTGTCAATTTCAATCGCATTTCTTGCTGGATTCCATTTTGCCACACGGACAAATTTATTTTTATCAAATTCCAAAATATCTAAGCGATTGAAATGAACAAGTAGCTGGCTTAACGGCTTTGCAAGCCCTTTCGGCGAAATTAAAAAAGCAAATTCCGGTCGCAAAATTTTGCAATATCCAAGAAGCTGTGAAAGGTTTATTAAACTTAATGGCGTGTCTTTTACTTCAACAAAAACCAAATTGCATTTATCTTTTTCTAAAATCATGCCAAGCAAATCAACCCGTATTTTATAAGTGGCGTATTCGGGAAAATATTTTGTATATTTGTTGCGTTGTATAAAATCGCTTAAATCAACAGAATGAACATCATAAGTTTTTATGACCGCCTTCGGGTGTTTATTCTCCAAATACATCTGCAACCATTTCAGCATGCTTGGATAAAGTGCGATTTCTTGTTTTGATTCGTAATTATTCATAGGCTTTTATGTTGTCGTTTTCCTCAAGAACGGCTAAAAGTTCCGAGTAATGATTAAAATGTTTTCCTCTTAGAAAATCAGGCAATTTTTCAGAATTTTCTTCTGGATTTTGGGCTTTCTCCCTAATTCTAAACTTCTTTTCGCTTGAGTTATCGCCAATTCCTGCTTTATTCATTTTTGCAAGATCGGCTAACACTTCCTGCTTGTGCTTCAAATATGAACCAACGGGCAAAAACTGATTGGCAAATATTTTTACTTGGTGTTCTTTTGCCCAAAATCCAGCCGCTTTTTTAAAATTTGGATCACGGAAATTTGGGTGTCCAAAATCTATGCTTTCAATAGGTATGCCGACTATTTCAAAAAGTTTATATAAATCTAAAACTAAAAACCAATTCCGATGATCAACTTCAAGATAAATTCTTTGCTGGTCTTCTCTGCCAAATTGAGCATTTGAGGCGCGAACATAGCCAGTCACATCAAAATACCCGCGCAAAAATTCTTTTTGCTTTTCTTTGTCTGCTTGAAAAATTGCCTTTGGTATTCTAAAAGAATGATAATCGCTAAAATCACCATTTAGCAAATAGCTCAAAAACTGCCATGTTAAATCGGTGTTTCGCCAAACAACCACAAGACTAACGCCCCTATTATCCTCATCATTGAATTTGCTCACATCAAGCCCGAGCCGTTTTATTCTTTCAACTATTTTATCCAAACTATTTGATAAATAAATTTGAGTATCAAATTTTTTACTTGGATCAATCGGGCTTGTGGCTTCCAAATTTTTAAATGGAAAATCCACAACTAATTTATTCAGCTCTGCCGATTTTATAATCGTGCCTCTACCGACAATTAAACCTAGAAAATAGGCAATGTCTTCACTTAAAAACGATGATACTTTATTTGTTATGTCCATATTTTTTGAAAATTAAAATGTATTCGTGAACCTTATTAACAATAAATTTATAAGGATAGCCCAACGGCTTGCAATTATTATATTCTTTTTGTCTGTCCCAAATTAACAAATCCTCAAATGTAAGTCCGACTTCTTCCATTATTTTGGCAACATCGCTATGAAATGGATAAAATTTACTACCCTTGCGAATATCCATAACAACCATTACGCAATATCCATTATCGCGAATGGTTTTCGCAACTTCTGCCATGATTCTCTTTAACTCATCAAGAAAATTGTTGTAAGATTCAATATTTCCAATATCTTGAGTTTTATTGGTATAATTTCTACCAATTTTTAAATCAGCACTTCGGCGAGCATTTAAAATATCCCAGTATGGCGGTGAAGTTAAACATAAATCAATACTGTTTGGCTCTATAAATTTTGTTATTTCCCTCGCGTCTTTTA
>JAAYUQ010000005.1 GCA_012517575.1 Bacteroidales bacterium | reverse complement strand
AAGAAAACGGGGGTTATTTTTGAGTCGGGAAAACTGTATGATTATCAGGTTGGCGAATGGATACGTTCGTATATTAAAATTCGAAAAGCGGGAATAACGCCGGAAGCTGAAAATATGCTGGTTGATTATTTGGGAACCGATTTGACAAAAATTGCCAATGAACTGGACAAGTTGCTTTTAACAAAACCACAAGACATCAATCAGATAACTCCTGAATTAGTTGAAAAAAATATTGGTATCAGTAAAGATTATAATGTTTTTGAACTTCAAAAAGCATTTGTTAATCGGGATGTACTGAAAGCAAACCGAATCGTTCTCTATTTTGCCGAAAATAAAAAAAATAATCCGTTGGTACTTGTATTGGCACAACTTTTCAATTTTTTCGGAAATCTACTTTTGTACCATTTTATGAAAGATAAAACCGAAAAAAATGTAGCAGCAGAGCTGAAAATTAATCCTTTTTTTGTAAAAGATTATCAGAGTGCATCCAAAATTTATAATAGAGATAAAACTATAAAAATACTTTCTGAAATCAGAGAAACGGATGCAAAAAGCAAAGGTGTTGACAGTGCCGGTATTGACGAAGAGGAATTATTGAAAGAACTGGTGTACAAAATTATGCACTGAACAGTTTGCTAAATCATTTTTTTCTGTTGACGGTGGCTTTGTTTTTAGGCACATTCAAATCAGAATTTGAAGAAGCAATTTTTTGTTTTCTTGCTACCAGCCAAATACCCCAAATAATAAAAGGAATGCTTAAAATTTGGCCCATATTCAACAACATTCCCGACTCAAAAGCTTCCTGATCGAGTTTGATAAATTCCAATAGAAAGCGTGTTCCAAATATTCCTATCAAAAAAACGCCAAAAATAAATCCTGTTTTTTTATAGGCTTCCTTTTTCCAGTATAACCACCAAATAATGCCAAAAGTTATCAGGCAATAAAGCATTTCATAAATTTGCGTTGGATGCATGGGCTGTGTTTCTCCCGCTCGAACAAAAATAAAACCCCAAGGAAGGTTGGTAGGATTTCCATAAATTTCCGAGTTCATCAAATTTCCAAGTCTTATGCAGGCGCCGGTAATGGCAACGCCGATGGCTAAACGGTCAAATGCCCAAAGATATCCTTTTTTGGTAACATTTTTATTGTAAAAATACATGGCTATCAGAATACCGATAGCTCCACCATGACTAGCCAAACCTCCATGCCAGACATATAGTATTTCCCATGGATGCGACAAATAATAATTTCCGTATCTGAAAGTAATACCTAAAAATTTTACTGGTTCGGGAAGTAATTTCCATTCATAAAACAGGCAATGTCCCAAACGAGCTCCGACAATGCCTCCAACTACGGCATAAATAAAAATTTTATCGAGCCAGGCTTCAGGTAGCTTTTCATGTTTAAAAATTTTCTGACCAATCAGTAAAGCCAACAAAATACCAACAGCCCAAAGTAAACCGTACCATCGCACTGACAATGAACCTAATCGAAAAATTTCAGGATTAACGTCCCAAACTATATAATTGAGCATGTTGCTTTTCTTCTTTAAGGGTATAAATATAAATACTAAGAATTAGCTCCGTGACAATGTTTGTATTTTTTCCCGCTTCCACAGGGGCAAGGATCATTTCTTCCCACTTTCTTTTCTACATGAATGGGTTGCGGACGCTGTTTTTCCCTGGTGTCACCACCGGTATCAGAATTTCCTCTATCAGCAATTTCGTCCTTTTGTGTTTTATATTTGCTAAAATCCTGACGAACAGGTATTTTTGCTTCCCTAACTTTTTCCGGTTCTCTAACAGGAATTTGTCCACGCATCAAAATGGAGAGAACCTTATGGTTAATATTTTCAATCATTTCCTTGAACAGACCAAATGATTCGAGTTTATAGATCAACAAAGGATCTTTTTGCTCATAAGTTGCGTTTTGAACAGAATTTCGCAGTTCGTCCAACTGACGCAAATGTTCCTTCCATTCATCGTCAATCACATAAAGTAAAGTCTGTTTTTCAAAAGATTTGATTACTTCTTTTCCTTCTGTTTTGTAAGCAGTCTCCAAATGAACGACAACATTAAAAATTCTTTTTCCGTCGGTTACGGGAATCAGGATGTTTTCATATTTATCTCCTTGTTGTTCATATACTTGTTTAATCACAGGATAAGCAATGGATGACAACTTTTCCATTTTTCGTTTAAAAGTAGAAAGAGCTGCATTCACTACTTTTTCGGTCAAATCGCGAGTTCGGGAAGAATTGAATTCTTCTTCGGAAAAAGGAACATCCATGGCAAAAACCGTCAACAATTGCTCTTCAAGTTCATCGTAGAATCCGTTGCCTTTTGCATTAGTCACCATATTTTCAATGGCATCATAAATCATGTTGGTAATATCCGATTCTATTCTTTCTCCCATTAAAGCGTGTCGGCGACGTGTATAAATGACTTCGCGCTGAGAATTCATTACATCATCATATTCCAGTAATCTTTTACGGATTCCAAAGTTATTTTCTTCGACTTT
>JAAYUQ010000058.1 GCA_012517575.1 Bacteroidales bacterium | reverse complement strand
TGTAATGTAGCGCAATCGTCGCTTCATCCAAAATTACCACATCATATTGCCCGGAACGAATAACGACTGAGGCTTCCTCGAGTCCTTCTTTCGCTGCCTGAATATCTTCCGAGGTGGGCTCATTCACAATAAAGCAGCCCCGTCCATATTGTTTGACCGTAATCTCAGGAATGTACCGGTTTATGGCAGCGATTTCGGAATAAATCTTCCCTTTGACAAATTGGGCAAAATAAACTTTTTTCCCTGCGCCGACAGCTCTCAAAGCAAGTCCCAGTGCTGCGGTTGTTTTCCCTTTACCGTTACCGGTATAAACGTGAATATATCCTTTCATTTAATTCTTATTTTTTTACAACTGTTGCAAGCATTGGATATTTTGATGCAAAAAACGGAAGGATATTTTTCCATGAATTCGCGCATACTGCCGGTCAAAATTTCCATCACCTCATCATATTCTCCTGCAAGCAAAGTACTCATCGTTCCTGTTTCCAAACTGATTTTAGGGTTTTTGCCTAACACATCAAGAAATTCTTTCACAGGCGTTTTATAATCGTCTGTCAACGAATAGTAACTGATTTCCAAACTTATTTGTATCATTTTTTATTTTTTTTGTACAAGTGTAGCTATAAAAGCAGGATGCACGGAATCTTGTTTATCAGTTCCATCCAACAAATCAAAGGAAGGAGAATAATGTACCCCGACCTGCATGATAGGATCTCCAAAATACGATAGATATTGCTGAATTTCATCGGGCGTATAAAAACGGGCATGTCGGTATATTTCGTCCGAGTTTTTCTTCTTACCCAATTCGGATAATGCATTCAACCAACCGAATAATAGATATCCGTCCCGTTTCAACACGCGATCTATTTCGTTGAAAATTTTATGGATATCTTCCACAAATTCCAACATGGTAATGGAAGCTACCACAGAAAAGCTCTCATCAGTAAAAGGAAGTGCAGCTGCATCCGCTCGCAGAAAAGTGGCACACGCAATATCTTTCTTTCGTGCTTCCGAAAGCATTGCTTCCGAAGTATCGACAGCCGTTATCCGAAACCCTTCTTCGCAAAAAAACTTGGTCCAGTGGCCGGTTCCGCAACCCAGTTCCAACATATCACCACGAACGGGAATAGAACGAAGCAATTGCCATACGACCGATTTTTCAATCCGGTCAACAGCTCTTCCTTTCTCGCTTTCATAGAATTGGTCGTAATTTTGAGCTACATAATTCTTATCAAATATATTCATCATTTTTATACAATTGGGTTAGGGTGAAAAAGAAAATTCAAATTGTTTTTTCAAAAAACAAACAAGTCCATACAAATGTAATATTTTTCTAATTTTAGGAATAAACTTTTTTATTTATCGACTTTTGGGTCAAAATTTCAATAAGCGCTGAGGTTCAAAACAAATGTTTTGTGAACGTCAAGAGCACATGCTTTTTCCATAAAATTACCGGATTAAATTGTTATACAATTAGTTTATTTCATTGGTTATTAAAAACCAACTTACAAAGGTAACATTTGTGCTTAGAAGCACAATACGGTAAATCTTTAAAGTTTTGCGTCCTTAATTTTATTTTCACGCGTATTGAAATAACTTCAATTTTTATATACTTTTGTAAAAAAAGATGATTCAATACAATTATAAGTTTCGAGTTGGATATGCCGATACCGATCAAATGGGATCGATGCATCATGTGAACTATGTGAAATATTGTGAATGTGCTCGTTGGGAGCTACTCCGCAACATTGGAATTCCCTATAAATCGATTGAAGACGACGGTGTGATGTGTCCTGTTGTTTCCATGCAATTTAAATTTATCAAACAGGCAACTTACGATTCTTTAATTACCATAAAAACAACCTTTCAATGGATAAAAGGAGTAAGAATGTTTTTTGAATATGACTTCTTGAACGAAAACGATGAAATAATCAATCATGCTGAAACCCTATTGGCTTTTGTCCGAAAAAATGATTGGAAACCTTGTCGCCCACCCGTTCAATTGCTTGAAGTAATCGAAAATCTTCAGCAAAAATAATCGTTGGAAAAATGATTAAATTTCAGGTAGTATTTCATAAACTGTGTAAATTGAAAAATTATTCTGAAAAATTTTAGAACCAATAAGAGTAGAGTACTCCCCAAAAATTAGACCACTTGTTAAGTTGAAAAAAATGACTAAATTAGTGGCAATTATGATAGACAAAAAAGAATTATTAAACAATAAGGATTTCCTAAAATCCTTCAAGAATGGGGAAGAGATGAGCTCATTCTTCAAAGAACTGCACACTAAAAAATATACACAACCTATTCAAAATTGTGACATTATTCTTAATCAATTTATTCTTACTTATCTTCGGCGAAAGAATAAGACTTTAATTTTATCCCAACTTTTCAATTTACACCCTTCGTAAAATATAGTGTCAAAAAATATTTTTAAAGTTGTTTCAAGAGGTTTTTCATACTGACTTTTTCGTTCAGAATTGCGGATAATTGGTCGATTTTTACACGTTCCTGTTTCATGGAATCGCGATAACGAATGGTTACCTTTTCATCCTCCAGCGTTTGATGATCAACCGTGATACAAAACGGCGTTCCAATAGCATCTTGACGACGATAGCGTTTTCCAATGGAATCCTTGTCGTCATAAAAGCATTTGAAATCGAATTTCAAATCTTCAAAGATTTGATGAGCCACTTCGGAAAGTCCATCTTTTTTAACTAACGGGAAAATTCCGATTTTTACAGGAGCCAAAACCGGCGGAAGTTTTAACACCACACGCGTTTCGCCGTCATCGAGCTTTTCTTCAGTATAGGCAGACGCCATGATGGACAGAAAAGTTCTGTCCACACCAATGGATGTTTCAATAACATAAGGAGTGTAGGATTCCTTTAATTCTGCATCGTAATATTTCAAATTTTTTCCTGAATATTTTTCATGATTTTTTAAATCGAAATCGGTACGAGAATGAATGCCTTCAATTTCTTTGAAACCAAAAGGCAACTCAAATTCAATATCTGTAGCGGCATTGGCATAATGTGCCAACTTGTCGTGGTCGTGAAAACGATATTTGTGATCGCCCAAACCCAACGCCTTGTGCCATTTCATTCGGTATTCTTTCCAATAGTCGAACCATTTCATTTCCTCTCCAGGCCGAACAAAAAACTGCATTTCCATTTGTTCAAATTCGCGCATTCGGAAAATAAACTGTCGCGCCACAATTTCATTTCGAAAAGCTTTGCCTATTTGTGCAATGCCAAAAGGAATTTTCATCCTTCCGGTTTTCTGAACGTTCAGAAAATTAACAAAAATACCTTGTGCAGTTTCGGGACGCAAATAAATTTTCATGGCACTATCGGCATTGGAACCCATTTCTGTCGTGAACATCAAATTAAACTGACGAACTTCCGTCCAGTTTTTTGTTCCACTTACCGGGCAAACAATTTCGTTGTCAATAATAATTGCCCTTAATTCGGATAAATCGTTATCGTTCAATGCTTTAACATACCGACGATGAATTTCATCACGCTTTGCCTGATGTTCTTTTACCCGCTCGTTGGTAGCACGAAACAATTTTTCGTCGAAATTTTCACCAAAACGTTTGGCTGCTTTTTCTACTTCCTTTTCGATTTTTTCATCATACTTGGCTATCAATTCCTCAATGAGAACATCGGCACGATAACGTTTTTTACTGTCTTTGTTGTCAATCAGCGGATCATTGAAAGCATCCACATGTCCCGAAGCTTTCCAAGTGGTGGGATGCATAAAAATTGCGGCATCGATGCCCACAACATTTTCGTGAAGCAGAACCATACTGTCCCACCAATATTTTTTAATATTGTTTTTGAGTTCAACGCCATTTTGTCCATAATCATAAACAGCGCTCAATCCGTCGTAAATTTCGCTGGACGGAAAAACAAATCCATACTCTTTGCAATGAGCAATCAGTTTCTTGAAAACATCTTCTTGTGACAGCATATCAACATTGTTTTAATTATCAATCCTTTAAATCGTAATCCAATACATTTTTTAACATAAAACTTTCCCCCGTAAAAAATAGTTTCAAAGGATAAAAGTTTTACCAAAAGAAATGCAAAATTACTTCTTTTTTTATATTTTTGTTGATTCAAACAGACAAAAAAGTTCATTTATTCCCTAAATTCATGCTGAAAATCAACAAAACAAATATTTTTCCTCCTCACATGATACAAAACACAAGTATTTTCTTCACACAAAAATTGTTGCAAAGGCATAAATCAAAAGAATTCGTTTTGATAAAGTCTATGTTGGTAGCATGGATGATGATTGCTGCTTTTTCATTAAATGCACAAGATATCATTCTGCAAACCAGGACATTGACAACTTCCACTCACGCCTTTGGATTTTCTACCATCAACATGTTGGATTCTTACCTTTCACCATTGAAATACAGTGGATCGGGATTTCGTTATGAAAACGACAACAGAAAATTTGTTTCGCCTGAAAATATTCGTCTTTCAAAAGAAAATCATTTCAACATGAATTTTGGTTTGACCGAAAACCCAGCTCAAACCAGCGAAATGTGGTATTTGGGAATGAATTTTTCGTGGGGGATGCATCGACATTTTTATGTCGGAGAGAATCTTCTGCTGCTAGCCGGAGGTCTTTGGGATTTGGACTTTATGGGGAAAACCAATAGTCGCAATCAAAACAATCCCTTCAATATTGATCTTGCTACCAACCTGAATCTTTCAGGGGAAGCCGTTTATCGAATCAGAACGCCCAAACGCATGCTCCGTCTTGGATTTTCCATGCAAGCGCCTTTGGTCGGAGTGATGTTTGTGCCCGAACAGGGAGCTTCGTATTATGAAATTTTTGAATTGCAAAATTTTTCAAATACATTGCATTTCACATCGTTACACAATAAACTGTCACTCACCGAAAATCTCTCGCTGGATATTCCTTTTAATCACACAACTTTACGTTTTGGCTTTAGAAACGAAAATTTAAAGTTTGAAGCCAATCAAATGATATTTAAAAGAAACGATTTAAGTTTTCATGTCGGATTCATTTACGATTTTTACAAGTTTGAAGGAACAAAAAATCGAGCGCCTTCAAGCTTCAACAGTACTTATAACTACTAATCAACAAGTTTTTTCATGAAAAAACATATCGTTTTGCTTTCACTCTTTGGAATGCTTTTTCATTCGTGTATGGATGAGCCCGTCATTCAACACAATACTTATGAAGGAAATTTTAATGCCTTATGGGAAATTATCGATACCAAATACTGCTATCTCGATTATAAAAATATTAACTGGGATTCTGTCTACACTGTTTATCATCAAAGAATTCCGTACATAAAAACAGATTTGGATTTTTTTGATCTTCTCGGCAAAATGCTGGAAGAATTGAAAGATGGACACGTAAATTTATATTCCGGTTTCGATGTCAGCCGTTACTGGAAATGGTACACCGATTATCCTGAAAATTTCAGTTCGGATATTATTTATTCCAATCGATATTTAGGTGAAAACTACAGAATTGCAGGCGGAATGCATTATCAAAAAATCGACAATGGTAATATCGGATACATTTATTACGGAGACTTCACCAGCGATTTCAGCGATACAAACATGGGCTATATTTTCAAATATTTTTCCAACTGCAGAGGAATTGTTCTGGACGTCCGAAATAATGGTGGCGGATACATGAGCGGAGCTGAACAATTAGCCTCATATTTTTTTACCGAAAAAACGCTCACCGGCTATCTTTGTCATAAAACGGGACCGGGACATACCGATTTTTCGACTCCGATAAAATTATTTACTCCCGCCAATAAAAATATTCAATGGTTGAGACCTGTTGTGATTCTTACTAACCGAATGACCTACAGCGCCACTAATGATTTTGTGAACAGAATGACAAATGCACCTTTTGCAGTTATTTTGGGAGACAAAACAGGCGGTGGTGGAGGAATGCCTCTTTCAAGCGAAATTCCCAACGGTTGGATGGTCAGAGTACCTACATCTCCTATGTTTAACGCCAACATGCAACACATTGAATGGGGCATAGACCCTGATATAAGTATCGCCTTAAAAACGGAAGATGCTGCAAAAGGCTACGATACGCTGATTGATAGCGCAGTAGCACTAATTAAATTTTTTTAAAATCAATAGTTGAAGGAATCAAAATAAAAACATTATCAGAGAAAATGCAAAAACTAAAAGTTACGGAAATGAATCGGTTGACAGTTGAGGAATTTAAAAAAAAGGAAAAAACGCCCCTGATTGTTGTCCTCGATAATGTTCGCAGTCTTCATAATGTAGGTTCAATTTTTCGTACAGCAGATGCTTTTCTGCTTCAGGCTGTCTATTTATGTGGAATAACCAGTACGCCGCCCAATGCCGAATTACATAAAACTGCACTTGGCGCAGAAAATTCCGTAGAATGGATATATTTTGAAGAAACGCAAAAGGCTCTGGAAGAATTACATAAGGAAAAGTATAAAATTTTTGCCATTGAACAGGCACGAGAAAGTTTACCTTTAAATACCATTCAATTAAATTCTGAGGAAAAATACGCCATCGTATTGGGTAACGAAGTAAAAGGAGTTCAACAAGCGGTGGTAGATGCCTGCGATGGCTGCATTGAAATACCCCAATATGGTACCAAACATTCCCTCAACGTAAGCATAGCCGGCGGCATTGTTATCTGGGAATTTTTTAAAAAATTGGTTGAAGAAGAAAAGTTTCAATAACAACTTCAATTTATTCAAATCAACTGTAAAATTTTGCTAAACAATTGACATTCGATATAAATACTTTTTTATGGACTGGAAAGAAAAACTTAACCAACTGAAAGACAGTTTGCCTCAAGATAACAGTGAATCTACTGAAAATGACGAGCTCGCGAAAAAAGTGCAAACCGAGCCCTTGCGTGTGCAAATGGAAAAACGGAACGGAAAGCCGGTAACCATTATTTCCGAATTTCAAGGGACGGAAAAGGAGCTGAAAGAGCTTGCAAAAACCCTGAAAATGTCATGTAGCGCAGGAGGTACAGCTGACAATGGAATGGCGCTCATACAAGGAGATTTCAGGGTGAAAGTCGCAGAACTACTTCAAAAAATGGGATATAAAGTCAAGAAAATCAATTTCAAGTAAAATTTTTTTGCAAAAACTACCGTTATCCATTAAAAAAATTAAAATGCTGAATGTTTATCATGCTTCTGCCGGGTCAGGAAAAACTTTCCAACTGACAAAAGATTACATTCATTTGCTGTTTCAGAACAATGGGGAAAATCTTCATCGTCATATTCTCGCGGTAACCTTTACTAACAAAGCTACCGAAGAAATGAAATCACGTATATTGAAGGAACTTTTTGCATTGGCACAAGGTCAACCCAGCAACTACCGAAACAGCTTAATGGAAGAATATGGCGGTGATGCATCTGATGTAAATCGAAAAGCCAAACAGATACTCATAAGTCTGTTGTACGATTATTCTTCGTTTTCTGTAAGTACAATTGACAGTTTTTTTCAGCAAGTTATTCGCAGTTTTGCCCGCGAAATAGGAATTCATGGAGGCTACAACCTTGAAATGGAGACCGACACCGTACTTTCTCAGGCTGTCGATAACTTGTTTTTCAACCTATCAAAAAAAGAAAATCAACAATTGTTGGAATGGTTGATTAGTTTTGCCGAAGAAAGCATGGAACAAAGTGGAAAATGGAATCTCAAAAATGATATAGTTGGCTTTGGTTCTGAAATTTTCAAGGAAAACTATCAATACAGAGCTGAAGAAATTGGCAAAAAACTTCACAATCGCGATTTTCTGGGAAAATATATCGGCAAACTGAAAAAAATCAGAACAAATTTCGAGGAAGAAGTAAAAATATTGGCTCAGGAGGGCATTAATTTAATGACCAATTTTGAGCTCACTCATGACGATTTTAGTTATAAGGAAACAAAATTATTCGACAAACTAATCAGCGGAAATGTAGCCGCTCCCAACAGCCGGTTCAGAAAATATGCCGAAGATGTAGAAAACTGTACAAACAAAAACACACCGGATTGGGTAAAAGATAAAGTCAACTCAGCCTATATAAACGGATTGGGAAAGTGTTTTGAGAAAATTAACGAGGTTTTTGAAGAGCCTTTTATTCGCTACAATTCCGTCGGCATAGTGTTGAAGCACATTTACAAATTGGGAATCCTTACCGATTTAGCTATGGAAATCAATCAGTTGACTGCCGAACAAAATACTCTTCTAATTTCCGACACCAATCTGTTGCTCAATAGAATTATCGACAATAGCGATACTCCTTACGTTTACGAAAAAATCGGCAACAAACTGCAACATTTTATGATTGACGAATTTCAGGATACTTCCGTACTTCAATGGAAAAATTTTCTACCACTTGTACGAAACAGCCTGGCAGAAGATAAATTCAACATGGTTGTAGGGGACGTAAAGCAAAGTATTTATCGATGGAGAAACTCCGATTGGAAATTGTTGGATGAACAAATATTCAAGGATTTTTCATCTGAACAAATTCGTCAGCAGCCACTCAAAGTCAATTGGCGCAGCGACAGAAATATTGTGGAATTCAACAACCGGTTCTTTACGCAAACTTCTCAACTCCTTCAACAACAACTGAATGATAATATTCAGGAAATTTTTTCAGTCGAAAAATATCCTTTTGCAGCAGAACTCTCGACGAAAATTCAACATGCTTACACGGATACGGAACAGAAAGTTTCCGAAAAAGCTGGTGACGGTCACGTGTGCATTCAATTCATTCCCAACGAAGGGAAAAACTGGCAAGAAGAAAGTTTGAAACGTTTACCTTCCATACTGGAAAATTTTCAGGATCATGGATATAAAGCATCAGATATTGCCATACTTGTTCGTGAGAAGAAAGATGCTGCCATCATCATTCAAAGTCTGATGAACTACAAAAATTCGCTTTCTGCAAAAGAAGGTTATTGTTACGACGTATTAGGGAATGAAGGACTGGTGATAGGAGAAGCATCTTCGGTACGTTTTATTATCGGACTGCTTAAACTTTTAGTTTCTCCTTCTGACGATATTCAGCTGGCTATTGTAAACATCGAATATGCTCTCAATGTGTTGGGAAAATCTCTAAATGAAGCCTTACGGGATATTTCCGCTTTCAATGAAAACACCAAAAAAAATTTCTCCCTAATTTTTAATTCCGAAGAAGAAAAAGCACTTCAGGAAATTCGTCATTATTCTCTTTTCGACCGCGTGGAGCAAATTATTTCCCTTTTCGAAATTGGAAAATGGAAAAATCAGGCTCCTTTTGTTCAAGCTTTTCAGGACTTGGTATATAGTTTTACCGCCAAAGGTTCTTCCGACATCAGTGATTTTCTCACGTGGTGGGATGAAACAGGCTGTAAAAAATTTGTAGCTATGCCTGCCGACCAGGAAGCCATACATATTATGACCATCCACAAGGCAAAAGGACTGGACTTTCCGGTTGTTATTCTTCCTTTTTGCGATTGGGCTTTGGAAGGAAATATTCACAAAACCAACGTGCTGTGGTGCGAAACAAATGTCCCGCCTTTCAACGAACTGCCATTGCTGCCCATTTCCTACGTACAGTACTTGAAACAAAGTATTTTTGCCCAAAATTACTTCGAAGAGCAAATGCACTTATACATTGACAGTTTGAATCTTGCTTACGTGGCATTCACTCGCCCAAAAAACGAACTCGTCTGCCTGACACCGGCACCTGATGAAAAAAAAGAAGAAAAAAAGAAAAAATCTGCTTCGGGAGAAATGAAAAATATTTCTTCAGTGCTTTGGCAATTTGTTCAGAACCAGCCAAATAACAATAGAGCAACCTCGTCGACAAGAAAGGATGACGAAAATCAAATTTACGAATGGGGAGAAACCACTCACGCTCCTCAAAAGGAAAATATTTCTTCCATAAAATTTGAAAAGTTTGTTCAATATCCTTCGTGCAACAGCGCCCAAAAACTCCAAATTCGGCATCAGCAGACACAATATCTTATTGAAGAAAAGGATTTATCTGACAGTCAACTGAATTACGGCATCATTATGCATGAAATACTACGGAAAATTGTAAATAAGACGGATCAGGATAAAGTTTTGCAGGAATTTGTTTTATCAGGTCAAATCAGCGAGACAGAGAGAAAAACGGTTGAAAAAGGATTGGAAAAATTTTGGTCTCTTCCACAGTCAAAAGAGTGGTTCAACGGCGAAGGTCGAATATTAAACGAATCAACCATTCTTTCGCCCGAAGGTCGGCAACATCGTCCCGACAAGGTAATCATCAAAGATAATAAGGCAACGGTGATTGACTACAAATTCGGTAAGAAAGAAAACAAATTTTATCTTTCACAAGTGAAAGAATATATAGATTTAATTGCTCAAATGGGTTATCAAACAGAAGGTTATGTTTGTTATGCCGAATTGGGAAAAGTGGTAGAAGTTTTATAGAACCAGCAAAACAATTAACGCCAAAATTTCAGTTTAAAAAATTTTCAACGTATCCGGCCTTGTTTTTTAAACCAATCGATGGCCTCAACAATAGCGATTTTCAAATCGGTTTGAGGCATGTCGAGTTCTTTTACAGCTTTTTGTCCACAATAATATTCCTGAATCATTAACTGCGATAGATTCATAGTACAAACATCCGTTTTGATACCTAAAAAACGAAGAAGATCCCCTACTCTTCCCAATATTTTCAACAAAAAATCGGGAACTTCTATTATCATCTGTCGATAACCGGCTATTTCCTTTTGCAACCTATAATACTCTTTGAATGAAAGATTCACGCCGGCAGCCAAATAATGCTCACCATTTTTCCCCAGTGTAAGAGCATTGCAAACAGCCATTGACACATCTCGAACAGGAACAAAATTTTTTCCTCCTTTCGGAATAAACAACAACGGGTTCCGATAACCCAAGAGCAGTAATTTTCCTGAACTCGGCTTTACATCATAAGAGCCAATCATAAATGTGGGATGAATGATGATCACATGCATGCCAAATTCTGAAGCAAATTGTTGAAACAACTTTTCCGCTTCCATTTTACTTTTAGCGTAAAAAGAGCGGGTGAACGGATATTGAAAGGGAAAATCTTCCGTGGCCGGTTTGTTTTTTGAACCAAAACCGATCGTATTGGAAGAACTGATATACACCACACGTCGAATAGCCAATTCTCTGCAAACTCGAATTATTTGTGCCGACCCTTCCACGTTAATTTTCCTATAATCTTCGTAATGCAACAAACGTACATCAGTTACTGCTGCAATGTGTATCACAGCATCGCACCCCGAAGCCGCAGCTTTCAATTGTTCGTAATCGGTAAAGTTACCCTTGAAAACCTGTACGGAATTCAGATCAAAAAAAATATTATTCGTTGTTCGGACAATAATGTTCACTTGATGACCTCGCCCAAGCAACTCCATAGTTACCCTGTGCCCCAACAAACCGGTTGCTCCCGTTACCAAAACTTTCATGTCGGCAGAAACTAAAAAACAGCATGATATACACTATAAAAGGCAATCATGCTGCATAATGAAAATTTATTTACGTATAAATCAAGTTCCTTTCGATCGTTCAATCGATGGGAATTGTCCTTCTGATACGCTGATCGAGTGATGTGAGCGTTTCGGTGGTTGCAACACCCTTTATTTCCTGAATTTTTCCGTTCAGCAATTCCATTAGATGTTCATCATTCTTCGCATAAAGCTTTATCAAAATGGTATAAGGTCCTAATGTGTACTGCGATTCAACAATTTCGGGAATTTTTTCCAATTCCTGAACCACTTCTTTGTACATGGAGCCACGCTCAAGAGTGATTCCGATATAAACGCACATTTGATAACCAAGTTTTTTAGGATTGACAAAATACCCTGAACCTGTAATGACGTCCATATCAATCAGCCTTTGCACGCGCTGATGTATGGCTGCACGAGAAACACCGCATTGAACAGCTACATCGCGAAAGGGCAACCGCGCATTCTGCGTAATTATTTTTAAAATTTGCCTGTCCAAATCATCAATTTTTTCCATGTCTTTTAAATTTAATTGTATCATTTAGACAACAAAAATAAATAGAAAAACTCAAATTCTGAAAAAATGTCGGCAAAATTTAATCGAAAAATTAAAAATAATATCCTTTTAATAGCAAAACCAAACTTTTTGATAAATATAAGTCTTCTATAATATCAAAATTCAAGAACACATTCCAAATTTTTTTTATGAAATTCAAAGCAAGAAATCAAAAAAGGCTGTCAACTATTTGCCGGCAGCCCTGTAAAATTCAAGAAATAAAGATCAGATATGGGAAAGAGCCTGTCCAATATCTGCTTTAATATCGACAATATTTTCGATTCCTACCGAGAAACGCAGCAAACCGGGAAAAACACCTGCTGCCATCTTATCTTCCGGCGAAAGTTGTTCGTGAGTAGTTGTAGCGGGATGAATAATAAGAGATTTAGCATCGCCTACATTGGCCAAATGGCTTACCAATTTTAAGTTGTTTATAAACTTGTCGGCCAATGAAGCATCACCTTTCAACTTAAAAGCCAATACGCCGCCAAAACCATTTTTCAGATATTTTTTTGCCATTTCGTGATAAGAATTGTTTTCCAATCCTGGATAATTAACATATTCCACTGCCGGCAATGTTTGTAACCATCGAGCAAGATCCAACGCATTTTGAACATGGCGTTCCATCCTCAACGACAAAGTTTCCAAGCCCTGCAGCAACAAAAAAGAATTGAAAGGACTGATAACGCAGCCCCAATCACGAAGGCCTTCCACACGTGCCCTAATATTGAAAGCAATGTTGCCGAACGGACTTCCTTCACCAAAAGCATCCCAAAAAACCAATCCGTGATAACTTTCAGAAGGTTCCGTAAAAGCCGGAAATTTACCATTTCCCCAATTAAATTTTCCACTGTCGACAATTACGCCTCCCAGCGAAGTTCCATGTCCGCCAATCCATTTGGTAGCACTTTCCACCACAATAGAAGCTCCATGTTCAATGGGACGGAAAAGATAACCTCCAGCGCCAAAAGTATTGTCCACAATGAGCGGAATATCGTATTTATCGGCAACAGCTGCAATTGCTTCGAAATCGGGAATATTCAAATCGGGATTCCCAATTGTTTCGATATAAATAGCTTTGGTTTTGTCGTCGATTAATTTTTCAAAAGTTTCCGGCTCATCATTTGCCGTAAATTTAACGTCTACACCCAGACGCTTAAATTGATTTTTGAACTGATTATACGTTCCACCATAAAGATGAGAAGTAGCTACAAAATTATCTCCAGCCTGCACAATATTGTTGAGAGCGAGAAATTCTGCAGCCTGTCCCGAAGAAGTTGCCAACCCTGTAACGCCACCTTCAAGGGCTGCCACACGTTTTTCAAACACATCGGTAGTGGGATTTTGCAGTCGGGTATAAATATTTCCGAATTTTCTCAGAGCAAAAAGATCGGCACCATCGGCTGCGTCGTCAAAAACGTAGGACGAAGTCTGATAAATAGGTACGGCACGCGACTTTGTGGTTTTATCCACTTCCTGACCGGCATGAACCTGTAAGGTTTCAAATTTTAAATTGTTGATATTCATAATACTAATTATTTAGATTTCAATACTTGTAATTTATAACGGATATTCGTCAAAAGCGTAGAGCGCTGTGGAAAGATATCTTTCGCCGGTATCGGGTAGCAGGACGACAATAATTTTGTCTTCGTTTTCGGGTCGCTGAGCAATCAAAGAAGCAGCAAAAGCTGCAGCACCTGAGGAAATTCCAACCAACAGACCTTCTTGTTGAGCCAATTGACGCGAAGTAAGAATGGCATCATTATTACTAACCTGAATAATTTCATCCACTACTGCCGGATCAAAATTTTTGGGTACAAAACCGGCACCTATTCCCTGTATTTGATGAGGTCCTGGTTTTCCTCCAGAAAGAACAGGAGAACTTGCTGGTTCTACAGCCACAATTTTTATTGCAGGATTATGTTTCTTTAACGAAGCCCCTACTCCACTTATGGTTCCACCTGTCCCAACGCCAGCAACAAAAATATCAACTTTCCCTTCGGTATCACGCCATATTTCTTCACCTGTAGTCTGAAAATGTTTCAAAGGATTGGCGGGATTTTCAAACTGTTGAGGAATAAATGAAGATGGATTTTGTTCATGCAGTTCCAATGCTTTAGCAATAGCACCTTTCATTCCTTCTACTCCCGGTGTAAGCACGATATTCGCGCCCAAGGCTCTAAGCAAATTTCTACGCTCAATGCTCATGGTTTCGGGCATGGTTAGTGTAAGTTTATAACCTTTTACTGTAGCAATCATAGCCAAACCAATACCCGTATTTCCGCTGGTTGGTTCTATTACTTCTGCACCGGGCTTTAAAAGGCCTTTCCCTTCTGCGTCCTCAATCATGGCTAATGCAATTCTGTCCTTTACACTTCCGGCCGGATTGAACGACTCCAATTTGGCGATAATATTGGCTTGCAAACCTTTTTTGGAAACAAAATGAGTTAGTTGCAACAAAGGAGTATTGCCAATCAGCTCCGTAAGATTTTTAGCAATTTTCGACATAAGATTTTGATTTTTAATTAATTTACAAAACCATCTTTATCAGAAATAATATTGACAAAAGATTTTGTTTTTCTCTTTGCAAAGGTACAAAACAACTAAAAACAAGACAATCACAAAAAAGGGTTAATTTTTTCTACCTCGAATATGGTATGATTATAATTAAAGATAATGGAGAGAAATAGAATGAAAATTTACATAAAAGTTTGATAAACAATAATATAAAGTTTAATAAAATCAAAGTTTTTTAAAACTGCTTTGATATTATTAAATTTCTCTGCAAAATTCCATCACAGACTTTGCAGAGAAATTATCATTTGGTCTTTATTAGTTTATTTTAATAGTATTAATATCTATTATTTTTGAAAATACTATTTTTCACGCAATTGAAGAGGCATATTATTCTCAAAATTGTCGTAAATTGGTTGTAGAGGCTGCAAATTCTCAGCTTTTGGAGCGGCCATTGTTACCGCTACAATTTTAATATTTCTATTATTGGGCAAAGTTAAATTTTTAGCTCCAGCTGCAATTGGAATTTCATATTTATACAGATAGCTGTACTGATAAGCTTCGTTTTTCATCGGATAATTGTTGTGGCAATGCGAAGCGAACCAGGCAATGTTATCGGTTTTTGAATATGGTTCACTCATTTTCAACACTTTATTCTGATCCAAACTCAGAATGCGGTTGTAAAATTGACCAATAAAACCTGTCCATTTTTGAATTTTCAAATTTACCGGATTCCCATCGATATAAAATTCATCTTTCACATCGTTTGCAGCGGCAGCCAAAAGATAAAGTTTGGTGAAATTGCCGGCAGGCAAAGCAATAGTTTGGGCGTTACAAACGACGGCATTGTTTTGTTCATCTTCCTTATTTCCGATTTTGAAACGTATTCCTTCGCTTTCAACAAATTCAGGCAAAAGTTCGGCAGGAAGCGACTGACCGTCGAACATAACGCCATCATCCCGATTATCGTCAAAACTCATTACGTCGGTATTGTAAGGAATCGTTACCGGTTGTTGCGTAACGACAGCTTCATTATCTTTCTTCAATTTTACAGCAAAACTTTTTATCGTATAGTGACTTAAATCAAACTGAATTCCGTCTTTTGTAAACTTCACATCACCAATTCGTTTTTCCTGTCCATTCACTTCGTAGGCTTCAAGTACTTCCCTCGGCAAAGTGATTTTTGCATTTTTAATATCCTTTCCCGACAATTCATTCACGCGAATGATATAACCTTCTCCTGACTCCATTTTCTTGAAAGCCATTAAACCTACTTCTGGACGGCTTATCGAAATCATTGAGAAACTATTACCGAGTTCTCCTTCATGTTTGTTGGATTCAAAAGCCATCAACGGCTGATTAAAAAATTGTGCCTGCCAAGCGGATTCTCCTTTTCGCCAATCGCCTTCATGACCATAAACGGCATATTTCACATCATGAATGCCCCAATCCTGTGTGCTTTGGTACATTGTCCATTGCCATCGCGGCACGTGAATTCCCGGCGTGTAAAGTAAAGTCAGACGCAAGGTATTGTCATTCGGTTTATCGGAACCATATTTGCAATCTTCCAAAATCGTTACACCATATTTTTCTGTTCGATCAGTCAAGTCGAACCATTCTTTGGAAGGAACTTCAAATTTTTTCTCCTCATTGTTTCCTCGAGAAATGGTTCCTACACCTAAATTGTAGGTTGCATTTTTATTAGAAACTGTAAGTGGAAAAGAAGCTTTCAGGCTGACTGCACGTGATTGCCAGTCAATTTTATTGCTCACTTCCAAACGTTTACCAGCCTCTCCTGCAGCCAAGCTATAGTATTGTATAATGGTAGAATTTTGTCCTGTTCTTTCCACTTTCAAAGTAACTCTTACCGGACCTTGTTCGACGATAGTTAATTTTGCATTTTTATCCATAAAATTGATGGGCGGTTTCTGACGATCTTTCCAATCCATGTTCCATGCCGGCCATTCATTTGGTGTTTCTGCCAAAAATTCCAAACGAGCAGGCTTTGCCAACAATTCTTTGGCATTCTTTTTATCAAAAATGCTAAGTATATCGCCATTGGATGCAATTTTTACCTTGTAGTATTCATTTTCCAAAGAATTTTCGGAAATGGAAAGTCCTGTTTGCTTTGCAACGTGTGAAATTTCACGAACATCATACACTTTTAAACTTGCAGAAGGCATATCGGCCAAAAATAAAATTGTAATACTATTTCCTTTTCTTTCAATAATTTGGGATGGAACCTCCTTGCCATTCTTATCGAAAACGCCAATAGTATGAGGTAAAGACTTGTATTTCAGCTGTGCAGTAACGACATCCTGTCTTGCCCGACTTACGGGATTATAAACCACAACAGATTTCCCTTCGGTTTGTGTATTCATTTTCCCGGCAATGGAACTCAAGCTGTTTTTAAGCGCTTCGGCAAAGCAATTGGCAGCAATAAATTCGTCGTTCCAAGCATATTCATACGCTTTTGGAATAGATGTTCCGGGCAGAATATCATGAAATTGGCTTCCCAGCACTAAATCCCAACCATTATTCAGTTTTTCGAACGGATAAGCTGCGGTTCCCATCCAATCAGCCGTTACACTGGCAAGTTCTGCAGAAGAAGCCAAAAGTTCATTTTTACGGTTCATTCTTTTCATAAAAGCTTGTGAAGTCAGCGAACCGGAACTATGCTCAATCAACAATAAGTCGCCGGAATAAGTCGGAAGTTTTGCTTTAATTTCTGGAGTAATATCTTTGTACATTTGATCGGAAGAAGTCAACAAAACCTTAAAATTACTGTCGTCATTGTTCAAACTGTTGACAGCCCGTTTCACATCATTTACACGCGGAGCACCACCTTGGTCACCAACACCATAATAGCGGTAGTCAAAAGCATATCCTATTTTTTCCTTGTCCTGATTCAGGCGTTCTACCCATTGAGGATTTTTATCGAGACGTTCTTCAACTCTGGAAGTATAGCTGGTTGCATTTAATGCAGCAATAATTCCTTTGTCATCCGGACCTTTCCAAACGCCAACATTAAACGGAACTCCTGCTGCAGAACGCCAAGTAAGTTTTTGAGTCGAAAATCCGATTAAACCGCAATGATTTAATATAGAAGGCAAATTCCACAAAAAACCAAAGCAATCGGGTAACATATAGTCGGCACTTTCTTTTCCAAATTCATTTTTAAAAAATTCATTTCCGTAAAGCACCTGACGAATAAGCGATTCTGAAGAAGAAATATTAACTTCTCCTTCATCGACGGAAGATCCTGAAACTTTCCAACGTCCTTGTTCGATATATTTTTTAACTTGAGGATACAATTGTGGATAATACTCTTTCATCATTTTATACCGACGGGACCCGGTAAAATTGAACACATAATCGGGATATTTTTCGAAAAGTGCGAAATTTTCCAGCATCGTGTGCAAAATATGCTCGTTAATGGTAGTAGGATAATCCCAATTCCATTCGGTATCCAAATGAGCATAACCAATCGTATATAAAAGTCTGTCTTTTGTAATGTCATAATCACTTGGTTTTAAATTAGGTTGAGCCACAAGCAATGGAATTATTACAAAAGAAATTAAAATTGAAAATAATTGTTTTTTCATTGTGAAAAGATTTTATTTGATGATTTTTTAAATGAATGAACGCAGCAACAGATAGGAACACGAAATAAGAACGTTTTTGTCGGAATTATCCACCAAATTTACATCATTTTAGTTAAAAAAGAAAGGACTTTCAATTTTTCCGAGATGAAAAAAACTGAAAGCCCTTTTCTTAACCAATCATTGCAAAAAATTTGTTGCAATCATTCACTAACAACACAACTTCTTATTTACCTCTTATCTTGTTTCAAATTTATATACGCACAAATGTTGATATTCTTGACCCGGATTCAGAACCGTTGAAGGAAAGTTCGCATGATTTGGGCTGTCGGGGAAATGTTGGGTTTCCATGGCAAATGAAGTACGGTATGTATAAACTTCGCCGTATTTCCCCTTTTCCGTGCCGTTTAGAAAATTACCTCCATAAAATTGCAAACCGGGTTGGTCGGTAACAACACGCATTTGAATGCCGTTAGAAGGTTCATAAACGACTGCTGCTTCTGTCAGCTTATCTCCTTTTTTATTCAAAACCCAATTGTGGTCGTATCCTTTTCCGTTAATTAAATCGGGAAAGTTATCATTTACTCTTTCTCCTATGGACGTTGGTTTTGTGAAATCCATCGGGGTTCCCTTCACAGGTGCAATAATTCCAGTTGGTATCAAACCATTATCGGTCGGTGTATAATTGGACGCATTTATTTCCAGCATATGCGAATTGATTGATTTAGCAATTCCACTCGAATAACCATGCAGGTTAAAGAAAGTGTGATTTGTTAGATTGACAACGGTTGGTTTGTCGGTTGTAGCAGAGTATTCAATTTTCAATTCGTTATCGTTTGTCAAAGTATAAATTACCGTTACCATCAAATTGCCCGGATAACCTTCTTCTCCATCTCGAGAAAAATATTTCAGTTCCAATACGTCTTCGTTGTTAGTATTTTTAAAAGGTCTGGCATCCCACACCACCGTATGAAAACCTTTGGGACCTCCGTGCAAATGATTTTCTCCATCGTTGATCGGGAGTTGATAAGTCTTTCCGTTCAATTCAAATCTTCCTTTGGCAATTCTGTTACCATATCTTCCTATCAGTGCTCCAAAATATACTTCTGTAGATTGTTGGAATCCTTTCAGCGAGGAATATCCGGTTACTACATCGGCAAAATCATAATTTCTATCGGGCACCCAAAGGGAGACTACTCTTCCGCCATAATTGGTAATTTGAGCCGTCATTCCCTGACGATTTTTCAATGTGAAAAGCGATACTTGTTTGCCATCTATTTTTTCATTGAAGTTCTCCGGTTTCATTAGTTGGACATTGGAAATTTTTCCCGTCATTTTTTTAATAAATTCAACTTCCTTCGGATCAAAAGGTGTTTTATCCTGCCGATAAATATCGTGGAACCATACGGTTGGTTCTTTTTCGTTGGGGCGAGGATCGCTCCACGCAAAAATCGTATTGGTTTTTCCCGAAACAAAACCCCAATTGATAGCTCCGACGTTGTTGCGTTTGAGCAACGGCATGATATTCTCAAAATGGCTGTTGTTCCGTCGTGCCATATATTCAGTGCAAATCATAGGTCGCCCCTGCATGCGAAGGAAATTAATCCACAATTCGTGATTTTTTTCGTCGGAATAATTGTGATAAGTTACAATATCCGAATTTGCCAGCTGAAATTCATTCAGTTCGGGGCAACCAAAATACCAGATTCCGGCCGAAAGTGGTTGGGAAGGATTGGATTGACGTGCCCATTTAAATGCGTTTTTCAGCAGCGGAAGTGAATTTATATTATGACGACTGTTGCCGGGTTCGTTGTACAAATCCCACATCAGAATACGCGAATCGTTTTTGAAAGAGGAAACAATATCTTTTACGTATTTTTCAAGAACTGGGAAAAGTGAAGCCGTGTCAGCTCGCAGGCTGCAGGCAGGATCTTGTACCCAACCTGAATTGTGAATACCGGGTTTTGGCGCCGGTTGTTTTCCTTTAACTGTTTCTTCGTTCCAGCAATCGTCGAAAAACACGAACATGGGACGAATGTGGTGCTTGTCGCAAATGGAAAGAAAGTTGTCCATCCTTTTTTTCAAGCCTGCCGGATCGTCTTTCCAAACTTCGCTGCTCAAGAAAACTCGCATGGTATTGAAACCCAATTCTTCTGCCCAACCCAATTCTTTATCAATCGTTGCGGCATCATAAGTATCTTTTGCCCACATTTCAACCTGATTAATGGCTGAAGCTGGGATATAATCGCATCCGCTCAACCACGGCTGTGAAGCATACCATGCATTGGCTTTTTCTTTTGTCCAAACGGACTGTTTAGCAGGTAATGTTTTTGCTGCCTGCAATGGAAACAGCAATACCAACATTAAAAAAATGATATTCAATTTCTTGTTCATAACTTTTTTGTTTTATCAAATCAATATTTAAAACTTTTTTATTGTAGATTTATTTCTTGAAATACGGTTTATCAGCTTCTAACGAAGGACATTTATCGGTAACGTAAGGCCAGTCGTTCATCCATTGAATTTTATCCAGCATCAACACTCTTCCTTGAGGATTATCCACCCAAACGGCATGATAAAATATCCAATCCTGCCCTTTGTCGTCCGAAACAATTTCCGAATTATGCCCGGTCCCGACAAATTTGCTATTTTTCTGAATCAAAATTTCGTGGTGATTTTCCATCATGGATTGTCCGGATTTATCCAAATAAGGACCAAAAAGGTTATCAGAACGACCAACCACAGTTGTGTAGGTGCTGTTTAAGCCTTCACAACACGTACCAGTAGAAGCAAACAAATAATAATATCCGTTTCGTTTGTGAATATAAGTTCCTTCGTAGGCAGTTCCAGCGATCTGAACTTTCTGAGCGCCAGGCTTTAGAGACAATCCGTTATCGGAAAGTTCAATGCCGAAAATTCCACGAAAGCTTCCCCAAAAAAGATATTTTTTGCCGTTCTCTTCAAAATAACACGCATCGATGGAATTTTGTACTCCGATTTCATCACTACGGAAGAGTTTGCCATGATCGGTAAATGGACCTTCAGGACGATCAGCAGTAGCTACGCCAATTCCACAACCCCATTCGCCACCCCAAACCGACATAGCATAATAAAGTACATATTTTCCATTGATATAGTTGATATCTGGTGCCCAAATACCACCACCCGAAACAAATGTCGGTCGGGTTTGGTCGGTAAAAGCGGTTCCCAAAAAATTCCAGTTTACCAAATCGGAGGAACGAAAAATAGGAACATTACGGATATCTTCCGTTGCGTAAAGATAAAAATTACCATCTGCAGCATTCAACACCGTTGGATCAGGTAAACTGCGAGGAATTACAGGGTTTTTGTACGTATTTTCATTCCCATTTTCGGGAATAATTACTTCACTTCCTTTGCAGGAAATAAAAAGCAATGTAAAGAATATTATTCCGAGCGTACGTTTCATTTTTTTTTAATTATTTTCGATTATCTACAATTTTCCCTTTAATCATCCAAACGCCGATTTTCTCTGATTTGAAATTGGTAGAAGAAACAGCCGCAATTTTACCATTTCCCAAATCACAAAGGGAATTCCATTTAGCTTCCTTGCTTAAAGGTAGAGCGAAAGGTTGCGACGGTGAAATGAAATCGGACGGTTTATCACTGACAACAACTTCCATTGTGGATAATTCCCAGTTGGAAGTTCGATTATTGGTTGTTTGATACGACAGTACATAATATCCATCTTCGGTACTAATTAAATATGGAGCACCGGCATAAACAGAAGAAGGAAGAGGCTCTTTTAAAGCCGAATAGCGATTGGGGGATTCTGCTAAAACAGGTTCCTTCCAATTATCAGCAATGGCATTCTTTACAATAAAAGGTTTGAACTGATCAAATCCATTGTCTTCTATTGCAACAAAGATTTCTTTTCCGTCAGTAGTCGCAACCGGCATGCCATCGCGGAAACCCTTTCGGAAGCTCACAGTCTTTTTATCGGTAGACCAACTTGTGCCATTATCGTCGGATTCGAGCATGGAAATTTCCTGTTCGTTGCTTTGCTGATAGGGAAATTCATTGGCAAAATAAAGTTGAATTCTGTCATCCGGCAAAAGAAGAAAAGAAGGTTCCCAGCATCCGTCAATAAATCGCGGAGCTGCTTGATATACAATTTGTTCTTCGCTCCATGTATTGCCATTATCTCGACTTCTTTTTATAGCAATGGAAAAAGGATAAACTTCATCTTTATTAGGACGAAAATTGCAGGCAAACAATATGTCGTTATTTGCAAGCTGAATAAATTCCGGATTAGCAATATTGATTTTTGCAGAAAGTCCATTGGTTGCGTTCGTATAATCGAAACTTCCAAAAACCAGCACTGAATCGCTCCATGTTTTTCCTTCGTCGAAACTATGCTTTACAAGCACATCTCCTTTTCTGTTTTCGTACGCAGCCAGCAACGAACCGTCGTTCAATCTTTTTACGCGTGGATAGCCACCTTCGGCAGCAATACATACCAGTGATTTTTCATCCCATTGAATGGAAAGTGAAGGTGATTTTGCAGCTATTTCATTGTTTTTCTGACACGAAAAACAAAGCAAAATAGAAATACAAATGGCTAATTCTTTAAAATATTGCATATTTTCTGATTTATCTGTTTTACTCTCGATTCATCCATTTTTATAACTTCTCGATCGTAAGTCATCAAACCGTTTACTTCAACTTCTACATCTGTTGTCTGTGTATAAACGGCTGCGGAGAAACCATGCTGAATCAAATTCATCAATTGTTCGGCATATTTCACATATTCATCCGTAACTTCTTTGGCACTGTTAAATTGAACGTATCCCCAATTGCGATCAGGTTCCCACAAATGTCCCTTTACAGCCCAGCCAATTCCGCCAAATTCTCCTAAAACTGTTGCACGTTGCCCATCATATAAATACAGGGCAGGTTGTGGATAGTTGTGCAAATCCAATATATCACCCACAGGATGATGATTGCCTCCACTTGCAGGATTGACTAAACGTGAAGGATCGTAAAGTTTTGTCCATTCTGCAATTTCTTTCGTTTTAAATTGACCCCATGCTTCATTAAAAGGAACCCAAACACCCACACAAGGATAAGAATACAGAAAATCGATAATCTCTTTCCATTCCTTACGATAGTTTGCTTCAGATTCAGGGGAACGAAGAAATTCAACGCCGTTAAAATATTGACGGGGTTGCCACTGTGGCCCATGATCACCACTTGGCATATCCTGCCAAACTATCATCCCCAAACGATCACAATGCATATACCAGCGTGCCGGTTCAACTTTGACATGCTTACGAATCATGTTAAAACCGAAATCTTGGGTCTTCTGAACATCAAATTTTAAAGCTTCATCAGTTGGAGCAGTGTACAAACCATCGGGCCACCAACCCTGATCCAGCGGACCAAATTGAAACAAATTCTTGTTGTTCAACTGTAAACGAACAATTCCATTTTCATCTCGCTTAATGGAATATTTTCGCATGGCAGCATAACTTTTAACTTTGTCGATTTGTTTTGTTCCATTCCAAAGCGTGATTTCCAAATTGTACAAAAAAGGACTATCGGGCGACCACAGTTTTACATCATCGGGCATAACAAGTTCTAAGGGAAGATGATTGATGGACTTAGCTGTAGCCACAATTCTTGAACCATCCAAAACTTTCACTTCAATCCTTTCCGAAGCAGAAAAATCGTTTGTCGCAACTTCAATATTCAAAATATTTTTATCAATGTTTGGGGTTGTTTTCACCTGCGTAATAAATTTTTCTGAAACAGGTTCGAGCCAAACTGTTTGCCAAATGCCGGTTACTGAAGTGTACCAAATGCCTTCGGGTTTATTCACTTGTTTCCAGCGTGGCTGATAACTGTCATTGGTTGGATCCCAAACTTTCACCATCAACTTATTTGAACCGTTTTTTAGTGCGGAAGTAATTTCAAAGGAAAAAGGCGTGTATCCTCCACTATGCTGACCAACCTTAACATCATTTACCCAAACATCTGTTTTCCAGTCCACAGCGCCAAAATGTAGAATTACCCGATTATTTTTCCATTTTGAAGGTATTGTAAATTCTCGTTCATACCATAATTCATTTGCTTTTCCTACATTCTTCTGAACACCAGACAAACTCGATTCGATTGCAAATGGAACCAGAATTTTTCCATCAAAAGTTGAAGGTGCTTGTTTGCC